>JASFYO010000035.1:0-46180 GCA_045047305.1 Planctomycetota bacterium | reverse complement strand
GCCAGACGATGCGGGAGTGCTACCGATGGCAACTAAATCCACACTGGATTCGGAGAAGCTACCAGGCAGTTGGGTTGCACTTGCAAAGCTGCCATCTAGGTTGCGTTGTGCAGAGAACAAGGCAAGCGCCGGGGTGTTCGCTAAGCGTGAAAACACCAATCGTGTATCGCCTTGATCCAACATAGGATTACGCTCCTCCGACGTTGTGGAAAGAGTCGTCACTTTTTCCGGTGGGAACCAACGCGCTTGTGGATTGAGGCGCGTCGCGTGCCAGATGTCGGACTGGCCATCGCGCGAGGAGTGAAACCAAATCTCAAGTTCATTTGCGCTGAGCCAAGCCCCACCTTCGCCAAGCCCACTATCCAAGTCGACCAACAGGGTCGGTTCGACAAAATCTTCGGCAGTGCTCAAGCGAGAAGTGGAGTATAGATGGGGTACGCCGCCAATGGCATCCAAGGCCGAAAGGGTCATGCGCAGGCCGTCGGCGCTTACCCAAAGTCCTTGTATGGATGCGAGTGCGAAATGCGCAATCCCAACGTCGGTGCTGATGATGAAATCGGATTGCAGGTCTGCCCGCTCCGCCAGCAAAAGCTCACCGCCAAGACCGCGGTTGCCGAGAATCCAAACTGAAAGCCCATCCGCGTGAGGGAAAGCGGTACGCATAGAAACCAAGGATTGCAGGCCAGGAGCATCCGTGCCGGCAAGTTGTGGTGCTTGCAGTGGAGCGCGGTGGAGTAACCGCGCTGGTGGCCACAGGGTGACGGGTCGAATGCCGTCGTCGACAATGAAACGGAGTAAATCCAACCCCGCTTCAGTACCCGGCTGTACTTCTACGGTGTAGGTGCCGTCGAGGTGATCGGTGACCTGCAGTAGCGAGGACAAACCGGCAGAGCGCGGATCATGTTGCATGGTGATGGTGGCGCCGCCGTGGGTAATCACATCGCCATCTACGTCTGCCAAACTCAAAACATAGCTCACTGGAGCTAGTTGTCCGGCAGGGACTTCTGGATCAAAGGCGAATACTTCGGAATGGTTGCCGTCGGGGCGATCGTCTAAGTCGAGCCGCAATTGATCGAACTTAATGCGCATCTCAAACACTGGGTCCGGGTCCGATGCAATCAAACCGGCCTTGTTGATGACCATGTATAAATCGCCTTTGCCACAGCCAAAACCATCACAGAATGGTTCATCTCCAGGCCGTGCGATGATGAGGAATCCTACATGCGCACTTTTTGTAAAGCTGGTTGGAGGAGACCCACAGCTCGTTGGGGCTTGCGGATCGCAGGAGCAACGCCCGTCGCCACCCATGGCTTGTGCGGCTTCCATGGTGGCCATGACGCGTTGGCTCAAGTCGCCCGGGGTGTTGCGGAAAGCAAGCTCGGCCTCCGTGATGACTGCCGAACCAGTAAGGATGTTGCCTTGGATGGCATAAACAAAGTCGCCAATTTCCCCGGTGACGCCGGAGGCGTGATCAAAAGTATTGCTTCCAGAAAAGGTCACCGCGCGTCCGGCTAAATCCACAATGCCAAACTGGCGCGATTGGAAAATATTATCGATAGCATCGACTGCGTCCAATATTTCCTCTGGTGGTACGCCTTGCAAAATCAAATCTTGAATCAGAGTGCGCACTGCGACGGAGGACACCATCGCTTGCGCCGCGCCTCCTCCAGATTCCGTGCCGATAATGCTCAAGGCATTGCGCAGGTTGAAATCTTCAATGCAGGTTGCTGAAGCCACGCAGATTTCTCCGGTGCGGCGGTTCACTACCACAATAGACCAGGTAGCAAAGGTTTGCCCCGCGAACAGGCAAAACGCGATGAGTGCGGCGAGTGGACGTCGGAGGTTTAGGGAAACCATGGTGGTTCCAGGTTAAACGGATATCACCATTTGCGCTGACATTTTTAGGTGGAATGTCAGCGCACTGCCTCTGCCTGAGAGAGCTCTAGGCCCGCTTTAACCGTCGGTCTCTGACCAAGTGTTGTTGGAACGTTTGGCTTCTGGGAATTTACGCTTTTGGTCAATGGTTACGCTGTGAATCATGCGGTCACCGGGAATCGTTTGGATGATGCGGTCATTCTGAAACCAAATCTGCACCGGGTATTCGAAATCCTCCGTGGTGCCATCTTCGTACTCCACTTGGAAATGCAGAGGCATCACTAGACCGCCGAGGTTATCAAAACGAATCCGTGCACCACGCTTGCCGTTTGCCTGAGAAACGCCACTGACCGCTTGGTCTAAGTAGCTCGTTTCGTAAAACCATCCGCGCCAGAACCATGCAAGGTCCATGCCGGCGGCATCTTCCATGCAGCGGAAGAAGTCCGCAGGTTGGGGTGATTTGAATGCCCACTCCTTAATGTATGTGCGGAAGGCAAAGTCGAAGCGTTCTGGCCCCATGATCGTTTCACGCAGTAGCGTCAAGCCTACGCCAGTTTTCATATATTCTAAAATGCCGAGTAAGTTGCCGCCGAGCATATCGGCAGGAGTGTCAATTGGCATTTGGTTTGGCATTAGCATGAAGGCAGCAAATGCCGCGGGATCATTTTCATTTTTACGCTGTGGCCCAAACCATTCCTCGGTTGAGTAGCCATTGATGAAAGTGTTAAAGCCTTCATCCATCCATGCGTGCCGACGCTCATCCGAGTTCACCAACATGGGGAACCAGTTGTGCCCAATTTCGTGAGTCGTGACGCCATAAACGCCGCTCTCACTGCGCCCTCGGCAGAAAATGATCATCGGGTACTCCATGCCGCCTTCCGCACCAAACACGTTGGTTGCTACAGGGTAGGGGTATGGGAACCAACGGCTTGAATAACCTTCAATCGAGGTTTTTAGCATTTGGGTGGATTTCCCCCAAACCGGAAGCCCATCTTCTGGGTAGGCCGATTGAATTAGAATATCGCCGGAGGATGCAGCATCGAGAATGAAGATGTCCGAGCACGCCCAAGCAAACGTACGCACCTTTTCCGCATGGAACTTCCAAGTTAATGGACCATCCCCTTGCGGACGGCTTTCGGGGTTGCCGATTTCATCCGCACCGCGAATGATGACGGTTTCCTCGCTTTTGCGTGCAGCTTTTAAACGCTTTACTTGTTCCGCAGTGAACACTTTGCGCTCGTTTTGCAGCTCTCCAGTGGCCACAAGAATCATCGAACGTGGAACGGTAAGTTCCACATCGTAGGTGCCAAAGTTGGAGTAAAACTCACCCGTACCTAGATAGGGGAGTGTGTTCCAGCCATTGATATCGTCGTAAACGGCGACTGCCGGGAACCACTGCGCGACTTCGTAAACTTTGCCGTCGTCAAAATCGGCAATGCCGAAGCGGCGAAAGACTTTTAACGGAATGGTGAAATCCCACTCAATATCAAATTCGAACTTGCCGCCATTGGCTTTAATCGGCTTTGGCATCATGACTCGCGCCATGGTGTCGTAAACCGAATACTCTAAATCCTTGCCGCGCGCTTGTAGTGCGCTCAGGGTGTAGCCATCGCCCTCTGCATTCTTCATGCCGATGGCGGTTGCTCCACCAATGCGTGCAGCAATGCTGTCCTCGCGGAAGGCATTTTGCTCGAGGCTCAGCCAAATGTAATCTAAGTCATCTGGCGAGGCATTGGTGTAGGTGATGTGCGCGGTTCCATGCACCACCCGGGTATCCGGATTGAGCGAGGCCTGGATCTCATAGTCCGCTTGCTGTTGCCAGTAATCTGCCCCAGGTTTACCCGCCCCAGTGCGCATGCGATTTGCTGTCGGAAGCCGCAGTGGGCTAAAGATGGTGGTGTCGGGCCGCGCGGAGGGCGTACGGAACTCAGGCTCTTGAGCCGCTAAGGGCAAGGCCAAGAGCATGGAAAAAAGGATGCCGGAGCAACGAGAAATCATGGCGTTATTCTAAGGGTTTGAGATTTATGATGCGATTCTCGAGACTAGTCTTTTTTCCGTGGCAGACTTTTGGATGCTGCATCCGACAAGAAGATCGACCGGAGGCATGGGGGAGTGAAGCCCCAGGCATCTCGCCTAAAGAGTGAGCTGAAGGCGCAATTCGTGATTTCTGTTGCTCGAAGCAGGCTATTGGAGAACCTCAGTTGGATGGATACGTCCCGAACCAAGGAAGATTGGGGAAATGGTGAAAGTTTCATAATTGAGTCTCTAAGACCGAATTCCGGATGGAAATCCAAATTGTAGTGGGTAGTGCAAGAATAGACTCGAGTTGGGCCCCAGACCTTATTGAATGGCGACTGCCCGCCCAGGTTCAACCGTTTTGCACGGGCACGGAGACGTGCGAAGCAAGGTGTAGCCTGATGAGGACATAGCTGGTGTACGTGCCGTTAAGGGGCTTGTAGAAGGAGCCACAGAAGGAATTCGGTTTAGGTTCCGTAAATTCGTAATTATTTTATGAGCTTGAGCATACAGAAACCCGTGCAAACAGCTTCGCGCATGTTAGATTTCTATACTCCCCCAAGTTTCGCCCTAAACGAACCTACCCTAAATGAAAACAGCCTTAACCCTCGCCGCAGCGTTTTTGCTCGGCCTACCTCTTGCCGCGCAGTCCCATTTTCAAGACCAGCCTGGCTTTGAAGAGCTCACTGGCCGCATGATTGTGCGCCCTTTGCAGAACGCCGAAATTTCTGCAGAAACTCGCACTCGCCTGGATGGCTTGGTCATTAAGTACTCCAAAGAGGTGGACGAATACGTCATCACCCTTCCTACGGGCATGACCGAAGACGGAGTTCACGAATGGCTGATGGCTACTGGTGATTATCAGTACGTCCACCCTGACTGGATGCTCTATCCACTGAATACGCCCAATGATCCGCTGTTCAACCAGCAATGGCACCACCAGAACATGGAGTCGGAGCTTGCTTGGAACACCATCACCGATGCACCGACCATCATTGCCGCTTACACAGATACTGGTGTCGATACCAATCACCCCGACTTGGTGAATAACTTGATTCCTGGATACAACCAGGTTTCTGGTGTTTGGCAAAGTGCTGGCGGTGATATTGAAGATATCAATGGTCACGGTACTTGGGTTGGCGGCTGCATTGGCGCCGACGGCAATAACGGCATTGGTGTTGCAGGCGTAGCTTGGAATATCCAACTCATGCCGATTCGTGTAAGCGAGGCAGCAAGCGGCGGCGCGTTCTTGAGCGACCTAACCGATGGTGCACGCGTAGCTGTGAATGCTGGCGCATCCACAATTAGTGCAAGCTATTCTGGGGTGCAGAACCCAAGCATTGGAACCACAGGTACCTACATTAAGGGACAAGGTGGGCTTTACTTCTACGCTGCGGATAATTCCAACACCAACCACAGTGGTTTCGATTACCCCGATGTCATCGTCGTTGGCGCCACCGATTCCAATGACAATAAGGCAGGTTTCTCCAGCTATGGCCTGGCAGTGGATTGTGTGGCTCCAGGTGTAAACATTGAGAGTACGGCACGTGGTGGGGGTTACTCTGCACCCTCTGGAACCAGTTTTGCAACTCCACTGACCAATGGTGTAGCTGCGATGATCTTTGCGCAAAACCCAGGTATCTCGGCACAGGCTGTGGAAGACATTCTTCTCAGCTCTTGCGATGACATCGGTGCAGTAGGCGAAGACAATACTTTTGGTTTCGGCCGCGTGAACTTGCGTGCAGCTGTGGAAGCAACCGGGCCTGGTGTACCCATGCTCCTGACCATGGGTACCATGACTGCTGGCAGCATGGTGAACATCCGCGTGGATGATTGCACTGCTTTGGGAAGTGTGCTTCTGGCTTACTCCTTTAGTGGATTGGGCAGCAGCTTTGAACCAGCAACTGGTGAAACCCTCGGCCTGAACAATCACCGGATTGGTTTGACCCTGACTGCAGATAGCTTCGGTGTGGTCGATACCAACCGCCTGCTGCCATCTGGCTTGACTGGGCGCACGATTTGGGTACAGATGACGGAAACTGGCAATGTTTCCAACATTCACAACGAGACCATCTCTTAGTTTTTTGGACGGCAGGGGGGCTTCCAGAAGGAGCTCTCCTGTGGTGAAATGAGGGGCAAATGCGCCTCGCCCTCCTGCTGTCCTCCATCTTCCTTTTGTCGGCCTGTTCTGGCGGCGAAGAAGCAACACCTGAAAAAGCGGTAACGGTTTCGGTTTTGATGCCCACCCATGCCTGGGCCCGTACTTCGCGGCCTCCGCATGAAAACAGTGCCGCCTTTCTGCAAATCGAGAACAAGGGTTCAGCGTCGCGTCGCTTGATTGGGGCATCCACTCCTCGCGCGGGAGTGGCAGAGCTGCATTCGATGGAAATCATCGATGACAAGATGAAAATGCGTCGTGTGGATTCGTTTTCGATTGCCCCAGGCGAAACCTTGGTGCTCAAGCCAGGAAGTAGTCACCTAATGTTTTTCGAGCTGGACAGCGCTTGGGAAGAAGGGCAAGTGATTCCAATTACCTTAGAGTTCGAAAAAGGGGGCGCCATCACCATCGAAGCCCCAGTCAAAGTCCAATGAAAGTTTCTTGCTTGCTGGGTCTGCTGTTGTGCCTAGGCGCCTGCAGTGACCCTGAGGACGGCCTTCTGGAGTTCGATGACATCTCGATTGGTGGCGATTTCACTCTCACCACGCAAAATGGTGAGGACTACACCCTGTCCGAACACGATGGAGAGGTCCGCCTGCTCTTTTTCGGCTTCACCCATTGCCCAGACGTCTGTCCCACTACCCTACTTAAGCTGGAAAAGGTTTACGCCAAGCTCGGCGATGCCGGGAAGGAGGTCCGCACCTTGTTCGTTTCCATTGACCCGGAGCGTGATACTCCAGAAATCCTGGGTGCCTATCTTGCGAGTTTTCATATCCCAGTTACGGGACTGAGCGGTTCGGTAGCAAATATAGAGAAGGTGATTGGCGCTTATGCTGGCTGGTTTGAGCGGGTGGATTTGGACTCAGCAGCGGTTTACACCATGGATCATTCCACACGCAGTTACCTGATCGATCGGGAAGGTAAGGTGCGTTACATCTTCTCTTACGACGATGGCCCAGAGAGAATCGCATACATCGTCCGTAAATTACTGCCTTAAAGCCCCTTACGAGCACGATTTCTTCCCGACTCCGTGCCCCGCGCTGGTTGACGGTCTACCTTCACCCGCGTATTCTTTGAGCCACCCGGGATACTTACTTTCCGCAATGAACCTTCACCGCATCCTCCTTTTGCTCCCGCTCGCTGCATTCGCGAGCTGCTCCTCGCATCCCAGCGCTCACCCTCAAGGCATGGATTTCGAGCCAGGCATGATGCGTCTATCCGGCGATATCGGCTTCTCATCGAACGGAACCGGTCTCATGAATGGCTCTGCCGCTCAGCTTGGCGGGGCCTTTGGGTACTTCTTCAGCGCCAACCTAGAAGCTGGTCTTAGTGGAGACTTGGATACCATCGATCGGGGCGGCGGGGTCGATTTGGATTACACCGCGCTCAACCTATTCGGCCGCTACTACATGACGACTTACGGTGCGACTCGGCCGTATGCGGAGATTAGTGCCGGTCTTGGCACTGCAAGTGTAGGGGCCCTTGAGGAAAACGTGACTGCCCTTACTGGCTCGATTGGCGTGATGCACTTCTTTAAGGAGGATTTGGCCATTGAGCTGGAGTTGCAAAACACCAGCTACCTACTGCCTGATGTGAGTGGTGGGGATACCGATTCCTGGTCAGGCTCTGTGGGCCTCTCCTGGTTCTTCTAGAGATCCGAATCCAACCCGATTGCGCGGAGCATTTCTTGCGCACTCCAAAACTGCACCAAACGGCTACCGAATTGCTCCGGTGGCCGTTTTGGTATTCCATACGGAAACTCGCGGCCGCGCTTCACGACGACGACTAGCCAGCCATCGGGATATCGATTTAGCCAAGTGATTAGCTCCTTGCGTCCACTGGGATTGGATATAGCTTTGGTAAGGCGTCCAGCGAAGTGGAATTGGCCAGCATATTCCATGTCGAGGAATCCAACTTCGTGCCCTTGTTCTTGCAATTTCGCCACTTGCAGAGAAGCTGGGCGTACGTCGTAATCGGTGCGGAAGTCTTGGCCAAGCGCAAGCAAGATGGCAATGGCAATCGCAGGAGAGAGGTAAGCAAGGGTGGAGACTCGTGGTGCCCCGCGACGCTCAAGATTGAAGACTCGGAAAAGCACGAAAAGCAGAATGCCCCCGCTGAGCATGAGAGATTCTGCTTGTAGCCACGAAGGAACAGTGAGGCGGTGAAGCCATAACGGGGAGCTGAAAAAGACAATGCAGAGCAGAACTGGAAGGATGATGGGCAACGCCATGCCACGCTTCTCACTTTTTGGCTGCAGTTGGAGGTTGCGCGCAAAGGCAAGTGCCAGGACTGGAAACATGGGTAGGAGATAGTGAGGTTGTTTACCGCTAATCATCGAGAAGACTATGAATTGCGGCACAACAGCCCAGAATAAAAAACGCATAAGGTCCGGGCTTTGCCGGCGTAAGGACTTCCACCCTTGATAGCTGCGTGGCCACCAAATCCACGGGAATAGTAAAATCGGTAGTAGAGGAAGGTACCACCAAAGTGGCCGCGCATGGTCGAAGCTATCTTGCACCCGACCAGCCGTTTGGCCCCAGAAAATGGCCTCGCGGTAGGCCTCGCCACCCACGATGCCGGCAGGGATGGCCCAGCATAAGGCAAGCGCAGCGCCACCGAGTAGGCCGAAGATTCCCGTTTGCAGTACTCTTTTCCAGTTGCAGCCACCCCAATGTCTAGCCGCTAGGGCGGGGGGAAGGAGATAGAGCAGTAGTACTGGACCTTTGGTGACGATGCCGAAACCTAAGGCGAGGATTGCAAGTGGGAGAGTGCGTTTGAGTGGAGCACCGGCGTGGGCGTCGAAAAGTGCGGTGATGCCGAGGATGACCCACATGGTGGCCCATAAATCGAACATGACTCCGGTAGAGAACAAAATAGGAAACAGCGTGCCGGCGAAAAGTATGCCGGCGGTGTATGCCGTTTGCTTTTGGGTTGGCCAAATCCGTTTGCTGAGCCGAACGAGCAGCAAGGTGTCGAGAATCAGGGCGATGGGGGCAAGCAGGCGTGGCCACCATTCATTGACACCAGTGATGCTCCAACCAAGATGCATTAACCAGAAAAGAAATGGCGGTTTATGCGCATAAGTACTGCCATTGAGATGGGGGACCAAAAAGCTGTTGTGGTTCCACATCTCCCATGCGACTGCCAAATATCGCGTCTCGTCCACCACCAACAAAGGCTTGATGAAGAAAGCCATGATCGCCACCACGGGGATCAGCAGCAGGGCGCTGGCTAGACCTTTCACGATTCCGGCAAGTCTTTTTGCTTTTGCAGGCGAATAAAGTGCAAGTTACGCAGGTAAATCAACAGGCCAGTGGATTGACCAATCAGGATGACGGGATCGTGGTCTAGGATTCCATAGAGCAGTAATAAGAAGCCCCCGCCGATGCTGAAGTACCAAAAGGCGGTTGGAATGACGCTTTTCTGCTGCTTTTCGGAAGCCAACCACTGCACCAGAAAGCGCATAAAAAACACAGCTTGTCCGATGAAACCTACAACCGCAATCGGGCTTTTAGCGTTCTCGGCGAATTGTTCCCACCAGCTCATGCTTCGACCTCGTGAATTTCCGGAACGGCATTACGCTTCATGAGCCAACGTACACCCATAAGGTCCCAAATGCCAACCCAAGCCCGATCCCAGACTCCGTATTTGGAGTTGCCCGCGCCGCGTTCTCGGTGACGTACTGGAACCGAAATGGAGGTGCCACCAGCGCGGCGTACAAGGGCTGGGAAGTAGCGATGCATGTGGTTGAACCACGGCAAGGTGAGGAAGGTGTGGCGTGAGAAAACCTTGATGCCACAGCCGGTGTCGGGGGTGTCATCGCGTAAGACGCGGGCCCGTAGGCGGTTGGCAAAACGCGAAGCCCAGCGTTTGGAGTTGGTGTCTTGGCGGTCGACGCGATGGCCGATGGCAAGCCAAGGCTGCTCTGGAGCGAGACCCTTTGGGCGTGCATCCCACAGTGCTGGAATGTCTCCTGGATGGTTTTGGCCGTCACCATCGAGGGTGGCTATCCAAGGAAAGCGTGCCGCCCGAACCCCGCTGCGGACGCCTGAGCTTTGCCCACATGCCTTCGCGTGACGCAGGATGCGTAACTTAGGATCACGGGCTTTGCGTTCCGCCAACTCTTGAGGAGTTTGGTCGGTGCTGCCGTCATCGACGTAGATGATTTCGTATTCATCAAAACGTGGCGCAAGCGCCTCATGGATTTCATCAATCAAAGAGTTGATGTTTCCAGATTCATTCAATACCGGGACAACGACAGAAATCATGCTGTTGGTTGGTTCGGGGTATGGCCGCTTGCTTGACGCAGCCGGTCGGCGTGTTGGCGGATTTTCTGGCGCAAGGTTTCGCGCAGGTCATCGCGTTGATCATAAAGGCGAAAGCCTTCGGTGGAGCGTAAGTAGCCTGCGGCTTCAGGGTGGCGCTGGATTAAGGTTTTCATTCCAAGTTCATCCGCAAGTCGTGCGAGTCGTGAACGTTTCTCTAATAAGGCTTTAGCCAGCAAGGGCATGACAATGGAGTAATCACAGTGAAAACTTTCGGTAGTATTACGATAGTTTTCTTTATCTACTTTCCCCCAAGTTACGGCCTCGGCCGGTGGGCAACTGCTCAAGGAGCCATCGGTGATTGGCGCTGTGGTGATTTGAATATCGTAGAGATAGCCGCGGATGCCGTCGAATCCGAAAATCTGGCTCAATGCAGGCTCCGGCTGCAAGTTGAAATTTTTGGGCACTCCACCACCAAGGATTAGTGTGCCCAGATTCTTTGCGTCGGACTCAAACAGGCCCCAATGGTGATATGCGCAGGATTCCAGGACTTCTCCGTGGAGATCCAAATCGAAAGCGTAGGCGTCGCCACAGGCATCCTTTAGGGCCCATAGCAAAGTCGAATTGAGGAACACGGAACCATCTGCAGGAGCACCAACGAAAACTGGTATTGCTTTGCGGTGGCATAAGGCAAGTAAGCCTTCTTGTGCTTGGTTCTGCGTTTCTGCGGCTGCAAAGTGTTTGCCGAGAAGGTTGCGGAACTCAGGGCCGGTCATGCGCCGCTGGAATTCTGGTAAGCGCAAGAGTGTGCAGAGGTAAGTGTCGGTATCGAGCAGAACGGATTCTGGGAATCCGATGTCGGTGATACGAATAATTTCCTTGTCGCGTAGTTGACTATCGTCGCCAAAGATGGGGACTTCGGTGAAATCCTGTTCCGATATGCTGGACAGGGCGCGGTGTGCATCGTGGTAGCAGACGGCGTCAGTCACTGAGAGATAAGCAAACCAGCCACAATCCAAAAGTGGATTGAGCCAAGCATAGTGCTGCCCAGAAGCTGTGACAGGCCCCGAGATGGAGAGGGTCATGGGGATCCCGCGGCCAATGGCTTCATCCAAGAGGGTCCAGACTCGGCGTAAGAAGGCGCCGCCAAAGGAAGGGAAGCTGCGCTCAAAAAGGTGGTCGAGGTGCTTGGATTCCAGCACTGAACGATGGCGGAGGCTATTCGCCGCAGCAGCAGGGCAAGGCTGGCTTATTGCGGGGTCCTGGGGTTCCGCCATGGGCAGATTGTAAAGCAAGGCCGCCCTCAAAGGTAGGGGCTGGCCTTGAAGCACAAGTCCGGCGGTCAGGGATTGGTCCTAGTTAAAGTCCTCAAAGACGGACAGAATATCGGTGTATCCGCTAACCACGCCGAAGTTGATGATGCTTGGGCGGTTTTCGGCAGCTGGTGCCCAGTACGAAACGACACAATCATCCATATTTCTAATCGTGTTGAGCACGATGGTCTGTCCATAGATTTCGGCATAACGAAGCAGTCCGATTTCGTTGACAAAATTGAATCCGCAAATCCAGTTGCTATTCCAATCGTTAGCAAGTTTGCCACCAGGAGCAATAATGCCAATGTTTGGCTCAACGCCGCCGTCGCCACCACCGACGCAAGTGGAGTTCTTTAGCTTGATGAGGTTGCGGTAACCTTGGCGTAAATCGTAATCCTTTGGGCAATAGACCACTAGGCCTCCAGCGAAGGTGCAACCATTCAGGACAAGTTTTTCGCCTGCATCAAGAATGAAAACTGCAGTCTCATCGAAGTATTCCCAATTCATGCTGGTGACGCCATTGAAGATGACTTTTCCCGGACCTGGGACGATCCAATCGTCTAAATCCCACGCAGGTGCTTGACTGTTTTCCGTGACTAGAACCTCGTCGCCAAGCCATTGGTAATCGCCTCCAAGGCCGTCGAACTTAAAGAGAGTTCCATCCACTCCAGTGCAAAAGAAAATCGTACTTCCATCAAGATCAGCCCCGCCTGGTTGATAGCTGCCTACGCCTTGTGCGTCGAATACCCAGTCATTCACTTTGTTTGCCTTATCAGAAACTAGAACGTCTCCATAAACCATGCCATGCTTCATTTTGAAATTCTCGCCAAGGGCAATCAGGGTAAGTTGGGTATTCCCGGCCTCGCCTGAGAACACTTGAACAGTGCTTCCTAGTTGTGATTTACTTTCTTGGTAATCGCCCTCAATTGCTAAAACATGCACGTTATCGCCATAGGGGCTGCTTGCGTCGGGCGCAGCGGCAATGACAAAATGAGTAAGGCCATCACTTAAAGTAAGCCCAACCGAGCCCGTCCCGTTCCAGGTCGAATCGAGCAATAGGCGTCGCTGGGCGTATTCAAGGCCTGATTCGGCAGCGAAGGCGGCACGTAGTGCAGCTGATTCATCGCGCTGCACGTCCATGCGGTCATTGAGAGTCCCGGAAAAGCTTGCCGTGAGGGTCGCCAGGAGTCCAGTAACGAGAATGACTAGGAGAAGAATTGAACCTCTTTGATTCCCTGATTTTTTCTTTTGATTTATTAGCATAAGAGCATGGAGGGCAACCAGCCTCCATGCTCTTTAGCGGACGACGGGGCATTAGCTTGAGGAATAGCTTTTGCTCGTGTCCCTTCATCGTTTCTATTCAGTGTAGAAATCTTCGAACACCTCAAGCACGTCAGTGTGGCCCCGCGCTCCGTCCAGGCTAATGCTGCTTGGGAGATTCGCCGCGATGTTCGCATCAAAAACAACATTGCTGTCATTGAAATCCTGGATCTTGTTTAAGACTACAAGCTGGCCAGTAAAGTCAGTGAGCCAGGCCGAATCAATCTGGTTTAAGTAACTAAAGCCGGTGATGGTTGCCCCAGTTTGATCCACTCTCAAGCTGCAGCCAGGAGCGAGTAGGCCAATGTTTGCTTCTGCGCCTCCGTCTCCGCCGCCAATGGAAGTTAGGCCATTCAACTCAATCGAGTTGCGCGGGCCATCTCTGAGATCCGTGCCGTTTGGTACCAGGACGACTAACCCTCCATTCAAAGTGCAGTTGGTGAGAACCAGGTTTTCACCGTGGCTTAGTTGAACTACGGCAGTGTTTTCTAAATAAAGTCCGGTTAGTTCGGTGACGTTGGTAAAGATGGTTTTTCCCGGACCTGGACTGGAAAAGGCATCCATTGCGTAGGTTGGAGTTTTCGCCCGATCGGTGAGAACGATTTCTTCGCCAAGGCCCTGGAGTTCCTTTGAGTTGGAGTAGTGGTAAAGATTTCCATCAACGCCAGAGTTTTGAAAGCTGATGTCTCCCTTTTTATTGGAATCGCCATTCGAGAATGCTCCATCTCCATCGGAATTGATAATCCAATCTTTGGCTCGGTTCCCAAGGTCAGTAATCAAGGCATCGCCCTGGATGGAACCAGCGTTCATTGCAAAGTCGTCGCCGAGGAATATTAGTGCGTAGTTAGCTTTCCCGCCTTCGCCAGTGAACACATTGATGGCACTTCCAATCTGGGACCGAGCGTCGCCTTTGCTCCCAGAAATCTCGAGAGTGTGAACAAACCAGACTCCATCATCGCCGCCATCGTCATGGTCGCCGCCGTCGTCATGATCACCGCCATCATCATGATCACCGCCATCATCATGGTCGCCGCCGTCGTCATGGCCACCATCGTCATCACCGCTGTGGTCGCCATCGTGGTCATCGTCATCATGGTCACCGCCATCATCATGGTCACCGCCATCGTCATGATCACCGCCATCGTCATGGTCGCCGCCGTCATCACCGTTGTGGTCGCCATCGCTGTGGTCGCCATCGTGGTCATCGTCGCCGTTGTCGCCGTCGCCGTCATCATCGTCGTCATACACGTCATCATCACCATCATCATCGTCGTCATTCTTGCTGTAGGAGCCATCATAAGTCGCGCTAATCACGAAGGACGTTTCCCCGTCAGGGAAGGTGAATCCGTTTGCCCCCGTGCCGCTCCAGGTTGGGTCCATCATGATTCTTCGTTGTGCGTATTCCAAGCCAGACTCTGCTGCAAACTCGGCAGAGATGGATCCGATGTCGCCGCGGGTAACCATGATGGTGGATTCTACGCTGGAATAGAAGGATGCTGAGACCGCCGCGAGTAGGCTGGTCACTAGAATCACGAGCAAAAGGACGGAGCCCTTTGACGCTTTATTTCGAGTTCTGGGTGATTGTTTCATTTTTAGAAAATGACGATTTCACCCTTAACGGACGCGAAACGGGGGACTAAACAAAAAAGGGCCGACGACCGAAGCCGCCGACCCAAAGGGAAGGAAATTTATTAAAGCGCAGGTAATGCGTCAAATGACTCAATCACTTGCGCTACGCGTACTCCAGGTAGATCTCCAAAAAAGAGAATGCTTTCTGGAGGTGATGCCGAAATCACTGGATCGAAAGTGAAACTTGAGTCAAAAACATCGGTGGCGGAGTTGAGAATAATCAAAACGCCGAGGTGCTGTAGGCGGCGCACCTTGGTTAGCGAATGGATGACGCTGTATCCCTCGATTAGGTTAGGGGCAGCCCCTAGTTTTTCTACCTCTAAGCTACTGCCGGGCGCCAAAATGCCGATATTGTTTAAGCCACCGCTGCCGCCGCCGAAGGAGTTGGATCCTGAAAGGAGTACTGGATTTCTGGGCGCCCCGGTGTAGTCGTATTCATTTTCTACCCAAACCACTAGGCCACCGTGGAAGTGGACATTTTTGAGATTGAGTTGATCACCCTCATTCAATAAAAATATCGCGGTCTCTTCGATGTCTAAATCTTGGACTTGGGTAATGTGATCAAAGATTCGAATTTTTGAATGGGGTATCAAGTAGTCGCTGAAATCCCATCCAGGTGCATGTACCGGTTGCTTCTCCTGAATCTGCTTTTCTGCCCAGGAGTAAAGGGTTTGACTGAAGTTGTGGAGGGCCCCTGGTGCATCGAGGCGATCGAGAGCAATAAAGGTTTCCTCACCTTTGGCACTACGCGCCCATACACCTTCAATCAGGTAATTGGTCTTGCGAATATGGAGTAATAGTTCTTCAATGGATGCGGTCACAGAGCTACTAACTTTTTCTCCGGAGTCCTTCACAGAAACGGATTCCATGACTCCGGAAATGTCACTATGACCTTGTTCACCGTGGTCATCCAAGTGTTCACTTACTTCCGCAGTGTTTCCTTTTTCGGTGACGGCCAGGGCATCTAATTTGACTTGTACATCCCTTTTCTCGGTACGCGTCAATCGAGGGTCGGTTTGTACTTCAGGGATGAGATCAATACGGAAGTCCCACAGCCAACCTTTGGCATCCAAAATGAGGTAGTCGCCGTCAATTTTAATATTTGACCCGGTAACATTGCCCAAAATCGAAACCGCTTTGTCTAGCAGGGGGTCGCCTGGATTCACATAAAGCATCGTCTCAAAGCGCGCACGAGATGCGGATTGGTTTCCCTCGACGATAAGAGAAACTTCGGAGGGCATGATGACAGATGCTTTGCCTGCCTTGCGCACGATGGTGAAAGTGGTGCCTTCGGCATAGAGCAGTGGACCGTTGAAAGTGCCATCCCAGAGGGGGTCGATGAGCAAGCGTCGTTGCGCATATTCCAAACCGGATTGCGCAGCCAAGTCGGCGTGGAGAGTTGCAGCTTGGTCGCGCGCGATTTGGATTTGGGTACCCATGGAGGAGGCAAAGGATAATGCCATGGTTGCCATTAACCCCGTTACCAGGAGGGTCATCAATAGGACAGACCCTCTTTGCCTTGAAGACAAAAGCGGCGGATCACACATCATTTCTCCGGATCCAGGTTGCTCCAGCTAATTCAAAGGTACGGGCTGCGTCCAAAGTGCCTGCTCCGGTTTCGGATCCGGAATCCAAGCCCAAAATCCATTCCAATTTGATGCGAGTAATCGAGTTCGTACCATTAATATCAGCGGTCTCCGTCACCACGTTAAACACGCGGAGGTCATCCAAAACGGTTTGTGCGTCGGCGCCGTTGGACACGACTAAGGCCTTTGAAGTAGGGTCCCAGGTGTAGGTCAATTCGCCTGGATCTAAGGTTCCGGTGGTGGTGGTGACAAGACTCCAGCCATTCACGGCATCACCGTTTACGGTAAGAGCCGAGGAGTAGCGGAAGTCCTTTAGAATCCGGTCCAAGGCACGGCGGGCATGCACATTGGTATGAATCATGGTGTCGCCTTCGCGCACTACGGAGAGAGTCTCACTGGTGCTGTAAAGTGCGCCAAATAGGAGGACCATGGCGATGGTCGTTGCAATCATAATCTCCAGGAGGGTGAATCCGGAGTTGCGTTTGAGTATGCCTTTGTGCTTGAATTTCATGGTGATGACCTAGGGCGTTTGACTTTCTGAAACAGGCTCTGCAACCACGCGCGCGCTCAAGGCGTCGACACGAATCTCCCACTGCTTGGTTCCGATGTGGATGCGTACGGCGGTGCTTTCCGAGGCTCGACCGTTAGGGAGGAAGGTGAGGTCGGTAGGCATGCCTTCGACCTGACGAAAATCAACACCGGGAGGGGCGTTGTGCCATCCGTTAGCATCGATTCCGGTACTGGCAAGGAAGGTTCCATCCTGCTTCAAGGTGCGCCAACGTTCGTTGGTGATATCAATCTGCATGGTGACGGTTTCCCAGCTACGCCGCGCATGGGAACGAGCACGCACCGCATCGGAAACAATATTTCTTGCTACCGTTCCAGCGACGTCATCGTTCTGGGCGGCGGGCACCGCCATAGCGAAAAGAGTGAGGCCAATGGCTGCCACCATCACAACTTCCGCAAGTGAAATGCCGCGGTTTAATGCTCTGCGATCAGCCATAGTGCCTCCATTAACTCTTTTTCATTGCTGGTAGCTACGACAGTGACAATTCTGGTTCTTGAATCCGCAATATCTACCGTCACAGTAGGGTCGATGTCATCGACTGCTTGCACCGTAATCGCAAGCGTCATGTCATCGACGCCTGGCATCGGAGTGCCATCGCCGAGGACGGGAGTCACCACCGTTGCATTGCGTAAATCCATGGCGTCGATGGTGTCGTGGAAAGTAAATTCGCGGAATTCTCGAATTGCCGATGCTGCCTCCGATGCTGATTGCGTTCCATTCATCGTGCGCATGCCAACGCGCAGGGATGCAATCGCTGAGGTGCCAACCAGTACAATCAGCACTACAGCAATCGAAACTTCGATCAGCGTGAATCCATTTTTCTTTTTCGTTTTCATCATTAACCTACGTACTTGGCCATGGTGAGGATCGGGGTCATCAGCGAAATCACGATAAATCCGACTACGCCACCGGCAATCACAACCGTTGCCGGGCCGAGTAAACTGGTGAATGCGTTGAGTGCCGCTTCGGTTTCACGGTCCAGGAAGACCGCGGCTTTACGTAAGCTAGTGTCGAGGGTTCCTGAAGATTCGCCGGCAATAATCATTTGGATCAAAGCTGGTGGAAGGTCCTCTCCCTGAAGAGCGGTGTACATAGGCTTTCCATCACGCACCATGGCTCCGGTTTTCTCCCAATGCGCCTGCAGGCGTGGGAGCTGCGCAACTTGGCGGGCGTGTTCTAAGCCAGTTAGAATCGGCACGCCTGATTCTAAAGTCAGTGCCAAAGTTCCAACCGAGCGTGAAAGGTAGGCCTTGAAAATTAGGTCGCCAATCACAGGTACGTGACTGATGACGTCGAACATGGCACTTCTCGCTTTCTTTGATTTCACAACAAATATGGCTGCAGCAAAGAAGAGGGCGAATCCGGCGAGTACTAACTCTGGTTGTGCCCGTAGGAATTGGCTAGCGGCCAGCACGATTTTAGTCGTCCATGGCAAGAGTTCCGGCTTCTTCATCATCAAGCCTTCAAACTTTGGAACCAGGAAGTAGAGGATTCCGGTAGTCATGACGGTAGTCATAAACATCAAGAATCCTGGGTACATCAGGGTACCGCGAATTTTGGCTCCGAGAGTGATTTGGTTGTCTAGGAGCTCAATGGAGCGCCCAAGTGATTCGTCTAATGCACCGGATTGTTCACCCGCAGCAATCAAGTGTACGACGTAGTTTGGGAAACAGTTGGGGAGACACTTAAAGGCGAAAGAGAGGTCGTGACCACCCTCCACAATGGAGGTGATTTTTATCAGCACGCGCTCCGATGGGGGAGTTTGTGCGTGTTCAATCAAGGTACGCAAAGCAGCAAGCAATGGCACCCCCGCCTCAAGCATGGCATTCATTTGGATTAAAACCTGCAGAGACTCTTTGGGCTTTAGCTTGATGCGAAGATCAATCAAGGCGTCGTTATTGATTTCTACGGCATCTTTTGAGTCATGTGCAGAAATGCTGCCACCATAGGCCTGGATGTCGGGTTCGGTCGATTTTTTCTTCTTAAATGCAGTAGCTAGGCTCATGATTTACCTCCGGCGCGGATGGCTTCTTCCAAAGTGGTGACACCACGGTTGGTGCGGTCAATGCCGTCCACCAGTAAACTCGACATGCCTTCCTTGAGTGCAAGGCGTCGAATCTCTGCGGACGATGGGTTGGTTGCGATGAGGTCCTGAAGGTCGTCAGTGACTTTCATTACCTCAAAGATGCCGCGGCGTCCGTCGTATCCGGTCTGGCGACAAGATGGGCAACCAGCAGCGGAAAAGTGTTGATCTCCATTGAGGCCAAATTCTTGATATTGCTGAATCACTTCGGCTGGATATTCGACTGGCTTTTTGCACGAATCGCATAGGCGTCGTACCAGTCGTTGTGCAACCACACAGCGCAAGGTTGCAGCGACAAGGAAAGGCTCCATTCCCATTTGAATCAGGCGGGAGGCGGCGCCTGGAGCATCATTGGTGTGTAAAGTAGCAAGAACCAGGTGGCCGGTTAAGGCTGCCTCAATCGCGATTTCTGCGGTCTCGTGGTCTCGAATTTCACCAATCATGATGACGTCAGGGTCTTGACGCAGGAGGGCGCGAAGGCAAACATCGAATTTCAAACCCGCCTTCTCGTTGATTTGCGTCTGATTAACTCCCTTAACGGCACGCTCCACAGGGTTCTCAACTGTAGAAACATTAGTTTCTGGATTTACAATTTCATCTAAGACGCTGTAAAGCGTGGTAGTTTTTCCTGAACCGGTTGGGCCAGTGACCAAAACCATGCCGTGAGGTAGGTGGACGGCCTCATCCAGCCACGCACTGCTGGTGCCGGTGAGCCCAAGTTTATTTAGGGCAAGCGCGGTTGATGTGCGATCAAGAATTCGCATCACCGCCTTCTCGCCATTCACGGTTGGAAGTGTATTGACACGAAGGTCGACGTCGCGGGTGCGGTCTTGATAGTGAATCCGCCCATCTTGAGGCAAGCGCTTTTCTGAGATGTCACAGCCAGCGACTACCTTAATGCGGGCGACTAAGGAATGCCCGATTTGCGGGTTGAGTCGGGTGACTTCATGGAGGCGGCCGTCAACCCGGTAACGCAACATGTAATAGTCTGGGTTGGGCTCAATGTGAATGTCGGAAGCACCTTCAATGATGGCATTGATGACAATCTCATTGAAACGCTCCTCGGCACTTACCGACTCCTCGTCGATGGTGGTTTCTCCAGTTCCACTGGCAGCAACGGCGCGCTGAATCTGGTCCAATCCGGAGTGGATGGCAGCGGGGGTGGCGACTGTAGTAATCACCGACATGCCGGTGTATTTCCGTACCACGTCTGCTGCATAGACATCTGCCGGATCCTTGAGCGAAACCGCTAGGGTATCGCCTAAACGTAGATATGGCAGAATCCCATGGACACGGAGTTCCGCAAATGGGACCTCACACTCGAGTGAAACATCCAATACGCCTTCGGCCAATGGGTCGACGTAGGGCAGGCCATGTTGCATCGCTAAGGAACGCGCTAACTGCTCCTCGGTGATGTGATTCTCTTCTACCAACACCTGCCCTAGATAAGTGTCAGGTCGTTCATCAGCCAGTTTGACTGCACTATCAAGAGCCTCTTGAGTCAAGTATCCAAACTCAATGAGTACTTCTCCGAGACGCATGCCGAGCTCGGCTTCAAGGATGACATCCTCGACGTTTTCGGGGAACAGCATCAAGTCATAGAGATTGAATGCGCGACGTGCCGCCATGAGTGGAGGCGTCGGATTCAAAATTGTGACGGGGTGATCGCCGAACTTTGCACGACGTAAGCCGTCAAGCAGCAATGCAAGCCCAGACGAATCCACCGTAATCACGGCGCCGCCGTCAATCTCGGTGATTCCCTCGTCTTGAACCGTATCCCAAAGATCGGTCAAGTCTTCCGCCCGCGACCGGTTAAGGACCGCGGGTAATGCGAGGTTTGTTGTAGGTTCGATCTGAGCCACTGATGGTTTGCGGTCGGAATGAAACTTAGGCTAGGGCCTAAGTGTCTTCCGAATCGTCGTTGCGTTCTTCTTTGATTTGCTGGTCCACGTAGGCCAACAAGAGTTCTGCAGACCTAAGGTCTGGGCGATTACGCAAGGCAAGCATGAGTGAGGTTCTTGCTTTGCCGAAGCGCTTGAAGCGGATGTCTAGCTTGGCTTGAAGGAGGTGTCCGCGCCAACCGCGTACGCCGCTGGCGATACCATTCATTTGCATATCGCAGAGCTGGTAGCGGCCTTGTTCCCACAGGACCCGGCTCAAACCAAGCCGTACTTCATTATTGAGAGGCTTTGATTCAACCAAAAAGCGGTAGAGATTAGCTGCAGCTTCGTATTGCCCCTTTTCCTCAGCTGCTAAAGCTGCGGTGAACATCGGATCTGCGTTGGCGTTATTCGCGCCCAATTTGAACTGGATAGATTCCGGAGTGGGGGTGTTCGGGTCAATCTCGATTGCTTTACGGTAGGCTTCCGTTGCACCTTCCAAATCACCAACAGCAAGCATGTAATCCCCAGAAATCGACCACGAACTTGCATGCGTCGGGTCTTCGGTTAGCATGCGGTGGACAAAGTCTTTGGCTTCATCGGTTCGGCCCATGGCGGAGTAATGAGTGAGAATGGCACGAGCAAACTTGGGGTCATGCTCTAGCGCGTCCCAGGTTTTCTCAAGCGTTGCCGTGGCTTCCTCCATGCGATTGTTCTCGGCCAAGGCAGCGGCGTAAACCATGTTGATCTCTGGATTATCGGGCGATACCAAAGAAGCGCGCTCAGCATAGGTTAGGGCTAGGCTGGAATTGCCTTCTGCAAGATACAAACGAGCCAAGGCTGCGTGGCTAGCTGTATCAGTCGCATCGACTTCGCAAGCTTCGGTGAGGTATTCGCGCGCTTGCTCTACAAGCCCTTTTTCCAAGGCGCGGAAAGCGAAGGTACGCAGGATGCTTCCGCGTGCTTTACTCCACTCTGAGGGGTCAGCGTTGTCTGGCATGGCTTGGGTCACACTTCCCGAATCAACTTGAATTCGATTCACTGCAATTGCAGCTTGTGAGTCGGGAGTGCTGGAGCATGCTGTCGCCAACATCAATAGACATCCTGATAGCAGGTGTTTTTTCATTTGCTTTCCTCTTCTTCGCGGAGGTCATCGAGGAAATTGATGGCATCCTTTAGTTCGTGGCTTTCATCTAGCTGCGCATGAATTTCCTTACGGCAGTGGTCTACGAGAGCGGCGAGGTCTGGGTCAGCAGGCATCGCGGATAGGCCCCATTCAGCCTTTGCCATGGCGGTAACGGGATCGCCTGCAGCAAGAGCAACAGCAGCTTCGCCATAGAGTCGGCGGGCGTAACTTGGCCGCAAGTAACCATTATGGGAAGCAGCAAGATTGGCGCGAGCACCATCGATGCGGATGCGTGCTGCTTCACTGCGTTTGGCGAGTCCGAGGTCGTTAACGATATGCGGTGTGAGCAAAATAATGATCTCGTTCTTGCTCTCGACTTCTTTTTCCGAGCGGAACAGTTGACCGATATATGGGAGCGATCCCAACAGTGGCACCTGTTCGATTTCGGTGTTGGTTCCGGTTTCAATCAGACCACCGATGACTACTGTGTTGCCTTCCTTCACAATAATATTGGTGCGAAGTTCGGTGGTGGTTTCTTCAGGTAAACCCAATGAGTTGATAAATCCGTCAGATTTCTTTGGAAATATTTCCATACGGATGTAGCCATCTTCGGTCACGAAGGGGCGGAACACTAAGGACGTACCAACTTCGAGGAAGGCCACAGTTTGTAGCGTTCCGGTTTGGGTTACTGTAGTCGTGATATAGGGCAGCTTACGTCCAACTAGGAGCTCCGCTGCATGGCGGTTCACAGTTAGAATTTGTGGGTTAGAAAGAACGGTAGTGTTACTGACAGTCTCTAAGGCACTGACGAACATTCCGATTTGATTGCGCAAGATCCCGAAGTGAAGGCCATTACCAGCTGGGTTGGTGAATCCACGTTGTGAAATACCACCGAGCCAACCTTGCAGTGGGCTTCCGGAGATGGGGTCATTGGTGATGCCATCGGTAAGATTGGAGGACCCTGAGAGGGCTTGGAAATCCACGCCGCCGAAGGCTTTAAAGTCGACACCTAGCTGGGATTCGTCGCTCAAGGAAACGGAGAGAATGGTGGCTTCTACCAGCACTTGGATGGGTGGTACGTCTAGGATTTCGAGCAAGTCGTAGACCTTTTGCACTGTCAGGTCACTGGCATAAAGCACCAACGTCTCCAACGATGCTTCTTCTTTGCCTCCCAGTTCCTCTGTTTCAAGTCCCTTTTGCGAGGTCATTCCGGAAATCATTTTCTCTGGACCAGCTAGAAGGGGAGCGAGCATCGCCATCGCTTCTTCTGCACGAATATGATTCAAGTGAATCACCGTAGGCAAGAACTTGGAAGCAGCCGAATTGTTCGGCAGGTTTGCCGGCTTCGGCTTAATGACAATGAAGTTCCCATCGACTTCATATGTGAAGCCATTTGCACTGAGAAGTTGGCGTAATGCCTCTTGCACTGGCGCATTGAAAAAGTTCATGGTCACCGTGCCGAGCACATCGGATCCATAAACCAAGTTCAGCTCATAGTTTGTGCTGAACAGTTCCAGAATCTCGCCGAGATCCTCGTCTTGGAAGTTGACGGTAATCGTGTCGTCGGCATCCAAGTGCTGAAATGGAAGGGCTACTTCCTGGGGCGCGGCAGGTTCTTCCTGTGGTGTCTGCTCTTCTTGAGCAAACGTGTTACCGCAAAGGGCGGCAACCAGGAAGGTCGCCGCAAAGAATCGTGTATTTGACATGAATCAGGCTCCGTCTTGATCCCGACGCTGAAGGTCGGGGAGATCGATGCGCAAAATGTGGGTGGTGCCTCGAAAAGCAATCTCCACCATCCGCGTGCCGATGGCTCTAACTTCATATCGGACGGTTTTGCCATCAACCTGAACCTCGACTGTCTGGCCAGGCTTGACCCTCTCATTGCTGATGACCGCATAGGTGCTCTTGCCAAGACGCGCAGTCGTGGTCAAACGCAGGCGTAGAGCATCAAAATCGACACTCTCGTCTTCGAGGGGGGGCAGGATTTCTGCTCCCAAGAACCCAGGAAGTTCTTCCGTATTTTCTTCTTTCTCGATCTCTTCTGCCTTGTTGCTAAGCAGATCGTTAATCGGAGTCAATTCCTCGATGGTTCCAAGGTGCACTTGGCGATTGAGAGCCTTGGGCCAAAGTTCCATGCGCTGGACAGCTTGTTCATAGCTGCCGATGGAGCTAGTGAGGGAAGCCGCAGCTGATGCCGTAGGAGTCCCAGTGGCACTTGTGGTCGTAGCAGCAGTTGGTGCCGCGGCTGCAGCCGGTTTGTCATCTTTACCAAACAGGGTTTTCGACCAGGTTGCGCCGGTACCAAGCACCATGACCGCCAGGATGATCACCTTCTTCTTTTGTGCTTTCTCTTGCGCTTTGTTGAGTTGACTACCCATTTTGGGTCTCCTCTGGGTTGAGTAAGCCTTCGGGCATCAACGGGATTTGGACCACTCCAACAATGCGGACAGCACCGGAGCCGCTCCGGGAGTAATCCTCGGATGGCATGGTGAAACGCAATTTTTCAAAGCGCACAAAGTGTTGACCCTGTTCAAGGCGGTCGACAAGTTTGACCAGATCGGGATAGCTTCCTTCTCCAGAGATTAGAAACCGAACCGCTTTGTCACCTTCAAGGAAGGATTTAGGTTGGATGCGCAAAGTGCAATTCAACTCTTCCGCAGTGTCGTATAAACGCTTTTGCACGAGGTGAGGGTTGAGGTCGTTTGCAAGGTTGGCCAAGGCCTTGTCTGCAATGGGGTGGAATTCACTCCAGGTTTCATTTAGTGAATCACGCTGCGTCGGCAGTAATTTGTTCTTGGCCTGCACCGTTTTGGCGTTCTCTTGGCGTTGTACAAAGCTAACTCGTTCTTCCATGGTCGGTTTCACTTGCATGCCCCAGATGGCTCCAGGGATGAGCAGGAAGCCGGCGAAGAAGGCCAGGCGGTATGGAGACAATCTCATTTCGTGTTCTCCTTATGCATGGTTGGTTTATCGAATCCGGGAAGAAGAAGTGGAGAGCTGAGGTGGATGGTCGCGCGCACTGTGTCGCTCATATCCGTAATCAATTCGGTGTTCTCGCCGATCCAAGCACGATCGAAGCCGGTGTACTCGCGAAGCCGCGCCGGAAGTTGAATCAGGTTGTCGTCGCCGCGCACAAGTGCGGTAATCACCAGGTGAATTTCAGCAGATTCCACCTTGTTGATGCCTTTGCGGCGGATGTCATGTGCCCATTCAATCCTTTCAATCTGCACATATTCACCAACCGCACTCGCGAGTTCGGCTAGGATCGAACCTACTGCCGGCATACGTAAGTGGTCCGATAATGGATCCAGGCGTGCAACGTATTGGTTCATTTCCTTGTACAAGGATTCCAGCTCTTGGCCAGCTTGGGTCTCGATGGCGTTGGGGGCTTCTGCTAGTTCAGCAGCGGCCTGTTGGTGTTGGGCCTCGAGGCTGACGCCTAGGCCGAGAACCAGACAGATGACTAGAACGAGGCTTAGAATCCCGAGTCGCCGTGGTGTGCGGCGCCTTTCGAGGTGGGCCTGAAAGGCTTCGACGGGTAAAAAATCGGCAGTTCTCATGCGTAACCTCGCATCGCAAGCCCGAGAGGGATGCACCAGAGGTGCTGTTCTTCGAGCACATGCTGCGGAGCGGTGATGCCGAGAGCTGTGAATGGCTCGGCAATCTGCGTTGGCAGACTGAGTGCATTACCTAGCGCAGTTTCTACTTCCGGAAGCTTGGCACCCATGCCTGCGATTTGCACGTGGGCTAACTTTGCACCACGGTGACGGTTGGCGAAGTGGCGTAAACAGGCGCGGACTTCTTGGGCAAGAGCTTCTGCTTCCATGCGTAGTGCATGGACCAGTTCCGCTGCATGCCCCACTGCGTTTTCAGTCACAGTCTGCAGCACCTTGCCATTGACCAAGCGATGAGGCTCTTCTGCAGGTGCGTCGGTAGCCATGAGAAGTTCACTAAGCGCTGCAGGGTCCGGTTGGTTGAAGCGATTGAGCGCTTTCTCCAAAGTGTTAAGCAGGCGCTCACCATTCAACTGCATGGGCTTCAAGAAGCGCAGTTCACCGCGTTGCACGATGCCGAAAATGGAATGCCCAAAGCCAAGGTGGAGGAATCCCCAGGGAGCTTCCATTCCAGGCTGCGTTGCAGCCATGGTGCGTGCGAGTGGGAAGGCTGAGACTTCCAGACTGACTGCACGCATGCGCAAGGCATCGACCGCGGTCAAACAGCGCCGCATTTCTGACTGGCCAAGCGCGAGTAGCAGAAGTTCTTCGCGTGCATTCTCGGCGGCTTCTTCGTCCGGACCGGAAAGGGGCATGTAGCGGTAAATCACGCCCTCGGGATCTTGAATGGAACGCATTGCGGTTTCCTTCAAGGTTTGGTTCATGCGGCCACGATTATGCGGGTCGACCGGAACTAAAGACACAGCGACCTCATCTCCTGTGAGGCTGACTAAGCAATCTTTGCCGCGAAGCTTGAGGCCTTTCAGGCGCGGGGTCAATGCTTCTACAGCGGCTGTGTGACGTGCCCCTCCGGTACCTTCAAGCACTTCGGCGGCGCGTACGGACCAACCTCCAGGCCCTCCATTCAGTTGGAGGAGGCGGGTGTCCAGGGCGCCAAAGTGCAGGGCAATCGGCGAATGTCGTGTGACGAGTTTCAAGGTAGTGTTCCGAGGAATCGCCATTTCATCGGCAAAGGATGCGCTTCGGCTTTAATAGGAAATCGCTTTAGATCCAGGCGATGCATCCTGTGATGAAAGCAAGCAGGGCCCATAAGGCCTGGAGAGGTCGTTCTTCGTAGGGATCGATCACAGGTCGAAGATGGCTTCGCCATTTGGAGCGGCCTCCGAACAGTTAATCTTGAAAGCCCCGGTATCGGCCCAATAAACCCACCCAGTGCTGTCATCCGGTGCAGAAAAGCTGCCACCTGGTTGGATCACCATCACGGTGTTCAGCTGATTAAACGGATTCGCTGGAATTAGTTCGGTGAGATAAGGGCCGAAGGGATATCCAGAAGTCCCTTGTGCGGCGGTAGCGCCATCAATATCACTTGCTTGGCGCAGTTGATTCTCGAAAATGCTTGCTGACCAGGTGCCACTGGAGCCACCCGGGAAGTCGTCACGGTGCTGAAGGCTGTAAAAGTCGACGCCAGTGCGGACGCGCGCCAGCATGGACTGGGCGGATGCGACTTCGGCGTCATCAATCGTGTCTGCAAAAGCTGGAATTGCCATTCCAGCCAGCATTAAGAGAATGCTAGCCGTGATGGCGATTTCCATCAGGGTAAATCCAGCTTGTTTCCGGTGGGTAGATTTCATGGGTCAACGGAGAATCGAAATCTCCATGACCCTTAACGGCCTCTATCCGGAATCCTAAAATAGATTAAGGCAAAAACTTTTTAGCTTGCTTCATTTTCACCGGTAGGTACTCCTCAATCACGAAATTGAGTCCCCACTTGGCGAAAGCTTGCTGCTCGGCACGCACTCCCATCTTCAGCATTTGCTTTAGTGCAGCTTTCCACCTGGGGTAGGATTGGAAGAATGGATCGTTCTTCAGTGCATCTTTGGCGCGCTTGATGTCGACCGGGAGCAGCGGGTGAGTAGCATCTTCCAGCCCGAAATCGATGATGTCCTGCGGCGTCACACCCAGATAGTGCGCGGTAGGAACGCAAAAGGTCTTGTTGACGTGTGCAGCTTGGCCCGAGCCCACCTTCAGAGTGCGGTAAATGTTGCAGATGCCGTAAGGATCGCAGTCGACAAAGGCGTAGACTGGCAATTTGAGACCTTCCGCGATGCGTCGCACGAAGCGGCGGGTGGCACGGGTGGGGACGCCTCCCATTTCCACCAAAATGCAATTGGCGGTGCGCCAGTAGCGGTGGTGGTTAAGGCGCTGAAACATACCGCCAGTCTCAATCGCGAGTACGAAGTCGGCAGTAGTTTCAAAGCCGAGATGGTCGACTGAACTTGGCACGGTGTAGGCGCCAGATCCCATCGCCGCACAATCGGAGCGGATGGCTTCTCCCGTTTCGGGGTCGCGGTCGATGACCGTTAAAGCGCCTACTACCGAACCACCATGCTCTTCCGGCACAAAGCGCAGAATCTCGCGGGTGACGTCTTTGACCGAGAACATGCCTTCAATGTCATCCAGAACCGTATCTGATTCACGTTGCTCGTTGAACTTGGCATCCCCCCAGTTTTTGGAAACGTAGTAAGCCTCTCGTTTGGTGGCGAAGTCATCGTCACCGACCATGTCTTTAGCCAACGACATCAGCCGTAGCGTTTGCGCGAAGGTTTTAACCGAATTGACATCCAAAGTTCGGGTCTTCATATTGCCTTTCAGCTCGAAATAGCCTTGTTTGGGGTCGTAAGTCACGTTTGCCAAGTTGCGCTGTGGCATGGTCATGTCCGGCAGGTTGCCATTGCTGGCTACACGGTAGACATCGGTGGCGACTTCTTGAATCGACT
Source organism: Planctomycetota bacterium (assembly GCA_045047305.1). Lineage (GTDB taxonomy): Bacteria > Planctomycetota > UBA1135 > UBA1135 > UBA1135. The sequence goes on along the minus strand of JASFYO010000035.1, from coordinate 17,910 downwards.
GCAAAGCAACCGACTTCAAATCCTTCTTGCCTTTTTTTTCTGCTGGCCCAACCGTGCGCTTGACGCCTTTCTTGGCGACGACGGTCTTGCTAGCGCTTTTCTTAGCCGCCTTCTTTTTCACTACTTTTTTCTTAGCTGCCATCATTCAACTCCTAAATCTTACGCGAGGTTTCCATGGTGTCGCGCAAGGTTTCGACGACCTCTTCACGATCTTCCACACTTAAGCCGAGGATTTCCTGCAAGCCAATCCCCACATGCGGCAAGTACTTTTCGATGTAACTCCGCTTCTGAAACTCCGAGGCCACTTTTTTACCGCGACGAATGTGTACGCCAAGTTTGCGTCCAGCTTCCTGCAAGGCCAACTTGACCTCCTTCAGGATTTCAGGGTAAGGCGCAATCGCCTCCTTCGCCTCCGATGTAAACGGAACCCACACACTTGCCATGTGAATTAGGATGACCGCCGAGCCAATCGGCAAGGAGCTCTTTGACTGGCTGAGGCCATAGTTCTTCCATGAGGTCTGCATGACGGATTTGGTAAATCCACAGCCGGACTGCTGGAATAGTAAAGGCACGCGGTTGGCAAAACGCAGCACCCGCACTGGGTCATCTGCGTTACCGAGCAAGTCTTCGGTATCAGTAGTGCGCTTGCGTTTCTTTTTCTCAATCCGCCCTTTCTCATCGACTTCCAGCTGATCTCCACCTGGTTTCCCCCAAGCGATACCCACTTCAATCTGAAAGGGGTTGCCGCGATAAACTGACGGCGGACGGGTACTGACCGCGTAGAAATCCGCATCGCACTCTTTCATGAGCCCTTCCCTAATCCGGTCCTCGCCAATCGGAGAAAGGCAGGTGGTAGGAGGCGACGAAATCTTGGTTTTCTGAATCGCGCGGAAGAGATTGTTGGCTTCTTCTCGTGCAATCCGACTCGGATAAGAACGTTCGCCAAGTTTGGCGGTTTTGATGATGTCCTTAGCAACCTTCGGTCCTACCCGACAGAACTCCTCCTGCAGGAAGCTGCTTAACCAGCGGGAGTTGGTGTTGCGCAACATCTTCATCAGCTCCCCGAGCTCCACACCATAAGGGTGTGGCTTAATCTCTTCCGCGAGGTCGGGGACATCGGTGACCACGCGTTCATAAATATGCTCCTCGGTCATGCCTGGAGCGCGATAACGAATCATCGCGTGGGGATTCGATACCGCCGTTTGCTTGATGTAATCATCCACCGAACGCAAACCGCGCTGATAAGTGGCCTCAATATCAATCTCAAAACGAGTGCCGTGCTTTCTATGCCACTCGGTGTGCTCTTCATCCTTAGTGATGAGCGCTTTGTTTTTGGTCAGGTCCATCTGCATCTCAAACTGATGCATCTTGCCGCGCGTAGTCTTCGACCAAATGCGTGGACCTTTGCCGCAAGTCATTTGGCCATATAAACCAGCGGCCGAAATGCCGATGCCCTGCTGCCCGCGCGATTGCCGTCGGCTGTGAAATTTGGAGCCGTAAAGCAGCTTGCCAAAGATGTTCGGAATCTGCGCTTTGACAATTCCAGGTCCATTGTCTTCAATCGCCACGCGGAACCGGTCCTCCTCTAACTGGTCAATTTCGACCAAGATCTCGGGAAGGATGCCAGCTTCCTCACAAGCGTCGAGCGAATTGTCGACCGCCTCCTTGATGGTGGTGAGGAGGGATTTGCGCGGATTATCGAAGCCGAGCAGGTGCCGGTTCTTGGCGAAAAACTCGGAAACCGAGATTTCGCGCTGTGCGCCGGCCATTTGTTCAGCGGTTAGGTGTGCCTTTTTTGCCACGATTGCCTTTCAGGATGCGGAATTAGCGGGGGCAGGCCGACGTCGGGGAACGCCGCCTGCGGTCCAGGATGGCAGTGTGGCGACTTCGGAAGCGAATTTCTACCCAGAAGGGGGCTTGAGTTCTGACGAAGGGTGTCCGCTAAGGGGATAATGCGGAGGTATGCCTCCACGAATAGGCGACGTAACTAGTTTATTTGAATCACGATAAAGAAAACCGATTTCCTATTGAACTAAATGCGACATCCTTGCCGATAGGTCTTTCGAGCAACCTTCACAGGAGCACCATCCCGATGTCAATTCAACCTCCATCAAATCCAACTCACACCTCCGACGGAGTCCCTATCTCCAAGTACGAGGCCGAGATTGATCAGTGGCGCCACCTCGTCTGGTACGTCGTCAACCGTATTAAGGCGCGTCTGCCGGTAAGCGTATCCGAAGACGAACTCTTTGCTGCTGGCATGTATGGCCTCATGCGCGCAGCCCGGTCCTATGACCCAACACGCGGTGCAGGCTTTAAAACCTATGCCTACCACCGTATTCGCGGCTCGATCCTTGATGATCTGCGCCGTCTGGATTTTCTTCCTCGTTCCATGCGCGATCGTGCGCGCAAGAGTGGGGAAGAGGCTCCTTCTATGGTCGGAATCCCTACTGATGAGGACGGGCATGAGAGCCTGGCAGCCAAATCTCCCGATGTGGAGTCCGAGAGCTCCGATATGCACGATGTTCTGTATCGTGAAATTGACGCTCTGCCCGACAAAATGCGCATCGTGATGTCGCTTTACTACCGCGACGAAATGAAGATGCGTGAGATTGGCGCCAAGCTTGGCCTGACCGAGTCTCGGGTTAGTCAGATCCACTCCAACGCGGTGACTCGCTTGCGTCGCGCGATGCGGAAGGCGAACGGCGAAATGTAGGCAACTACGCGGTAGGATGGGTTGATGCGGCCAACTGCCGTCAAACACTTCCTACCCAGCCTCCGTTGCAGCTTGAGCCTTTGCTTGAGCATTGTGCTTTGCGGAGGAACCGGGCTCTTTGCACAAGAGCCCTTGCCCACGCATCTGCCCAGCGCGAGTCCACGTACCGTTGCGTACGTGATGGATGTAGCTCTGGCGGAAGATGGCCGCACTATTTCCGGGCAGCTCAAGGTCACTTGGGTGAATCAAACTTCGGTCCCCACCGATGAGTTGTACTGGCATGTTTACAACAATGCGTGGGAAGGGCCGCAGTCCGCATGGCTGAGTGAAGCTCGCATGAAGGGGGATGACAAGATCCCTGCTGAATGGGGCCATACCGAGGTGGAGTGGGTGCGTTTTCTCGGCATCACCAATCCTGCAGGCGAACTCCTCGGTGCAGACAGTCTCGATTTGGAATTCGAGTTCCTGCCACAACCTGGTGCACCTTTGGATCGTACGGTTGCACGGGTTGTTTTGCCTCGCGCTGTTCTACCCAATCATTCCGTGACGGTGGAACTGCATTTCACCACCACCATGCCACGCGCATTCCGCCGTAGCGGTTTTGGCGGTGAAGGCTATTTGCATGCGGTGCAATGGTTTCCGAAGCTGGGCGTGTTTGAGAAGTTGCATGGGAACACGGTTTGGAACTGTCCGCCTTATCGCTACTTAGTAGAGTTTTATTCTGACTTCGGAAGCTACAAGGTCAACATCACCTTGCCGGGGCATTATGCAGACCATTTTGTTGCTAGTGGTAGCGTGATTGGATCTGGGCCAGCTCAGAATGAAGATGGCACCATCACTTACTTCACCGAAGCCGAAGACATTCATGATTATGCGTGGACGGTAGACCCCAAAGCCAAAGTCATTGTCCGCGAATTTCGTTCGGAGATGTTCCGCGATGAAGAAGAGGAGCAAAAAGTTGCACGCGCTTTAGGTCGAACGGTGGAGGCAGTGCGTCCAGCACCAACCACCATGATTCTTTTACTGCAGCCGGAGCACGCGAATCTAGAAGAGCGTTATTTCGATGCCCTCGGCAAGGCGATTTACTACTTCGGCCTTTGGTACGGAAGTTATCCGTACCCCACAATCTCTTGTGTCGACCCGGCGAATGATGCACGCGCCACTGGGGGCATGGAGTACCCGCGCTTGATTACCGCTGGCGCCATACTTGGCACTGCGAAAACCACCCTGCGGCCCCAAGGTGTGACGGTGCATGAGTTCGGGCACCAATTTTGGTATGGCTTGGTCGGCAATGATGAATTTCGCAATGCATGGATGGATGAAGGCTTCAATACCTTCAGTACCCAGCGCATTCTGAACAAAGCTTTCCCAGCGCAGTTGGATACCTATTCGGTGTTCGGCGCCGAGTATGCGGGGCGCGCACCTTTGCAGATGCCGAGTTATGCGGAGGGAGACCCACGGGGTTTTCTAAGCTTGGAGCAATGGGAGTCGCCGGACCTTGGATTTGTATCTGGATTGTCCTTGGCTTTGCGTAAGCATGATTCGCTTGGCCGTTTCCTGGCAGAGTTGCCGCCAGTCACCTACTTTCCAGAAGTGCGCCATGACAAGGTATTGGATGAACGTCAGAAGTTTCGTGTAGCGTGGGGGCAGCCTTTGCAATTCCCGACCATGGATTTGCAAGACACGATGCAGCGGCGCATCAATGCCTATTACCGCCCGGCGATGACTTTGGAAACGATGTCGCGCATGATGGGGGAGGAGCGCTGGATTCGAGTGCTGCGTGCTTATCACGAGCGTTATCGTTTCCAACACCCACAGCCCGAGGACTTCTTGCGCACGGTTTTGGAGTTCGGGCAAGGCGCGAGCTTGTCTGGCGAAAATGGAACGGTGGTCATCGACTGGACAGGTTTTTGGGAGCACGCTTACGTCGGAAATGCGCCGATGGATTTTGCGGTGCACCACATGATTAACGTGCCGAGTTTGCAGGATGGAACGACCTCGGACGCGCCACGCTTTGAGGTGGAGATTGGGATTACCCGCACCACCGATTTTGAAGTTCCGGTGGAAGTACGCGTGACTTGGGAAGACGGAAGCGCCACCGACCTCGTATGGGCTGGCGATGACTGGGTTTGGAGCTACCGTTGGTCCGAGCATCCTCAACAGGTGGTAAAGGTAGAGATTGACCCCCGTCGCCGTCTGATGCTGGACAAGAACTGGTTGAACCAGACCTTGACTCGTGAACCGCATTCTGAAAATGCATGGCATGTAGGGGTACAGGTCATGCTGTGGGCGCAACAGGTTCTGCACTACTTTGGGGGCGTGGGCTAATGGTCGTTCCTGAAGAAAACGCAGCTGGCCTTGACCCTGCACCGTCCACTATGCCTACCACGATGGTGGTCGACGCCTTCCCAGTCAGTGACCCGGCGCCGCGCACATCGAGCCCCCCTGAACCGCAAGAGCGTTCCGTCGGCAGTCATTTGCTCAGCGGCGTGTGGACTGCTTTAGCGCGGCCGCGTTTACTGCTGTTTCTGCTTGGGGTGAATTTGGTCCTCCCTCTGGTAGTCGCGCTGCCAACCTTCTTCGCGGCGGAGCAACACCTCTCCACAATGGAAGCCATTCCCGGTGGCACTCCGATCGATCTTCCTGGTGTTGCACCGGCCTGGATTTTCGAGGAATGGTTCCGCGCTGCGCCAACCGAATTAGGAGTCGCTGCGCAAACCCTGATGCCGTTATTGCTGTTGGTCAGTTTGTTCAACCTAGTGATCACGGCTGGTTGGATGCGCATCGCCATCCTCAACCGCCGACGCCATTCCCTGCGCACTTTTTTGCAGTGTGGTGGACACTTTTTCTTTCCATTTTTACGCACGTGGATCTTGGCCTTGCCTCTTTTTGCGCTCATCACTTGGATTTTTTACGGCACGCCAGCGGAGTGGTTGATGGAGCGTGTGTTACCACAAGGCGATGCGAATCTTGCCGCCAGTGAAAATACAGGTCGTTGGGTTGAAACCTTGCGCCAGGTGCTATTCCTGGTTGCAATGTGGAAAACGGAGATTCTGCTCGATCTTGCGCGCGCTTCGATGATCTGCGGCAACCGACGCTCTGCATTTTTGGCAATGCTGCGCGCAGTAGGATTCTTCCTGCGCAGGCCATTTCAAGTGTTCGGCCTTATGGGATTGAGTTTTGCTTTGGAACTGTTCTGGATTGCTGGCGCTAAAGCCGTGCAAGAGCTTGCGGATTGGCCCTTGTGGACCTTGCTTCTGCTTCTACCGTTCGGCCGTATTGTGTGTCGTGGCGCACGCTATGTTGGTTTAGCCAGCTTTTACGCTGCAAAAACACGAGATGCTTCGGCCGCGGAAGAGGGTGCTGAAGCCGAAGAAGATTCCGGCCTGCCGGATATGGCGTTTTAGTGTTTGCTCGCGCCAATTAGGTCAAAGCTAAACATGAGCGACCACATTGCTTAAGGTGGTCTTTGAATCGGGACGATATCGAGGGACGGTATTTTCTAATTACCTCCCCCCACAAAAGGAAACATGCTTGTTCTTACCGCATTCTGCATATTGATAGCCTCTGGATTGACCTTAGCTTTGGTCAAAAGGAAGGAGCGGAGCATGGTTTTCATTTGGAGCTTTCGGAGAAATCTAATCACTATGAAGTGGTCTTCAAGCTGAGGCGCCTAGATGGCTTCGTCGCTTATCATTTTCTAAAGCACACTCACCGCTGGTGGAACGGCCGGGTGGAGTGGGAAGATGGAAAGGCTTATTTCTTAGGCGGCCATCATGAGACTGGACGTAGGACTCCCTTCTTCGATTCTGAGACGGGGGAAATCTGCGGCTTCAACAACAAGCTTATTCCTATCTCGTCCATGAAGTTTGATGCGCCGATTTTTTAGCGTGGAGTAGATTTTCCAAGATTTTTGCAAAGCAAACGTTATCGAAACGCATTCCCCTTGCGAAGATGACGCACATGCCCCCCCGTACCCCCGATCTCGATGCTCTGCTTGCCCATAGTGGGTGGGTGCGCTCATTAGCGCGCAGCTTAGTCTCGGACCCATCCTCAGCCGACGATGTTGAGCAGCAAGCATGGGTAACGGCTTTGCAGCATCCACCAAGCCACGGCGGGAATTTGCGTTCTTGGTGGGCAACCGTAGTGCGCAGCGTGGCGGGTAAAGGTTGGCGCGAGCAAGGTCGACGTCGGGAAGTTGAGGAAGAGCTGAGGACGCTTGGCGGCGAAGCAAATTCCGTCACTCCCGATGACCTTGCGGAACGGCTTGAAACTTTCCAGCGTTTAGCTGCTGCTGTGGTACAGCTTCCAGAGCCTTACGCTGTCACGATTTACTTGCGCTACTTCGAAGAACTCACGGTCCGCGAAGTAGCAGCGCGTACCAAGGTCCCAGTCGATACGGCGCAATCTCGAATTGGAGTCGGGCTGAGTCATTTGCGGTCCGCCCTTCAAGACGAGTTGGGGTCGCAATGGCGTCATCGTTGCCTGATATTCGCTACCCCTCTAGCACCGGCGCCAGTGTTGGCGCTTGGTACTGCAGCAGGTGTGGCGGCCACCCTGTTATCTGTAGCAGCACTCGCGGTTTGGGCGCCCTGGGAGGCTGACCACTCTGAACTTGGGCAAGCTCAAACGAAGCTAACGCCGGTAGTTGCTCATCTAGAGGGTGAAGAGGCGGAGGGTTCCGCAGCGAATGCCGTGATTCGAACCGAGGAAGCGCCAATCCGGAAATCGCACACAGGGTTTCGGCCAGCCGCAAGTGTTGGTCCAAGGGTGACGGTCGTCGACAGCCATGGGAACAAGCCCATACCTGGTGCGGAAGTCATCGTGCTTGATATGGGCTTGGTCCCATTGCCTGAAGAACAGTTGATGGAGGCAGAGGGAGTCGGTGGCCTACGTTTCTTAAGGGCGCTAGGAGAACGCTATCTCGCCGACGAAAATGGACAGATTCGGATTCCTCGGCCAAAAGGAAAGCTGCATCTCATCGGCATATCCGGGGAATTCGTAGGCATCTTAAAAACGACGGATCTAACTCAACGTGCTTTCGCTGGGGAGGACATCGTGCTTCGGTTAGACCGTGTTTCAACCCTGCCCGTGAAGGTGATGGATCTTGATGGGCGCCCGGTGGAAGGGGCAGCCGTGAGTTTGCGCTTGGCAAAGAAAAGTTTCCATGGAGGTGGGATTGGCGCGGAAACCAATGCCGACGGCTTCGCCTGGATCCCTCTGCTCGGCGGGATTCTTGCAGTGCCGGAGCGGGAGTCGTTTTATGTGCAGCTCAACGCGCTCTCGCAAGAACCCATGATGACTAAGGTGGATCTGTGGAATCTTCCCAAGCAAGCAGTGACTTTGATCATGCCACAAACTGGACAAGTGGAAGTGAGTATCCGGAGAGCTTCGGGCGCCTTGATGAAGGGGGATTTTATGGTGACTCTAACTCCTTTGGATGAAGAAGGTCTCGCTCCGCTTGATGGCGATGGCTTGGTCGCGCGCACTTTTCAGGGCCGAGCATTCTTTCCTTATGTTTCTCTCGACCAAACCCTCTTCGTTGCGGCGGGATCTTTAGATTTCTCGATGATGGAGTCCACCAACTCCCTTGGCCCGACATCGGCCAATGAGTTAGTCAGCATCGCACTGCAGCCAAAGTTAAGTGCGAGTTTTGTCATGGGTAAGGTTTTGAATACGGAGGGCATGGTGGCAAAAAACCTGTCCCTGAAGGCGCGTATTCGTTGGCAATCTGCCGACTCCGACACAACGGTTTTGCGCACGATTCAGACCAATGCGGAGGGTAAGTTTCGGCTTCAAATAGAACCGGAATGCGAAGCAGGTTTCACCAGAACTTTTACGGTGATCATGCGTAAGACCAAACGTAAAGAAAGGCGCACCGCTACGGTGGATTTGAGTCGTACTTTGAGTCCCGGTGACCATGACTTGGGCGCATTCGTAGTGGAAACTCCGCCTATTCTTGTACAAGGTAAAATTTTAACCTTTGGCGGAAGCCCAGTGGCTGGAGCGAAGGTGAAGGTTGCCTACGCCAAGGGGAAAGACATCAGCTATTTGGACACCACCGCCGGTTCCAGAGGCAGCATCATGGTGACGGAAAGTCAGGAAGGCGCCATCGATTGGCAGGAGTTGGACGGCCTCACCGCTACGACCGGGGAGCAAGGGCAGTTCACTATTTATGCGCATGCAGACCGAAAGCTTTATCGAGTCGAGGCAAGGCATCGTGATCATCGGAAAGGGTGGGCTGAGTTTGCTCCACCTATCACTACGGTAGAGCTTCGTTTTGGTGAAACATGGACCGTGAAAGGGCACCTGTTTCTTGACCCTAGCATTCCAACCCACGGCGTCCATGTGGCATTGTTAACCCCCAAGCCCAATGCGCCGGGTGAGTTTTACGGGAATGCACTTTTTGCCGATGCCAAGGGGGATTTCGAATTTCGTGGCATCATTCCAGGGACCTATGGTTTACGCGTTCAATCCGCTTGGTTGGATGAAGAGCTGTTTTTCATTTCGCCGCAAAAACTGCTGCCGACACATGGCGAGTTCGTTTTCCCAGACATTGACTTGCGTGGTCAGCTGCATGTAATACGCGCGACGGTGGTGGATGAAAGTGGCCAACTGGTGAAAGACGGCCGCCTGTGGAATCCAATATTGGAATACAGGGATCCCTTTGACTTCCAACCTCTTCCTTTAGTCAGTAAGAGCCCAAGATTTGATTTGGAGTTCTCGGCGGAGAACAAGCGCGGCGTGGCTCTGCACCAGGTGCAAGGGGATCAACGGGTCGTGCTTAAGAACGGGATTCCATGCACTCTGGTACTTGATAACCCTGACATCGTGCCCGCCGATTGGGACCTTCATGCGACCATGTTTCGCGTTTCTGCTGATGGGTCCTTACACCCCAATCGCAGCATTCGGCTCAAGCTTGATGCATCGGGGAAGGACGAAATCCGATTGGCTTGGCCTGGGAATTATCGTATCGAGCTTCAGGTTTACCATGCGCGCAACAATTCTTCGATCCACCGTTGGGTTCCGTTCTCTGGCACCGAGGACACCAAGGTTTTTACAGTCCTCGATCATGATGATGGGCAGGAGTTTCACTTTTCGATGGATCCCCAAAAGCTTGCGCAGGCGATGCAAGAACAGTGAGATCAATCTCGCAGTCCTAAAGCTTTCAGGTCCACAGGGCTGAAGGTCAAGGTGTATGTGCTATGTCCGCCAGGGATCGGGAAGTCCAGGAATGCACTCGGAGTGAAGGTTCCATGTTCATTCCGGTTGATACCAACTTCAACCCGCAAGATGCCTCCGGCAAGTGGAAAGTTTTTGAATACTGTTTTCTCATCTCGAACCGCGGAATGCCCTGCGGCACCAACCCCTTGGCCGGGCATCGGAAAGGGGCTCAGGCAGGACCCCGGAAGAATGAACCCGTTTCCTCGAAGCAGAGCCGCTCCAAGGGATTTCCCTTCATCACCCATGAGCAGGGGTAAGCCATCCGAAGCTTGGAAGGAAATGGTGCAGGCAGCACTTGGTTGGAGAGCGACTTTGCGTGAAGACAGGCCATCTGGAAACTCGGTCATCCAGATGACTTCGGGGGTGTAGCCCTCTGCTTTGATGTGGAACCAGCGCATGTCGCGTTCCTCGAGTCTTGAAATGCAGTGCCCATCTTTGTCAGCCTCTTGCGTTCCGAGGCCAAGCAGGCCCGAGCCTCGGTGCGTTTTGAACGTCCAGAGCTCCGCATGCGCAATAGGATTTTGAGTGTCTGCATCCATAATCTCAAAGTCAACCAGGATAAGTCCTGGATCCAGCTCTCCTTCGACTAAGAGCACAGGGTCGGGCCCGGTAGGAAATGTCTTTCGCATTTCCATTCCCCCAAGGATTTTTAGTTTGTGGTTTCCAGGGAATAATCCCGGGAAGGAAAAAGCACCATCCTCATCGGTGAGTTGCCGGTAAGTGTCTGCGTAGTAAGAAAGAGTTTCCCAAGGGGTGACTTGGCCGAAGACTGGCTCGCCGCTGACTTCAACCCAAACTTTGGCTAGCCTTTCCCCTTGCTTGTCCAGAGCAAACCCAAAGAGGGGAGCGGAGGGTTTCAGTGAAAGGTCAATCGATCCGCTGGGGTAGTCCTTCCACCGTTTCCCGTAGTAGGCAAATCCTTCGGCCTTGACCATGAGAAAGAAATAGCCTTCCGTTTTTAATCCATGAATCAGGTAGTTCCCTTGTTCATCCGTTGTGGTTCTTCTCCATTGCCTTTCGCCAGGTGGATTGCCCATGTTGCCTCCCCAGCTCAACTCCCCAGTTGCCCAAGCCATGACTTCGGCTCCAACAATCGGTTGATCTTGTTGGTCAAGAATACGCCCACTGACTCTCCCACCCGATGTGAGAGCCAAGGTTTGTTGCGTATTGGAGCTTGGAATTTCTGTGGCAAATGGTTGGTAATTGGGGTGCTGGACCGTCACCTGGATTCCCTCAATAACGGGTAGGACCACCAAGACTTTTCCTTCCGCATCGGTCTTGATGACTTTGCGTTCCCGGCCCCAGCTCCGCACCGATTTCGGTGATACCCTGCCGCCCTCGATATCCAGAGTGGGAAATCGGAACTCTAATACAGCGCCTTCAGCCGCGCGGTGGCCTTCGTCCTGCACTGTGAATTCAAGTTCACGGCGACCGAAAAGAGTCAGGTCTTGCACAAATCCATCATGATCCTTAGTTAGTGGGAGCCAAGCATTGAGTGGATAGAGATGGTCGGGGACATCTTCAAAGGAAACGGTAAGTTGGCCGGGGAAGTATGTAGCCAAAGCTTCACCGTGCGCGTTGGTTCGGTAAGTGTGGTGCACACGGAACCCCGAACCTCGTTCTCCAAAGGAGACACGGAACCTTTGATTTGCAAGAGGGTCGCCTTCAGGATCCTTTACCTTGAAACGGATGGCATAACTTGTGGGCACGGAGATGGTGTGCTCAAAAACATCCCCTTCTTCAAGCAACCAGTCCTGGTGCTGCGAGAACCCTGCAAGATCATCGTCAATAGGCATGACGATGCGGACCCAGGTTTCTCCGCAAGGAATCGCAAGGTTCCATATCCCGTTCTCATCGGTGACACCTTTTTGATTGCTAAGCACCGTGTTGCGGTTTTCGACTAACCCACTCAATAATTGAAGATTCATCTCGGGAATCGGGGCGCCGCTTTCTTGTTCTATAACCTTGATGCGCAAAGATGCCATGGGTCTTGCAGGCTCTAGCGTTGCAGCCGTTTCCTGGTTGATACGGTCGACGCCTTCTTGCTCTTGCGGCTCCAGGACGGTAGGAGTCAGGTCCATATTTGAGGCCATCGCGGCTTCTGTGGAGGCGATCTTTTCTTCCGGCCTCTCAGTCTTCCAAGGTTGCATCACGACCAGGGGGATCGAAACAACGGCTGCAGCAATCACAAGCACTTTCGCTTTTATGCCAAATGTGACAGCGGTCGATGCTCCCACAGCAGCTGCTGTCTTTGCCAACGGCGCGGTGAATACCAAGCAACAGTGGCGCCAATCCTTTCCCAAGCTCATGTGTAACTCTTGGCGCAACATCTCTAGACCTCGGGTGATGCGGGCCTTGGTGGTCGACTCTGGAGCCTGCATGCGCGAGGAAATTTCCCGCATGGTTAATTCCTCGAAAAAACGCAAGTAAAGCGCAGTGCCGTAGGGCTCTTGTAGATTCCCCATAGCAACGGCAAGGATGCGAAAGGTTTCCCTCCTCCCCGAAATACTGTCTGGCTGTTGATGCTCCGCATCGTGAAGGTCTTTCCCAGCCCGGCGCTCACCCACTAAATCCTCCCGTCGATTGCGCGCTTTCTGCTCGCGCCAGTGCATGCCCGTGAGGTTGCGCACGACGCCGCCAAACCACGACTTCGGGTTACGGATGGAGTCCGTCCGTTCTACAGCCGCCAACCAAGCCATTTGCTCGACATCGTCTGCGGTAGCTGGGTCAGCGACTAAGCTTCTGGCGAGGGCGCGCACCCAACCGCCTTGTTCCAATAGAGCTTGGATTTTTTGTGTGGTCGGCGTCTCCGGCATGTTCATATCAAGGTGTTGCCGCGGAGTTCGTTTTAGTCGATGAAAACGACCATAAGTTTAGGAGAGGATTGCGGGAGTGGTGCCGTCCACCAGGTATTCCACTAAGAAAAATAGTGCGATAAGAACTAGCCAAGCAGCGGTAAGGGCCACGCTGAAGAAGATGGTTTGGAAGATGTCGCCATCGGTGCCGCCTTGGTTCTTATACGCGATGGCGGGGCGCATGAGCCAGCGGTCATAGGCCAACTTGCCACCCGCACCGCAAATCAGAAAATGCACTGCTGGATGGATTGGAAGAAGGACGAAAAGCAAGGCCTCAAAGACAGAGAAAAGCAAACCTAGATGGACCATCTTCTTGCCAAGTTCCGCTTCACCCAATTGTCGCAAGGAAGATCTAAGGGCGAAGCCAGTACCAAGAAAGCCGAAGGAAAAGCCAATGAAAACGACTTGGCGCATGGAGAAGATTGGTTTCATGTTGATGCGCTTTGGGACTTAATGGTGGCATGGATCGCGAGCAACTCATCCCGAAGTTGGCAAATGTCATCCATGGAAGTTGCAGGGTTCATCACCGTCAGGCGCAGATAATCCACGCCAGCATGATCCGCCGCGGTGATGTAAAAGTTTCCCGCTTCCATCAAACGGCTGCGAAGTTCGCGTTGTACGGTTTCGGCAGGACCAACGCGGAATAACAGAATGTTGGTTTGTGGCTCGAACGGTACCTGAAACAGCGGATGCTCACGCAACAAGGCTGCCGCCTCTTTCGCTCTGGCGTAGAGCGCATCCAAGCGTTCTGTCATAGCGGCTTCTCCATGAATCGCGAGGTTCAAGAACAGCTTTAATCCAAGCGGTACCTTGGTGCATTCCACCGCGCGATGAAAAAGGTCTGGCCCCTTATGAAATCCAGGATTCCCCAGATAACTGACATCCTGATGGAAGGCTTTGGCGAAATCCGACTCGCTTTTTAGCAGTACAGCAGCGCAGAGCGCCGAGGTGTGGAGCATTTTATGTGCATCCCAAATCACGGAGTCCGCCATGTCGATTCCAGCCAAGGCTCCACGATGTTTATTAGAAAGCAGCGCAGAAGCCCCATGTGCGCCGTCGACGTGAAACCAAATCTGCCGCTCCTTACACAAGGATCCAATGGTCTGTAAGTCGTCGATACAGCCCGTCGCGGTGTTGCATGCATTTGCCACCACCGCCATGACTCGTTTGCCTTGCGCGATGCAAGTGTCCAAGGTGTGCGACAGAGCTTCTGGGTCGATGGTGCCGTTGGCGTGAGTGGGGGTAGGACGAACCGATGCTGAACCTAAGCCGAGAATCCCTGCACTGCGCGAAATGGAATAGTGTGCTGTATCGGCGGCGACTAAAACTAGGTCTTGGGGAACGCCAAGCTCCCATGCATTGGGTGCAATCGCAGCGCGCGCCGCAAGTAGAGCCGTGAGGTTTGCTAAGGATCCGCCATGAGTCAAGACGCCGCCGCTTTCTGCGCCATAGCCGATGTGATCGCACATCCAGCGCAGCACATCCAGCTCCAATGCAACTGCCGGCGGCCCCATTTCATGCACTGCCATGCCATTGTTGGTGACTCCATTGATGCAGTCTGCCAACGAGGAGCCCGCCATCGGAACCGCCACTTGGTGACCTATATATCCTGGATGGTGCAAGCGTGTGGTGGCTTTCAAATACTGCTGCAACCATGTATTCAATGCGTCGGCGTCCATGCCTCCAGATTGAATCCACTGCGGAATTTGGAGTTGGTCAGATAGTTCCGCGGGAGATTTTAGCTGCAGGACTTTGCCCTTGCGCGCTTCTGCTTGCTCCAGGTAGTCAAACAAGCGCTGCTCCACAATTGGGAGCAGCGCACGATAGGTTTGAGTTGGACTAGCCAACCGTTTTAGCTCTCAAAGATGCGACTGATTCCGCCGAGTACGGAGCCTTCGCCTTTGTCGCGCCCGCCACCTTGCGGTGCTGCAGCAAGAATACGTCCGGCTAGACGCGAGAACGGCAAACTCTGTAACCAAACTTTTCCATGACCACTCAATGTGGCAAGGAACATTCCCTCGCCACCAAACACCATTGACTTTAATCCGCCAGAGCGTTCAATGTCGTAGGAAAGACTTGGTGAGAAGGCTGCAATGCATCCAGTGTCGATGCGCAGAGTTTCGCCTTTCAACTCCTTTTCAATAATCGTTCCACCGGCATGGATGAAAGCTAAGCCATCGCCGCGCAAGCGTTGCAGGATGAATCCTTCACCTCCGAAGAGGCCGGCTCCCAATCGTTTTTGGAAGGCAATGCCAACCTCGGTTCCATAGGCTGCACACAAAAATGCATCCTTTTGGCATAACAGTTCACCGCCGAGATCATTCAAATCAAGCGGCACAATCTTGCCTGGATAGGGGGCAGCGAAAGTCACTCGGCTCTTGTTACTGCGGTCATGATTGGTGAAGTGTGTCATGAAAATCGACTCGCCGGTGAGCACGCGTTTTCCTGCGTCCATCAGTTTGCCGAAGAAACCGGTGTCTGGCTTGGAGCCGTCGCCCATGCGCGCCTCAAAATCAATCCCCTGCTCCATCCAGTTCATAGAACCGGCCTCGGCAATGATGACTTCGCCCGGATCGAGCTCAATCTCGACCATCTGCATGTCGTCACCGTAAATCTTGTAGTCAACTTCGTGGCATTTCATGTCCTTTTCTACCATTGCGGAGGCCAAAAGTTGGTGGAAATGCTGGGCGAGTGACGGGTTTCGAGACCCTGCTAGAATCCGCACTTTCAGCACCAACTCCCTCCCCGGTGCACCCATCGAATCATGATCGAAATCCTCAAAGGCGCGGCCGTCATCGGTCAATCTGGCGGTCCAACCGTCGTCATTAATCAATCTCTGGTCGGCTTCGTGCATGCTGCGGTGCAGGCTGATTGCATCACAGCGGTTTACGGCGCGCGGCATGGCATTGCTGGAATGATGAAAGGCGATCTGATTCATCTCGGAAAAGAAAGTGAAACCACTCTCGAGGCCATCGCAAATGTACCTGCAGCCGCGCTTGGCTCGGTGCGAATGAAGCCCGTGGCAGAGGATATTGCACAGGCGATAGAAACCTTCAAGAAGTACGATATTCGCTACTTCTTTTACATCGGGGGTAATGACACCGCCGAGACTGCTTACATCATGGAGCAGCAGACGCGGGCAATGGGTTATGAAATGCGTTGCTTCCATATTCCAAAGACGATTGATAACGACCTTCGCGTCACCGATCACTGTCCCGGTTATGGTTCCGCTGCCAAGTTCGTAGCCCACGCCTTTCAGGGCGATGACCGCGATAACCGCAGTCTTCCTGGAGTCAAAATCAACGTCGTCATGGGGCGTCATGCCGGCTGGCTCACTGCTGCTGCATCCCTTGGCCGTCGCAACGCGGATGATGGTCCGCACCTCATTTACTTGCCGGAGCGTACTTTTAAGCCGGAGGTTTTCGTCAAGCAGGTGGAAGAGGTTTATGCGCGCCTCGGCCGTTGCATCGTTGCCGTTTCAGAAGGCATTCACGATGCCGATGGCAAGCCCTTCCTGCAGGTTTACGCTGAACGCGCAGGCTTCGCACTTGCTGGCATGAAAGATTCGCACGGCAATGTGCAACTTTCCGGAACCGGCGCACTCGGCGATGCGCTCGCCGGCCTAGTCAAGGAGCACATGGGGGACATTCGGGTTCGTGCGGACACCTTCGGCTATCTTCAACGCAGTTTCCCCGCCGATGCCTCGGAAGTGGACCGTCGGGAGGCCCGTCAGGTTGGGCGTCGTGCTGTAGAGGCAGCTATCAGCGGCGATTTCACTTCGGGATCTGTGGCCTTAAAGCGTGGTATTGGAAGTGCTTACAGTTGCACCACTTTCATCACCCCACTCTCCACCGTGGCCAAGCATACCAAGGATATGCCAGATGAGTTCCTCGCTGGCGAAGAGGGCGTCACCCAAGCATTCCGTGATTATGCACTGCCGTTGACGGGCGGAGTCAATCCCATGACGGACCTAGAAGGGCACTCCGTTAAGCTCTAGGCGACTTCACACAAATCACATGGAATCCGTCGCACATCTTCGCGCAGTGGATTCAAAATCTTCTCACTGCATCTCGCAGACCCATTACGTAAAGCAATGATCCTCACCCTTCTTTTGATGCAAGGCCAAGCCCTTGCTCCAACAGATTTCACCGATCTCCTTCCTGGCGATCCTGGTGAAAAGACTATTCACATCGGCGGCCGCTTCATGGAGGACTACAGTTTCTTCAGCGGTGGTGAGCTGACCGAATCCGCACTTGGAACCACCTTCAAGGATGGTGCTGAAGTGCGTCGTGCACGCATCCGCGTGTTTGGCGATCTCTCTGAGAACATCGCCTACAAGATGGAGTACGACTGGGCTGGTGGTACCGCTTTCTTAAAGGATGCCTACCTCAAGTTCAGCGTCGATGAAATCGGCGACGTCCTCGTCGGCCATCAGTACGAGCCTTTAGGTATGAACACGACCACCTCTAGTCGTTACATCACCTTCATCGAGCGTTCCACTTTGTCCGAAGCCTTTATGCCAGAGCGCAATATGGGTATTTCACTGTGGAATTCTTCCGATGCTTGGACTGTAAGTGGCGGTTTGTTCCGCGATACTAACAGCCAAGGCAAGACTGCCGACCAAGGTTGGGGTGCAACTGCCCGTGCGGTTTACCGTCCAGTCTTTGAAGATCATGGCCGCAGTTTGGTTCACCTTGGTGTCGGCGCTTCCTACCGTCAATCCGATGGCACGGCTCAGTTTCGCGCACGCCCTGAATCGCACCTTTTACCACGTTTCGTGGATACCGGTGCCTTGGCTGCCGATCAGGTGAGCATCATCAATGTCGAGGCGGCCTTCCAGGAAGGTCCCTTCCACGGCATGTTTGAGTACACCATGGCAGACCTCACCGACAATGTTGGCGGCGTTGAGCCAAGCTTAAGCGGCATGTCCATTCAGGGTGGTTGGTTTCTCACCGGCGAGAACCGCGGCTACAGCACCGGACACGGTGTTTGGGGTCGAGTCAAGCCACGCACTTTGGCGCTACATGATGGCGATGAAGGAAGTGGCGCCTGGGAAGTGGCTTTGCGCTACTCCAACCTGGATTTGACCGAGGCCGTCACTGTGGGCAATGAACT
>JASFYO010000034.1:0-12132 GCA_045047305.1 Planctomycetota bacterium | reverse complement strand
CAATTGTGCGGATATACACACAAACTTCGAGGAATAAGGAGTCTGACGATGGCACAGTTCTTGCGCTTTTGGCTAGGCCCGATGACTTCGTGACTGGTCCCAAAACCATCTATCGCGATACCTCAGCAAAACTTAGCCGAGGTTTCTTTGTACGCGACCGTAACTATCTATCCGCGCGTTGGCCCGGAGACATCTACGCTTTTTGCGGTCAGTTGCTGAACATGCTTCAGGAACTGGAGGCGCCGTAGCCTAGTTCCAAAGTTTTGACTGCGGCACCTGCATTGGCTGCCAAGGTCACCAAGAACAAACGGTTGTAGGCATCATGTGCAAGTACCTGCTCCCGCCCAACCTTGTCCTTGAGATCCGCAATCTCGCCCGCCATGCCAAACACCATGGCGGGAACCGTGTTGGAGTGACCGCAGACGAGCGCCACGGAACCTGATGGCAATTTTTTAAGGTCCGATATCTGCCGATACATTTGTCCGGCTGGAACCACTACCACCTCGACCCCAATTCGTTCTGCCAATACTTTTACCGTGCTTTGTGTACGTTGGTACTCCGATGCAAATATGTGTGTAATTCCGGCGTGCATGAGCAAATCGGCTAGGGCATGAGCCCGAGTAAGCCCGCGCTCGGACAATTCCGGATTGCGCGGCGCGTTGGCGTCGGCTGCGGTCTCGGCATGGCGTACGAACAAGACGCTGGTTGGCTGCTGTGGTGTGATTTCTCGGGCAGGGTCCTGCCCGGCAGCCGAGTTGGAGAAAGTGCATACACCACCAATCAGTAGCAGCAAAACGGGAAACAGCAAAGAGGCCTTCATGGCCTCAGTTTACTTGTCCTCGACAATCACACCCATACTCTTCACGAAGCCGATTTCAGCTTTGACGATGTTCTCTAGCCGAGATCCTTCTGCCCTTGCTTGAAGTGCAACTAAATCCTTCAAGGCTCCACTCCGATCTCCTCTAAACGCCTTGGTTAAGGCTCGAACACGCTTTTTATCTAAGCCAAGCACTGATTTCCCGGCGGATTTGATGGACTTAATATCGGCTTTTAACTCCTTAGCCGTTTCAAATCCTTTATACAGCTTGACCGATTCTTCGAGAAGTAGAATCGCTTCTTGCGCCCGACCTTGTCGAGCAATCTGTTTGGCATAGGCCACCCGATCTTTCACTCGTACCCGCAAACTTTGCTTCAACTTACCAGCGTACCGTGCAACGCCTTTGTGCTCGTGCTTCGTCAGTTTATCTAACGCCTTATCGGCCTTCTGTAATTTGTCATCTAAGCAGGCATGGAGGAAATCGTCCCAGCAAGGGTCAGAAAACAGTGGGCGAGGGTCCCACGTCTTATCCAATTTCCGAGCAAGTAGCCATTCATCCTGAAGGGCCTTACGGATGTCTTTGCTGTATGGAGATCCACGCCAGGCTATGCGGCCATCCCAGCCAACGATGAAAGCGAAAGGCTCTGGTCCCGGCAAGTAAAGCTGATTCGCCGTGGAGGAGGTTGCAGTCGCAATAGGGATTTCTTTCGCTTCAAGAAAAGGAGCGATGGCCTCTGCGGTGTCATCGCTGATAATAAAGTAGAGCGCATTCGAGTCTTCAATCGGTCTCCATGTTTCTATGAAGGTCGATTTATATAAAAGGCGCTCGGTCTCTTCCGCCGGCCAGAAAAACAGCACGATGACGCGCCCACGAAATTCCTCCAAAGACAACGGCTTTTCGGAGTTTAGCCATTGGGTCTTCGGGATTTCAGGAGCTACCGCACCGACTTCGATTTGTGCATGCAATCCCGCTGCGCCAAGTAGAGAAACAACCAGGCAAATCAGGAAAGCGTGCATGGCTTACTTCGAGCGCTCTACAACTTGGAACTGCAAGTCGGAAATGTACTTGTCTAGAGTCATGCGCTCGCCTTCTTCTAGGTTGTCGCCGACTTTTTCACGCAGCATCATTAAGTCATCAATCACGGTGCGTGCAAGCGGTAAGTTCTCGTCTTGCTTCGGCGCGCCTGGAATGTCGATCATGCCTAAGGCGTAAAAGCCCTGCATGGCGATTTTCTGCAAGAAGAGGCGGAAGTCACCTCCAGGAACAGTTTGCTGGTCGTTCATCGGTTTTCAATCTGCGCGACTTCCTCGGCATCGGCCGGAGTCGCTTGGTATTCGAGTGCTGCACCGATAAAAGCGGTAAACAGCGGGTGCGGAGCCAGTGGCTTGGACTTGAACTCCGGGTGGTATTGCGCGCCAATGTAGAACGGATGCTCTGGCACCTCAACGACTTCGACTAAATCATCTTTCTCATGAATGCCGGCGCACTTCAGGCCAGCTTTCTGCAAACGATCACGGTAATCGTTGTTGTATTCCCAACGATGACGGTGACGTTCAAAAATCATGTCGCGACCATAAATTTCTGCCGTCTTGGTGCCTTCAAGCAGGCGACAGGCATAAGCGCCCAAACGCATGGTGCCACCTTTGTTGGTGACATCTTCCTGCGAGCCAAGCAAGTGAATCACAGGCTCTGCACAATTGGGGTCGACCTCGCTGGTGTGGGCTAGTGGAATCCCCGCGACGTTCCGCGCATATTCCAAAACCATGGCCTGCATACCGAAACAAATGCCGAATGCGGGAACCAGATTCTCTCGTGCCCAACGCAAGGCACGGATTTTGCCCTCTAAGCCGCGCTCGCCAAATCCACCTGGGATCAACAGGCCACTGACGCCGCTGAGGAGCTCCTCAATGTTGCCATCGGCACAATCTTCTGCTGCGACCTTCTTGAAGCGCACCTTGTGCTGGTGTGCAGCGCCGCCGTGCATGAGCGCCTCATAGATGGACTTGTAGGCATCGTGGAGCTCGATGTACTTGCCAACCACAGCAATGACCACTTCTCCCTTTGGGTTCGCCCAGCGCTCGCGCAGGTCTTCCCAGTCAGACATGTCGATGCGTGTGTTGCTGGGTAGGTTTAGATGTTGCACCAGGGCGCGATCGAGGCCTTCCTTGACCAAGTCCAGCGGCACTTCGTAAATCGTGGTCTCGACGTCTTGTTCTTGAATCACATCCTCGGAGCGAACATTGCAGAACAAAGAAATCTTCTGCCGCATATTCTCCGTCATGGGGCGTTCACAGCGACACACCAAGACATCTGGCTGAATGCCAATCTCGCGCAACTTGCCCACCGACTGCTGAGTCGGCTTGGTTTTCATCTCGCCGGAAGCATTGAGGTAGGGCAAAAGGGTGAGGTGCACATACATGACCTCGTTTTTTGGCCGTTTGATGCCAAACTGACGGATGGCTTCGAGGAACGGCAAGCTTTCAATGTCACCTGCAGTTCCGCCAATCTCAATGATGGCTACATCGGTGCCTTTCGGTGCGCCACGCAGGATGGCGTTTTGAATCGCATCGGTGATGTGCGGAATCACCTGTACGGTCTGGCCTAGATATCCGCCTTCGCGCTCGCGCTTGATGACCTCGGAGTAGATTGAGCCGGTGGTGGCGTTGCTATGGCGTCCGATCGGCGCTTGCGAGAAGCGCTCATAGTGGCCTAAATCCAAATCGGCCTCATAGCCATCTTCAGTTACGTAAACCTCACCATGCTCAAATGGAGACATGGTGCCAGGGTCGACGTTGAGGTAGGGATCCAATTTTTGGATCGAAACCTTCAAGCCACGCTTTTCCAGCATGACAGCGATGGAGGCCGTGGTGATTCCCTTACCGAGGGAAGAAACCACACCACCAGTGACGAAGATGTAACGGGTCATGAAAGGGGGTCGCCGGGGGACTTACGGCGATCTAGGAAGGCATCGTAATCCTTCCGCGTGTCAATTCCCGCGAAAGCATGCGGCCATTCGAGAACACGCAAAGAAATTCCGTGTTCGAGCAGGCGTAACTGCTCCAAACCTTCGGCGCGTTCCAAGGGGGTGGGTTTCCATTTGGCAAATTGCTCGAGCACGTCGCGCCGGTAGCCGTAAACCCCAAGGTGTAGGCGCGGGGCGATGACGCCTGGGCTGCGCGCAAAGGGGAGCGCGGCGCGGGAAAAGTAAAGCGCATCTCCGGAGAGTGCGCTGACCACCTTGACCGCAGCCGGGTCGTCCACGGCGTCGGCAGCAAGGGGGGCGCTAAGGGTCACAGCAGGGCATCCTTCGGCCAAGGCCCGACAGACGGCGTCGATGGCTTTGGGCTCGATTTCGGCCTCATCCCCCTGCACATTGACCAAGAATTCGGCATCTGGGTATTGCTGAGCTGCGGCCCACATGCGGTCGGTACCAGAGGGCAGATTAGGGTCGGTGAGTACCGCTTCTGCGCCGGCAGCCACGGCGATTTCGAACAAAGCCTGGTCGTCGACCGCGGCCACCACTCCCCCCGCCAGCTTGGCGCGCAGGCAGGCGTCTAGGGTGTAGGCCAAAAGCGGTTTGCCCGATTCCGCGAGCAGGAGCTTTTCTGGCAAACGGCTTGAGGCGCGTCGCGCAGGAACGACGACCAGGGTCCGGCCGCTCATGACTTAATGCTTGATCGCGTTGCGCGCGTTCTCGTTACGAATGCGGTTGCTTTCGTTTTGGAAAAAGTCAGTGCCATTAGGGTTGTCTACCACTTGGACCGAACGTGTGGTGTCGAAAATGACGCGGACGGCATCGGCGCAAGTCTGAGTGAGCTTGTTGTTGGTTTTGCCCATCGACGCGCCCCAACTCAAGGAGTAACTCTTCTCTTCTTCGCCGCCTTGACGGACCACCACTGTAAGGCTGGCACCCGAAACACGGGACACGCCATCTTTGGCTTCCTCGTAGTAACCGAGATCATCTAACGCCTTCAACAGCGCACCCATTTCAATGTTGGGGATGATCTTAAACTTGGCGCTGGAACGTGCGGTGGTGTAGTACTCACTTTGCGACATGTTGGCCTCGTTGTAGAGTCCAATCGTGGTGCCAGCGCGGTGGTAGCTCACCGAGACCTGAGTTGGCTTGTTTTCCGGGTAGATGCCGCGCTTGGCAAGGTCGGCGAGCATTTGCTCATGCCGACGAATGGCTTCACGTTCTGCGCTGCTACCGAGGATGGCTTCATCGGGACTTTGGATGGAATTCGCCGAAGAATTCGCAAGGTTAGCGGAGTCAGCCGAGTCTGATTTTGCCATGGGGGGGGCCTTGGCAGCAGAATTCGAGTTCGAAGCAGGGCCGGCACAAGCAAAAAGCAGGCCGAGGGAGCACAGAAGTAGGTTTCGCATCAGAAAGGTTGATTGATGAGCGCGGGACGGGACAATCATCGTCTACGGGGGCAATCCCCGCAAGACCATGAGTGGCGAGAAAAGAGCATCCAAACGACTGACCTGGCGTAAGACAGCTGTGTATAGCTGTGGAATCCTGTTGGTTTCTCTGGCGGACCCCCGTCTTCCCACCTTTACGCTTGGCTGCGTACTGGTGTTGATGGCTTGGCTGCTGCGGATTTGGGCCTTTGGCTATCTCGACAAAAACATGCTGCTGGTGACCAGCGGCCCTTACGCCTATCTGCGCAACCCGGCTTACTTCGGTAGTTTTTTGGCGTTGCTCGGCGTGGCGCTCGCCGCAGGCAATGCCGACGCCCTACGCGGCCAATTAGTCTGGGGATTTTCTGCAGTTTTGGTGGTAGTTTTTTTGGCCTTCTACATGCCACGCAAAATGAAGCGTGAATATCCGCGCTTGCAAAAATTGTTTGGCGAGGAAGTCGATATCCACGCCGCTAACGTGCCGGATTTTTGGCCTCAACTGAAGCCATGGCGTAGTGGACAAGAGCGCAGTTTCTCTTGGGACATGGTGCTGCATAACCACGAACTTTCCTGGGGCCCTGCCCTCGGTTTGGTCATGCTTGGCATCTGGACGGCACCGATGTGGTCGCCATTCGCCAATCTCTAATTCGAGTTGGTTTTGAAATTTCCTCCGCTACCTGCTTGGCCAAGAGCGGAGGTTGCGGCGTCGGAGCAAGAGGTGTTGAGCCGAGGCTCCAAATGGAAGCCGGCGGTGTATCGCACCAAAAGTAAAGACGGCCGGCAACGTGTGGTGAAGGATTGCATCTCCTTGCCGCTGTATAGCCGTTGGATTGCGCGTTTCCTTATGGGGCGTGAACGACGCTTAATGCGTAGATTAGAGGGGATTCGCGGTTTCCCTGTAGTGCGTGAGCGGATTGACCGCAACGCCTTTTCCATGGATGTCATGCACGGTTCGGTGTTAAGCCCCGACAACTTTCGCTTGGCTCCACGGCGTATCGCAGACCAGTTATTGGAGCTGGTTGAGAAGATGCATGACCGCGGAGTGTTCCATTTGGACTTGCGTCAGCGGCAAAATATTTTGCTGGGCCAAGGCCTGGAGGTGTTGATTTTGGACTTCGGCGCAGGCTGGGCACCCAATCCCTTGGCGCGGCTGCTTTTGGGTAAACTGCTCGAGGATGTCGATCGCTCAGCTGCGTTGAAGTACCTGGCGCGTTTCAGCCCGGATCATTTGACACGAGATGAGGCCGCAGAAGTTTTGCGCGGCATACGGCGGCGCAAGCTTTGGATCTTGTCGCCCTATCGCTCGCGAGGGGTCGAAGAGGCGGTGCAGAATCGACTTCGCAAGGGCAACTAGATAGCTAGTGTCTTGGCGGTTGACCGCCACAAGATGTGGTGGCACAAGATTTTGCTTGGATTTTCAAATTAGAACCATATATTGAGGCCACCTGGAGGGGATCACCATGGGAAGGTTAGAAAAACAAATCATCATCGGCGCGCTTGCATTGGTTGGAGTGCTACTTGGAGTCGTCGTCGTCAAAGGCCTTGAGCCTCGCGACACAGTGGACGCACGTCAGCCACTGTTTATTTCCCTTGATGATCCGACAGAGGAGCCTAGCGCTGGGGTTGAAAAACCTCGTCAGCAAGAGGTTTTCCCTGACTTTGGTTCCAAGACCAAGCTGAAGGCACAGGATTTGGTGCCTGCCAAGCAGGATCGTGTGGGGCAGCCAACATCGGTGCGTAAGCCAAAGATGGACCAGCCGCAGATTTACACCATCCGGCCCAACGACACTTTGTCTGAAATCGCACAGGATCAGCTGGGCAGTCAGCGTCGGATGAGCGAGATTCTCGACGCCAACCCAGGTCTCGATGCCAACCACCTGGTTCCAGGTGAAAAGCTTGTGCTTCCCGACCGGACTGCGGCCGCGGTTGTCGCGCATAGCAAAAAGGGAAGTGGCACTGTCCGCGAAGCTAACTCAGGCGCCCGCACGCACACGGTTTCCGCTGGCGACAGCTTGTGGAGCCTCGCCGAGAAGTATTATGGCCAAGGCTATAAGGTCGATCGCATCGTCAGTGCGAACCCCAAGCTACTTAAGGATAAGAATACCGTGCTGAATATTGGCTGGGTATTGAGTATCCCTAAGTAGGTCACACGGTGGAGCAAATGCGCGGCATTCCGAGTAGTGAGCCGCGCTACATCCTGGGCTTGAATTCAGGAACCTCGGCCGATGCCGTGGACTTAGCGCTGATTCGGGTGACCGGCGAGGGTCAGGAACGCGTGGTGGAAAAGCTCTCCGCCGCCGCAGCGCAGTTTCCTGAAAAGCTGCAGCAGGCCATTCATATGGCGTCGGCATGGCAACTGGCCGACGTAGCCCGTTTTGATTACGCACTCGGCGCCTTTTTCGGACGTTGTGCCGCTACTTTCCTCGAGCGTATCGATTTCCCGATAGACCATCTCACTTGCGTGGCGAGTCATGGGCAAACCGTTTATCACCACAGCGGCGAGCCGATGGATGGTTCGATGCAGCTTGGTGACCTTTCCGTTCTTGCCCACACTGTCGGCGCCGATGTGGTGGGCAACTTCCGCACTGCAGATCTTGCCGGCGGCGGACAAGGTGCACCGATATCTCCTTTTGCCGACTGGGTGTTGCATGGTGGAAGCGGGGTGGAGCGTGTCATTTTGAATTTAGGCGGCATCTGCAACATCACCCTGCTGCCGAAATCCGGTCCACCCACAGCTTGGGATTCGGGTCCTGCGAATGGACCACTCGATGTGCTCATGCGCGCCGAGGCTAATCAGGAGATGGACCTCGGTGGGGCGCTTGCTGCGTCAGGAACCGTGCTGGGAGATCTGCTCGCGACCTTGAAGAAAGATGCGTACTTTGAGCAGGCGGCACCTAAGAGCACTGGCTTGGAGAAGTTCGGCGCGGCGCTTGCCCAGAAAACGAGAAATTTAGCCCCCCAAGCCGAGCTTTGCGACATCCTAGCCACTTTGGCGGAGCTGGTCGGCTGGAGTATTGGCGAGAGCTTGAAAGCTGCCGGCTGGCAGGGGGGGGCGGTGTATGTTGCGGGCGGTGGTTTGCATAATTCCGCCCTTCAGGCAGCCCTAAACCGGCACCTGGGCGCAACTCGGGTCCATTCCTATGCGGAATTGGGCTGGGAGCCAGATGCGCGGGAGGCCGTGGCCTTCGCACTTTTGGGCGACGCATTTCTGCTTCAAGAGCCCAGCACTTGGCTGTCGACTACTGGATGTCGGCAACAATGTGTTTTAGGGCAGTGGTCTCCCGGACCTTTGCTTGACCCCACTTAGGTCGTTCTTATGATGTTGCCTACGTAAACGTCGTCACTAACGGACCGTCTACGTGTTTCCCTTGCTTTACCCGAGCCCACTCAAGAACCAGGGTAGAAAATGAGCCTCATTCGGACATCGGTGCTGCACCTTCTAGTAGGTGCGACCCTCTTTACTGTTTTCGCGACTTCCGCGAACGCCCAATCCTCGCAACAACTGCTCGATCAGGGCATGGCTGCCTACCACCAAGGCAACTATGAGGCCGCAACGGCCAAGTTCCGCGAGATTGTTGCCTCGAACCCATCCAACGCAGATGCGTTGCAGATGCTACACCAAAGTGAAGATGCTCTGCTTGAGCTTCTGATCGAAGGTGGTGAGTTCGAAGCTTTCGCGCGGGAAATCCTTGCTTCTGCACGTACCGAAGGCCGCGAGGCCATGCGTGATCTAGATGCAGCTGCAACTGCTGCGGAAGGATGCTTCTCGGACTCATACTCCGACCGCGCCAACGCAATCTTCGCTCTAAGCCAGAACTTCGGTCCATTCGGAGCTGTCCCACTGGTTTCGGCATTGGGAGATTCCAACGAGAGCCGTCGCTTGGCTGCGATTTACGCTTTGTCCCGCATGGGCTCCAACATGGTTCTTCCAGTGTTGGCCGCAACCCATTCCACCAACACCGAGGTGCGCTTGAGCTCCCTTCACGTGTTGAATGCACTCGGTGATGCACGCACCATGGCTCGGGTTGCCGACATGGCTGCCAACGATGGCGACGGTTCGGTACAAGCTTTGGCTAGCTCCATCGTGAGCGGTGATGCAGCATCCATGCTGCTCGAGCAAGGCTCGTACTACTTCCACCACGACATGGTGCGTGGTTTGGCTCCAACCGAGAACTACGGCGTGTTGTGGACCATTGATGGTCGCACCCTCAGCCCGTATGACGTGCCACAAAACGTGGTCGAAATGGAGCTTGCCAAGCACAGCCTTCTTCGCGCTAACGAATTGGGTGCGATGGGTGCTGAATGGCGCTTGGCTATGGTTTATGCCAGTGAGGTCGCCATCCTTCAGGGCTACGGCGAAGACCTCGCAGAGCAGCGGACTGCGCAGAACAATGCGCTTCTCACCCTTGGCCATGCCGCCATCGATGAGGCACTGACTCGCGCTGTCCAGAGTGACCGCGCCGCAACCGCAGAGGTCCTGATCGCTGCTCTTGATGGTGCTGGTGGCAAAGCTTGGAACGGCCTGCAGGAAGCTCTGCAAAGCCCAATCCCAAGTGTTAGTCACAGCGCTGCGATTGCATTGGCTCACCAGGGTGATTACAGCTCCGCCGTGACCAGTAATCTTGCTGCTGCACTGAGCCTCGATGCTCAGCGTGCAGTGCACATCATCGATGGCAACGCCGACCGCGCAAGTGCGTTGGCAGAAGCTCTGATGATGGCAGGCGTAGATGTCACTGTCGCTGCTGATGGAGCCACCGGCTTGGTCAACATGCACCTCGGCCTCAACGTGGATGCATTCGTAATCGCAGACCCACTCTCCGACCTTTACGCCGGACGCGTGGTGAAGAGCCTGCGTATGGATCCTCGCTTTGGCAGCACTCCGGTGTACGTTCTTGGTAATGATGGCACTGGCGAAATGGATGCAAACGTAGTCGACTCGGTCGACGCTGCAACCATCATCGATAGCTTTGCCGATCTTGATGCGCAACGTGAGCGTTATGTAACCATGGCAACTGCTGCAGCGAAGGCTTTGGCGCACGCTGCTCATAATGGCGATGTTGGTGTAGCCACTAGCGCCATGATTGGTGCTCTTGGTCGTGCTGACAGCATTGCAAGGTACGCGGCAATCGGCCTCGGTTTCTCCGGCGACGCTTCTGCAGCACCCGCACTGCTCGCAGTGGTCTCCAATACGTCACGCAGCTCGGAAGTCCGTTCCGCAGCGGCTTCCGCGTTGGGCAACCTTTACGCACGGAGTGGGGTTGCAGTCGATACTGCAGCACTGCAATCCGCGATGACCGAAGGCGACGCAGCTTTGTCCGAAGCCTGCGCGCGCGCTATCGGCGTCATGGGTGGCGGCCACCTGTCTGCCGGCGTTAGCGTTCAGTAGGCACTTGGCAAGGACTTGCGTCGGCCACCGCCCGCGCTAAACTTTGCCTCCCAAGAGCCGGTCTACCGCGGTAGGCCGGCTCTTCTTTCAAAAACAAGCCAGAGTAGCTCAGGGGTAGAGCACCGCTTTCGTAAAGCGGCGGTCACGAGTTCAATTCTCGTCTCTGGCTCCAAAACGAATAACCCGCACGCTTAACGGTATGCGGGTTTTTGCGTACCTGGGTGAATTTTCCTTGAAATGGGCCAACTCTAGTCTAATTACTGAATGAGCATTCAGGAATGAGTATTCAGAAATGAGCCGACCGAAATCCTTTGACCCAGAAATCGCCCTGCAGAACGCCATGCAGGTGTTTTGGCTGCATGGTTTTGAGGCCACCAGTATTCAGATGTTGTTGGATGCTATGGGAATCGAACGTTTTAGCTTGTACAGCACCTTCGGGGATAAGCGCTCCTTGTTTTTAGCTGCCTTGGGTCTCTATGACCGCTCCACTGACGAGAACATCCTCCAGCCTTTACTCACAAACCCTGATGGCCAGGCAGCTTTGGAAGAGGTGCTTTTGAAACGCGTACCGCAAAACGTTTTTGGTGATCACAATTTTCGCGGATGTTTACTGATCAATATGTTGATCGAACAGGGGCCACACGATCGGGAGTTGCGTGACTTTGGTAATAAGCAGCAACAACGTCTGTTCGATGCTCTCCTCGCGGCATGTGAGCGCGTGCACGCTAGAGGTGGGTTGCGTCCAAATCTGAGTGCCTTCGACGCAGCCAGCTTGGTGCAAAGCGTCATGCAAGGTGTGGTGGTGAAAGCGAGGTCAGGGCAAACCTTGTCCACATTGCGTCGCACCATGCAGGTTGCGCTCCAGGGAATCTTTGCCGATTCCCCCGCCCTCTCTACTTAAATTAGAAACTTAAACATACAGAACGATGCCAAACGAATCTTTCCCCATTTTTACACCAGAGACGGCTCCACCAGCGTCACGCCCGATGCTTGCCATGGCTCAAAAGAAATTCGGCATGGTGCCGAACCTTCTTGGGACTTTGGCAGCATCTCCATCTGCATTGAAATCCTACATGGGGTTGAGCGCGAACTTCATGGGAGCAAGCAGCATGACTCCAGTGGAGGAGCAGGTCGTTTTACTTGCGACTAGCTATTGGAATGACTGCATGTACTGAGTGCCTGCGCATAGTGCCTTCGCTAAAAGTGTTGGCATGCCGGAAGAGTTTCTTCAGGCACTTCGAGATGGCAGTGAGATCCCAGATGCACGTTTAGAGGTTTTGCGCCGCTTCACGGAACAAGTGGTGGAGCACCGTGGACGTGTTCAGGGCGATGCTCTGGCTGCGTTTGTAAGTGCGGGCTATCAACCTGCTCAAGCCATGGAAGTCATCGTCGGTGTAGCGATGAAAACGATGAGTAACTATGTGAATCACGTCGCAGAGATCCCCTTGGACGAGGCATGGCAAGACTTTGCTTGGGTAAAGCCTGTCGCGTCGCATTCTTAGCAGCAGCTCAAAGGAAACGCCTTCA
>JASFYO010000033.1:0-8750 GCA_045047305.1 Planctomycetota bacterium | reverse complement strand
GCTGAAGGTCCATCCTTTGGAATTGCTCCAGCTGGCACATGGATATGAAAATCAACCTTATCAAAGAATTCTTCATCCACACCAAGGTCCTTGGCACGTTGCGCCCAAACCTTAGCTTCGGCAGGCTTCTCCAAGTACTTGTGGCAGAAGTAAGCGGCATTGAGCCAGAAGCTACTTACCAACTCCTGGTCGTGCACCTTGCCGGTGGCGAAGAGTGCGTCCACGCTTACCAGAAAGGTTTCTAAATCATCAAGCGAAGATAAGGAATCCATGGCCGAACTAAGCACAGCTTCCATGAGGCCGAGCTCGTTTTTTGGATCCATCGAAGTGGCCAGGGCGATGTCGCTTTGATTCGCTTGCCCAGCTTTCAATAAAGCTTGCAACGCGCCTAATTTGAAATCGCTTTTGTTTTCCGGATCAAGTTCAAAGCCCTTATGCAAGATGCTAGCTAGGGTTTCTGCGCCAGGTGCGCCATTGAGCCCAGCGAGAATTCCAGCAGCTTTTTTCACTACGGCCATCTTGTTTTCAGCAGCTTCAAATTCTTCGCTGATCAACTTGATTTTGGCAAGTGCTGCTTTCCCGTCAGTGCGTTGTGCAAGGACATCGGCAAGATATTCCTCAGGAGTGGCACCGGTGTAGCCCGTGCGGCCAAAGACTTCGCCTTCTGGAGTCATCAACAACACGGTTGGGTAACCAGTGACGCCGTATTTTTTTTGCAACTCATTGTTGCGCTCTGGATTTGGAACCAAAGCTTTTGCCTCATCCCCATGGGGGAAGTCCAAACTGACGAGGACATAGTCCGCAGAAACTTTGGAAGAGAAGGCATCCATTTCATACACCTCAGCACGGAGGAGCTTGCAGTAGTGTCACCAATCGGACCCACCGAAATCGACGAGAAGGTCCTTATCTTGGGCTTTGGCAACTTCGACTGCTTGGTCAAAGTCGGCGATCCAGCCGGAACGATGTTCCTGTGCGGTCGCGGAAGAAAGGCCAGCAAGCAGCAGACCGAGGGTGAGCATGTATTTCATGATGATGTCCCGTTAAATTTGACGGGTGTGCATTGTATAAGACATGTTTGAACAGGGTTCTATTCCGCAGGAATTTATGCAAAATTGGAAAAAGAGGTCTCTTGCTCGCTCTATTAGCCTTCTCCCTACCTATCATGGCGAAGCTGTGGCATGAGTTTTCAAAGCCCAGGACACCCTCATTAAGGAGCATCGCGATCGATTTTGAACTTGCCATGAAGTTACTGGCCGTCGGCATTTACGCCGCAATTTTGTTGGTTATCGGCCATCTGGCATCCAAACGGGTCAAGAGCATTCGAGACTACTTTGTCTCGGGCAAGAATCTAGGCTTCTTCAATGTCGCGTTCTCCGCGCGAGCTACGGGAGAAAGCGCATGGTTGTTACTCGGCCTGACAGGTATGGGCTATGCCGTAGGGGTGCAAGCCTTTTGGGTGGTCCTCGGCGAAGTCCTAGGTGTTTGCGGCGCGTGGATTTTCATGGCGCGCCGCTTCAAGCGGTTGACGGATCAATATGACTCGATCACGGTTCCAGATTATCTGGAGAGTCGATTGCGCGATTCGAGTCACAGCCTGCGCTTGATTGCGGCCTTTGCATTAATGGTGTTCGTGCCGATTTACGCCGGTGCGCAGGTTTTTGCCACCGGCATCGCTTTCCACGCCTTTCTTGGGTGGAATCATTACGCCGGTGCTGCGGCTGGATTTGCCGTGGTCATGCTTTACATCACCAAGGGAGGCTTCACCGCCGTGGTTTGGTCGGATGTCTTCCAAGGCAGCCTCATGGTGGTGGGATTGGTGGCGCTTCCACTGGTCGCCTTGAGTCATATTGGTGGACTTGCGGAAGTCACCACCGCACTCAAGGCTATCGACCCACACCTTTTGTCCTGGCACGGTCCGGGAGTGGATGGTCCAGGCACTGGTGCATGGAATACGTCGGCCATCATTTCGATTTTGGGCATGGCGGCGATTGGGATTGGCTTTTTGGGATCACCGCAAGTCTTTGTGCGTTACATCTCGATGAAGGATGAAAAGCAAATCCTTCCGGGCACGATTACCGCTGGGATTTGGACCGTTTTGGCTGATTCTGGCGCGGTGCTTGTCGGCATGTTCGGACGGGTGATTTACACCTCCAATGACCTCGGCGGTAATGTCGATAACGTGCTTCCGGTGATGGCGCAGGGGCTGTTGCCAGCCTTCTTTGCTGGATTGTTTATCGCCATGGTGTTGAGCGCGATTATGTCGACCATAGATTCCCTGCTGGTGGTCGCTTCTAGCGCTGGAGTACGTGACTATTGGCAAAAAACCAAGCACCCGGAGATGAGTGATGAGCGCTTGATGAGCCTGACGCGTAAGGTCACCATCACCCTCTCTCTGATTTCCTTTTGTATTGGCATCGGCATCATGATGGTGGATCGAGAGCATGGAGTGTTCTGGACCATCATTTTCGGCTGGTCCGGCATCGCAGCCACCTTCTGCCCGACGATCATTTTGAGCCTTTGCTGGTCTAAGTTGACCGCACTCGGTGCCAAGTGTGCCATGATCGCTGGCTTCCTTAGCGTGCCAATGTTCAAATGGGCGGTGCCGCCGTTGCTGGACGGAGCCGGGCTGGAAACCTGGTCGGGTTATCTGGAATCACTAGATGTGCTGCTGCCATCCTTCCTCGTCGGCTTCCTCGTCGCCATCGCGGTGAGCTTGTGTGATAAGAAGGGCCGAGCGCGTATGGAGGGCATGGCTGCAGAGTTGCGCGGGTCCTGAGAGTTGAGGGCAGGTTCGGGGAACCATCTTGAAACTTCTGCCTCTAAATGCTGAGAGATGAATCGAGCGATGTCCTTCCCCCAGCCTACACACCTTACGATCCTCACGGTTTTTCTATTTGGCGCCTGCTCTAGCCAGCAGGCGGCGGATTTTCCTGGCAGGGTAGCCTTTCAGCAGCAGCATGCAGTTACTTCCAGTGCCGGCCTTGGTTCCGATGGCGCTGGGACGACTGCCGACGCCTCGCTTTTTGAGAGTCCCACCTTTTCTTTGCAGCAGGCCATTGATTTGGTGTTGCAGCAAAATCCAGGGGTTGAGATTGCGGCCGCACGGATTGCGCAGGCCGCCACTGCAGTGAATGAAAGTCGAGCAGCATTTCGTCCGCAGGTGAATTTGGATTTGGGCTACACGCGAGCCGATGCCCCATCGTCTTATTTGTTTAAAACTATTGATGCGCGCGGCTTCGTGCCTGGTACCGATTTCAATAACCCCGGCGCATTTAGCAACTGGGGAGCTGGACTCGGGGTTGGCTACAATCTTTACTCCGGTGGCGCTCATCGCTTGGCTGGCGAAAGGGCGCAGTTGCAGCAACGCGTTGCCGAACTTGAACTGTCTTCGTTGCATAACCGTTTGACTGCGATGACCATCGATGTCTGGTTTGCTGGTTTGGTTGCGTTCGAGCAACAGAAAGTTGCAGCGCTTTCAGTTCAAACCGTGCAAGCGCAACTTGCCGAAACAAAGGTTCTTTTTGAGGAGGGGAAGGTGCTGCGTTCCGATGTTCTTTCTCTGCAAGTGCGTTTAGCCGAAGCCAAGGAAATGGCGATCCGCAATGGCAACGGTGTGAAGATGGCGCGCATAGCATTGGCAAGCTTGCTGGCGGTTCCGGAATCGGAGATGCCTGCACTGGAAGTGTCTGTTGTAGAATCGCAGCGAATGAGTGTGCCGGCTGATTTGGCCAGCGCTTTGACAGCCGCTTTTGAACAACGGCCTGAATTAGAACAACTTCGCGTGAGTTTGCAGCAAAGTGAGTTGCTGGTTGCGCAAGTGGAAGCGGGATCCAAGCCGAGTATTGATTTGTTTGGCCGGGTTTGGGCCGATAACCCAAATATTGATTTCGCCGGTAGTGAAGCCAACTGGGATTTGGGGCTTGCAGCAAGTTGGAGCCTGTTTGATGGTGGCGCGAGGCATGCTCGGGCCGCCCGCGCTAAAGCACAAATCGTGGAGGTGCAGGCACGCCATCGCGCCATGTTGAGTGAGGTGCGCCAGGATGTGGAGTTCGCTTACTTAGCTGTCGGCGAAGCAAGTGCCCGCCTTGATGTGGCGTCGGGTGCGGTTGAGCTTGCGCTGGAATCATTGCGTTTAGTGCGCGCACAATATGAGGAAGGCGTGGCCACCATTACGCGTTACCTCGAAGTCGAGCAAATGGCCACCTTTGCCCAGCAACGCCTAAATCAAGCAACTTTTGATCGTAAACGTGCTGCCGCGGACTTAGCCCGCGCGATGGGAGTTTTCGCCCAGCCTTAAACCATGAAGTTCTTCTACAACAAGCTCTCTCCTGCATCCGTAATGCTGCTGGCTACTGCTTTGACGCCAATCGCATGTAGTGGCGGTGACAAGATTGATCCCAATGCGAAAATCCAAGCGCATCAGGATTTCAATCCAAGCCAAAAGGCAATCGTTCGCACACTGGAGCAACCCATTTGGTACCAAGCTGTGGGCACTGTAGCGCCTGCGCGCTCGATTAGCGTGTCGCCGCAAGTCAGTGGCCGCATTCTAGAAATGCTGGTCGAGGTCGGGCAGGAAGTCTCTGTAGGAACGGTCTTGTTCCGCATCGATGACCGCACGCTTCAAGCGCAAGTAGCGCAAGCGCAAGCTGGCATTGCTGCCGCTACTGCCGCTGCTGAACAAGCAGCTGCTGGAAAGGTGCGCGCGGATCGTTTGTTCGCACGCGAAGCTGCAACCGCAGAGCAAGTGGAAGCCGCCAATGCCGAGGACGCACAAGCGCAAGCTGCCGTAGCAGTCGCAAAGCAAGCACTCGTAGAAGCACAGACGTACTCAAGTTACTCCGAGATGGCGAGCCCAGTCGATGGCGTGATTGCTGCGCGGTTTGCCCGTGCCGGCGATCTAGCCTTGCCTGGCAACCCAGTTCTGCAGATTGAGAGTGGCGTGGAAATGGATTTTGTAGCCGCGGTTCGCGCAAGCCAAATTGATGGAATCCGCATTGGCAGTGAAGTGCAAGTGGAATTCCCCACTCCCGCGTTGCGCGTGTCTGCCGTGGTGCATGAACTGGATCCGTCGGGCGACCCAAATACGCGTAGTTATACGATTAAGGCTAGCTTGCCAGACAAGAAGCTTCTACGCCCAGGCATGTACGGCAAGCTCATGCTCGAAACCGGGAAGCTCGAAGTCATGGTAATCCCGAAGGCTGCATTGAGCCGCGAAGGTCAACTTGAAACCGTCATGGTTCAGGCCGGTGGCGGTTGGCAGCGGCGCTTTGTACAAGTTGGCCGCGAAATCGATAGCACGTATTTTGAAATCCTTGCCGGATTATCTGTTGGCGAGACCATCGGCTGGGTCCAATGATTAAACGTATCGTCAATACGTTCTTAGATGGACACCTTGCGGTGTTGCTCGGTGTGACTGCGCTATTGCTCGGTATAGCCTCGGTCATTTTTACACCACGCGAAGAGGAACCGCAGATTGTGGTGCCCGTGGCCGATGTTTTTGTGGAGGCGCCTGGTGCCAGCGCTGAAGAGGTTGAGAAATTAATCACCGCACCCTTAGAACGCGCGCTTTGGCAAATCGATGGCGTGGAATATGTTTATTCCATCTCGCAACGTGATCGCGCTGTTGTCACCGTGCGTTTCTTTGTTGGTGAAGACCGCGAAGATTCGTTAATCAAGATTTACAACGGGGTGACTGCGCAAATGAAGGAAGCGCCGGCGTTGGTTCACGGGTGGGGGATCAAGCCAGTAGAGATTGATGATGTGCCTATTGTTACCATGGCGTTGTATTCAGACACTTACGATGATTTCGAACTGCGGCGCGTTGGCGATGAAGTGCGCGCGCATTTGGACATGGTCAAAGATGTTTCAAAAACGCGTGTGGTAGGGGGCCGCACTGCCGAGGTTCGCGTAACGCCTAATCCTGAGGCGCTTGCCGCATACAATATTACCTTGTTGCAGTTGTATAACAGCATTGGGCGCGCTGATGCCTCGATATCGGCCGGCGACCTTGTGCGTGGCGGCAAAGAGACCGCCGTGGTTGCTGGACCGTTTTTGACGGAAGTAGAAGATGTCAGTGGGTTGGTTGTTGGTGTGTTTAAGCAAACGCCGGTTTACTTGCGCGATGTCGCCGCAGTGAGTCTCGGACCGGAGGAATTCACTAAGTACACACGGATTGGCTTTGGTCCTGCAGATGCAGAGCACTTGGCAGGTAGTTCTTTCCCTTCGATTACGCTGGCTGTTTCGAAGAAGAAGGGGACCAATGCGGTGGCAGTAGCAGCCAACGTGCGCGAGCGTATGGAAGAACTCAAGCGAACCGTTATTCCTGATGGAATGCATGTGCGCATCACCCGCGACAACGGCCAAAGCGCAGATGGGAAAGTCGATGAACTACTGTCGTCCTTAGTGTTCGCGATGATCTCCGTGGTGGCGCTTTTGATGTTCTTCTTGGGGTGGCGGGAAGGGCTTATTGTCGCGCTCGCAGTTCCGGTGTCCTTCTCCTTGGCTCTTTTCACCAACATGCTGCTCGGTTACACCATTAACCGCGTCACCTTGTTTGCGTTGATACTCACCCTTGGCTTAGTGGTGGATGACCCGATTACCAATGTCGATAACATCCAGCGGCACATTCTGAAAAAGTTACGCAGTGGCCGTGACGCCACTTTGGATGCCGTCAGCGAAGTTTTGCCTCCGGTAATCATGTCCACGCTTACGGTCATCGTTTCTTTCCTTCCGCTGTTCTTCATCACCGGCATGATGGGACCCTATATGGAGCCGATGGCCGGAACGGTGCCGCTGACGGTGATTTTCTCTACGGTGGCTGCATTGAGTTTGGTTCCATGGGCTACTTACAAACTGTTGCGCAACAAGGGGCTTGATGGTGGGAACAAACCCGAACCCGTAAAGGTCACGGCTGGTAAAAAAACGAAGGAGCCGATCTTCCATCGTTTGTACCGCGGCGCCATGACAGGTTTTTTGCAATCCCGCATCAAACGATGGGCCTTGTTGGTGGGGATTTTAGTTTTACTAGGGGCATCCGGCATGCTCGCTGTTACTGGGCGGGTGCCGATGAAAATCCTCCCCTTTGATAACAAGGATGAACTTCTACTCGTCGTGGATATGCCAGAAGGCACGGCGCTTGAGAATACCGACGCCGTCATGCATGCCTTGGAGGCCGAACTCGCTACGGTTCCAGAGATTGTGGATTACACAACTTTCACCGGCACCTACGGCCCGATTGACTTCAACGGTCTGGTCCGTCATTACTTTTTCCGCAGTGCATCGAATGTTGGTGACATCCGCATTAACTTGGCGAAAAAGGAAATGCGCGGTATGCAGAGCCACGAAATTGGTTTGCGTATTCGTGACCGCCTAACCGAAATCGCCAATGCGCATGGTGCGGTATTGAATTTGGTTGAGTCTCCTCCTGGACCTCCTGTGCTTGCGTCGGTGGTGGTTGAGGTTTATGGCGGGCCAGGTGCGCAGTACGACGAGTTGATCCGAGCTGCATCCGTGGTTCGTAAACGGATGAGTCAGGAGCAAGGTTTGGTCGATTTGGATGACACGATTGATGCTGAGCGTGAACACTGGGAGTTCCTTCTGGATCGCGAAAAGGCATCCTTGCATGGCATCGATAATGCCCGTGTTACTGCAACCTTGCGCCTAGCCTTGGGGGGGGATGCCGCCGCAAGCTTGCACAGTAATTACGAGCGCGAGTCGTTGCCGATTCGCGTGCAGTTGCAGCGCAACGATCGTACGGGTGTAGAACGCCTGGAAGGATTGAAGGTCATGGGGGATCTCGGCCATGCGGTGGAGCTCGCTGAGATTGGCGAGTTTCACAGCACCCCAACTCCACCTTCCATTTTTCATAAGAACTTAAAGCGTGTTGTTTTTGTTCGCGGCGAAATGGCGGGGCGCTCTCCGGTGGAAGCGGTCCTTGCGCTGAAGTCCGATTTGAACGAGAACACGGAACTGGGTAACACCGAACTCGAATGGGCTGGTGAGGGCGAATGGGAAGTTACCATCCGTGTGTTCCGTGACTTGGGCTTAGCATTCGGTGCAGCACTGATAGGCATTTTCGTGTTACTGGTGATCCAAACCGCTAGCTTTGTCATGCCACTGCTCATCATGTCAGCCATTCCCCTGACTGCCATTGGTATTTTGCCTGGCTTTTGGTTGTTGAATCTCCTGGTCGATCGTCCTGTAGGGGGATATGCCACGCCGGTATTCTTCACCGCTACGGCCATGATTGGCATGATTGCGCTTGGCGGCATCGTGGTGCGGAATGCCATCGTGTTGATCGAGTTCATTCAAAATTCGGTTGCCGATGGTGTGAAACTTGAGACTGCAATCCTCGATTCCGGTCTCGTGCGCATGCGCCCGATTTTGCTTACTGCCGGCACTACTGCCATTGGTGCCATCCCGATCACCTTCGACCCGATTTTCTCTGGCTTAGCGTGGGCGCTGATCTTCGGCTTGGTCGCTTCTACCGCCTTCACCCTTATCGTGGTCCCAACAGCCTACTACGCAATGTTCCGTAAGAAGTCAGTGGCTGCGGTACGATAGAAAGCGATAACGACCGGCAATCTGTGCCGGCTGAGCGTCAAACCGAGAGAATACATGGCCAAGAAATTTGAACGACACCGGCAGGCGTGGACTCCTTCCGAACTTGAGAAGCTCCGCTTTATGGCGGGCAAGGGCATGAGTCTTAAATCGATTGCTGCTGGGCTTACCCGCAGCGAAGAGTCGGTGAA
>JASFYO010000032.1:0-17058 GCA_045047305.1 Planctomycetota bacterium | reverse complement strand
GTCGCGCCACTGCTGTCGCGGTTGACGGTGCATGTGCTGGAGCCGATTGAGGAAGAGGACTTGATGCTGCTGATGCGTCGTGCTCTAGAGGACGACGCCCGCGGTTTTGGTGCGCGAAAGGTTCAAGTCACCGACGAACAGCTGCAAGCCATGGCGCGTTATGCCAGCGGTGATGGTCGCCGTGCCTATGTCGCTCTAGAATCCGCCATCCGCCGCTGCGATGTTGGCGCTACCTTGTCCGACGACATCCTCGAACAAGTATTCGCCGGTCGCGCCCTGCTCTACGACAAATCCGGTGAATCGCATTACGATTTAATCTCGGCGCTGCATAAATCGGTGCGCTCCTCAGACCCTGATGCCGCGCTTTACTGGCTTGTGCGCATGCTCAAGTCCGGTGAAGACCCCATGTTCCTCGCCCGACGTCTGGTACGCATGGCATCGGAGGACATCGGTCTCGCGGACCCCAACGCTTTACGCTTGGCGATTGCCGCCAAAGACGCCTTTCATTTTCTCGGCAGTCCGGAGGGGGAGTTGGCGCTTGCAGAAATCGTCATTTATCTTGCCGTCGCCCCGAAATCGAATGCCGTATATAAGGCATTCAAAGCGGTCTCACAGGAACTCGAATCCGGTTATGCCCATGAAGTGCCGAAGCAGTTACGTAACGCTCCGACCGATATGATGAAGGAAATGGGTTGGTCTAAAGGGCAAAAGTATGCGCATGATGAAGCTGGCGGCATTACCGATATGGAATGCCTCCCCGATGCACTCGCAGGCCGCAAGTTTTATGAGCCAACCGAATTTGGAGTCGAAGCTCGAATTCGTGCGCGGCTGGATGAGATTCGTGAGGAAGTCCAGCGGCGCCGCAAGTCGTAAGCAGTGTTAGGGGCGAGCGATGAGGCCCCCAAAGATAGTGGCTGAAACTCAATATGCTTGATATACTGCCAAGCCTAGGGAATTCCCCCGCTCAAACTCTTTACCTAGTCTCATGCGCATGCCATCCATCCTTTTGGGAGCCCTATTGGTTCTCGGCTCCACAGCCTCACTTTCTGCTCAAACCTTTGATGATTTTGAGACCTATACAATCAGTGCAAACGCAGCTGAACTTATTGGCGTTAATTCACTAGATGACACAACCGTCACCGCGACAGGTCAAGGCCCAGCTCTGGTTATGGATGGTTGCACCTACAGTTCGAATGGCGTCAATCTCCAATGGTGTGGTAGCGGATACTTTGGGCTACCAGGGAAGACTTTGCTTGGAAATGGAAACGTTCTTACCTTGACCTATGATATTCCTGTAACTTTGATTACTTTCAATCTGCATGCCTTCGATGGTTTTGGCGATTCCATCACGGTGAATTTATTTGATGTCGGCGGTGGGTTAATCAGTAGCACTTCTGGAATCAACGTGCCCGATTCCACTCCGGTACCATTTTCCTATTCAGGAGCTGCGGTAAAGACGGTTCAAATCAGCAGTGCGGTTTATAGTTGGAGTGCGGTACTTGATGACCACTTCTATTCCGACGTTGCCCCTCTAGACCTGACTATCACCGGAACCTGTCCTGGGCCCATGCAACTTTCACTCACTGGGGCAACGCCACTTGGCAGTGTTGCGATTGCATACGGAAGCCCTGGCACCTTTACTATTCCTGCAGGATCCTGCATCGGCACAGTCCTAGACTTGAATGCTCCAACCTTGGCCGGATTTTTTACTGCAGATGCTGCCGGCAGTTTGAGCCTTGGATTTAGCTTGCCTTCAACATTCTGTGGCTTGAGCGTGCAAGTAGTCGATTTGACTACCTGTATCACAAGCACAGTTGCAGTGCTCTAGGCGCGCCTTAGCGGAATTGCGCATGGGTTAGCCAACCGTTTGCTCAACCAAACTGGTTCTGATGCTCCAGCGATCCACAAAGGAAAGCTAGGTCATCGCGGTTACCCATTGCGCGAAGGGATAATCCTTTTTTTGCTGCGCGGTCAAAAACGTTTTTGATTTCGGCGGCGGGGAATCCAAAGAGGAGCAGTTGCCCTTCGGGTCGCATGCGCCTTACCAAGGGGCCGGCATCGCTAAGCCTTTCCGGTACCTTGCCATCGCAACCGAAGGCAACCATGTCATGAAAGGCGCCGTCGCTGGCGTCGTCGATGCGCCCTAGTTTGCGTAGTTCGGTGGGGCTATTGCGCCGTGCCACCAGGTTTTTGAACCCCTCCATGTCGTTGGGGTGCAACACCACTTCCACGTGGCCGATCTCCATACAGATGGCGGCGTAGGCTGCCATTGGGGAGCCGGGTCCCATGCCCAGAAAGGAAAGGCGTTTGCGCACGTGGGCAGGAAGCGCTGCAGCAGGGGCCATGGCTTGCGCGGCGAGTAATCCGCCAGCCTCAATCCAGCGATCTACGATTTCACCACCAGCCCCCAAAGGAATCGCCACCGTGTGGCCTGTGCCTACTGCAGTCTCTTCGCGGCTCAAAAGGAGATCGCCAAGCTGGAGTGGGGATTCGATGGTGAGGACCATGCAGATGAGTGTAGCTTCTCCACCAAGAAGCCTGTCAAATTAGGGTATACGCTTATTCACCATTATTTTGCTAATTCTATTTCCGACTCTCAGTTTCGCACAAACCGACGATGTGCTTTTGCGATACGCCAATGACACCACTAGCCAAGTTCGTCATCAGCTGGAATGGGTATGCCGATGCGAACGGAGTCATGAACTTCTCCACTTATCTTCCTTTGGGTGCAACAGGCCGCACTTTGTATTGTCACCGTGTGGAGTTGGATGGTGCCGGAGGTGGAGCCTTGAGCAATCCGGTTGAAATCGAAGTGCAGTAACTATGGCCGCAATGCAGCGCGTGCATCCATGAAGCTCGGAGTGAGCCCACGACGTTCAAGTTCTCCACCAAGCCGCATGTGCGCAAAGATGCGTTCAAAACATTCTTCGCTTTCAGCCCGTACGACTTCCGGCAGTTGCCATTCTTCTGGTCCCGTTGGTAGCTCCTTCAGGAAATCGGCATGACGCTTCTCTAAGACGCGGCGGTCTAAAAGAATCACCGCACCGCGGTCGCTTTCCTTGCGCAACAAACGTCCGCAGCCTTGGCGGAACATAGCGAGTGCCTTGGGCAAGTAAATCGCATTTCTTTGCGGTCCCCAACCCATACGGGCTTGTTGCGCAATCATGTAATCATCGGGCGCACCATATGGCAACTTCGGCATCACAATGTATTCGCAGGTGGGGCCAGGGAAATCGACGCCGTACCAAAAAGTGTCGAGACCGAATAGAACGCTCTCCTTTTGTGCGCGGAACAAACGCATGATCTCTTCTTTGCGATAGCCTGGCATACCTTGCCAATAAAATGGAATGCCTAAGGCGCGGAAGCGTGGGGCAAGGCGTTCGCCCACGCGTCGGACGAGCACGCGGGAAGTGAATAATCCGAGTAAGCGTCCTTGGGTGCGTTCCGCGAGGAACAACAGCACATCTTCCACATATTCCAGCCAAGTCTCGGCGTCGGGGCCGCGGTAGGCGTAAGGCGGTGCATCTTCGGGAACGCAGTAAAGCGCTGCGTCGGCATCGAAGGAGGCCGGAGAGGCGAATTCACGCACTGGAGTGCCAAGGCGATCGATGGTGTCTTGTTCAAGCAGGTCTAAACCTAAGTAAGATTTCATCGAGCGGAAGCCGCCGCGGATTTTGCTGGTAGCGCTGACTAAGGCTGCATTGCGCAAAGATGGAAAGTAGACATCGCCTAACCACTTTTGCGGCAACAACCACTTCAGGGCAAGTAATGGACGCCGTCGCTGATCGGTGACCACCTCAAAATGCAAGTCTTCGGAGAAATCACCTTCTTCACTTTCACCGCCTAACCATAAGCCGAGGCCTTCACGCCAATGCGCTAACAACTCCAGTGGCCGACGCAGAGCCCAGCGCAATTTCCGCGCCTGACGTAAATGTACATCGCCCAATTCCTCAATCACGGTGCGGAGTGCGCTATCCAGGCCATCGACCGATTCGCGCAAATCCTTCAGTGCGGTGACTAGTTCATCGCCACGCCCGGATTCCAAATACTCATGTAGTAAAAAGGCAGCTTCTTCGCGAGTGCGTTTGCCCTGCTCCTCGCGACGGAAGTCTTCAAAAACCCTTAACTGGCGTGCCGTGTCATGCGATGCTGCATCCAGCGCACTGGAATAAACCCGCGATTCTTTTGTCGCGGTCTCAAGACGTTCACCACGATCGCCGGTGGCCAAGCGCTCGAGTAATTGATCCAGCAACAGCAGTGGTGCACGGTCGCGTCCGCGTGACTGCTGTAAATCGGAAGCCAACTTCGCGACATCGTCGAGTTCAATGTCGTAACTC
Source organism: Planctomycetota bacterium (assembly GCA_045047305.1). Taxonomy (GTDB): domain Bacteria; phylum Planctomycetota; class UBA1135; order UBA1135; family UBA1135. Next base: position 12,721 of record JASFYO010000032.1, on the reverse strand, counting down.
TTGGCCGATAGCGCGACTTCGTGCAGGTGATCGCATTCATCAAACACCACGTGTCCGAATTGCTCTGGACGCGCTAGGACAAAGGCGTGATTGGTGACCACTAAATGCGAACGTTCCGAACGTAAAGTGCGAATCCCTGCGGCACAACGCATGGAAGCGCGTCCGCGGCAGCAGTTAGGTAGGGCGCGTACTTGATTCATCATGGTGCTAGCGATGCGCACCATCTGAATGCGGTTGCCGCATGGCATGCCAGGATCCATCGGGAATCCATCGAGGTCGGCGGTTGGGTCCTCGTGATAGAACATGGCCAAGCGCAACCAAGTGACGCGCGCCACCATCGAAGCCGCCGATGGTTCTGGCGCTGCATCTAGAACTGCGCGGCCACAGATGTAGTTCGCGCGTCCTTTGAGTAGGCTTACCTTGGGCAATTCTGCGCGGGGCAAGCCGGATGCTTCCAAGATGTCTAGCGCGCGCGGTACTTCACGGAAGAAGGCCTGCTCTTGTAAAGCGCGGGTGTAGGTGGAAACGCAAACGCGGACGTCGTGCTCGACCGCCCACAACATCATTGGCGCCAGGTAAGCCAGGGTCTTGCCGGTTCCGGTGGGGGCATCGGCAATCACAAACTCATGCTTGCCCAAGGTGTCGGCTACGGCATTCCCCAGAGCACGTTGTCCGGGACGTTCCTGCACATCGTCATGGTCCTTTTGGAAATGCTTAGGTAGCAAATCAAAGAATGCTGCCATTCGCCCTTGCGCCTCTTCTCCCAAAGGCGAGTCATCTTCCAGCCGGGAACAGCGTGGGTCGGTATCTGCAAACTCGTGGCGATAATCCTCTAAGAACCGTGGATCGCGCTCGCGCAAAATCCGGTCGGCATCCATCGGCGCATTTTCCAAGTCGGTACGAAACTGACCATCTTCCGAGCGCGAGAAAAACAACTCTTGCTGGGCACCTGCGGAATAACGTCCTGGCTGATCAAGGAATCGCTCCACCATTTGCATCCAATCCCAGGTGGCGTTTTGATCCGAGGAGCACTCCATGCGCAAGTCCTCAAAGCCGCGTGCGAAAAGTTGGCGCAGGACCTGATCGCGCTCGAAATGCTTCTGCACCAAGGCAACCAGAAGGCGACGGAGCTCTCTAGGGCCAGGTGGCGAGGAGGCCGGTTCGCCACAAAAGGCCAGGAACAAGGCTTCGAAGTTGTTATCGAGCCGTTGGGGGTGTAGAAAGGCGGCAAATCCGGTGAGGTCGAGCACCGTTGGTGGGACTGCCGTCGGGCACAAAGCGCGGAAGCGCATGAGGAAGGATTCACGGTCACAAGCAATCACCACCGGGCGTGCTTCGAGGCAAGCCATGCGGCTAGGAACCACCTCTTTCCATGACCCTAATCCTTGCAGCTTCTTGCCACTCAAGCCTTTGTCCGCAAGCCACTTAGGGGCAGCACCAGGAGCCTGTCCCGGGGCGAAGGGAGAGCATGTGAGTGGAGGGAATAGGTCTACCGCGCCATCACCCTCGGCAAAGGATGTGGCTTCAAAAACGTACACGCCATCGTGCACCGGGTCAGGGCCCGTGGTGCCGAGGGAGACGAAAACTGGGTCGATGGAGGCGTTCATAGGCGACTCGCACAAAGCGCTCCGCGAGGCGATAATACCTCTCGGTCGTTCATCGTTCATCCCCAAAAAACGAGACCAAAACCATGGTGGAAATTACGGAAATTCAGGTCGACGGATATGAGTGCGTCAAGCGCGCTATCGACCCAGCCTCGGGCCTTCACGCCTACATTTCGGTGCACAGCACCGTCCTCGGTCCAGCTCTTGGAGGCATGCGCCTGTGGCCATACGCCTCAGAAGAAGAGGCTATGACCGACGTCCTGCGCCTGTCCCGCGGCATGACCTACAAGGCTGCTTGCGCTGGCTTGGACTTGGGAGGCGGAAAGTCGGTCATCATGGGTGACCCATCGATGAAGTCCGATGCCTTCTTTGAAGCCATGGGCGAGTTTGTCGAGTCCTTTGGTGGCTCCTACATCACTGCCGAAGATGTCAATACCAAGGTGGAAGACATGGGTGTCGTGGCACGCAAGTCTAGCCACGTGGTCGGGCTGGCTGGTAAGTCGGGCAATCCTTCGCCGAAAACCGCATGGGGCGTTTTTCTTGGCTTGAAGGCAACTTTGGAAGATGTCTACGGTTCCGATTCTTGCAAGGGCAAGGTCGTTGCAATCGAAGGTGCTGGCTCGGTCGGTTCGATCCTTGCAGATTACATTGCTAAGGAAGGTGGCAAAATCGTGGTTGCAGACATCTTCGACGAAAGTGCGCAGCGGGTGGCTAAAGCTACCGGTGGTACTGTCGTCGGCCCAGATGAGATTCGTGCTATCGAGTGCGATGTCTACGCACCATGCGCCCTCGGCGGCTCGATTAACGATGAGAGCATCGCCGAGCTGAAGTGCAAGGTGGTTTGTGGCGCTGCTAACAACCAACTACTCGAGGTGCGTCACGGCGACGTCCTCCGCGAAATGGGTATCCGCTATGCTCCTGATTACGTGGTGAACGCTGCTGGTCTCATCAACGTCTTCGACGAAATGATGCCTGGCGGTTACGACGAAGCCCGTGCGCTGCAAAACATGGAGAAGATTCGTGAGAACATGCGTTCCATCTTCGCCATCTCAAACGAAGAGGGCATTAGCACTGCTTCGGCTGCCGACCGTTTCGCTGAGCGTCGTGTCGAAGAGGCACGCGCGAAAGCAAACGCTTAAGTCCCACGCAAGACTAAAAAGCCGGTTCATCCCTCAGGATGAGCCGGCTTTTCCAATGGAAGTCGGGATTAGTTTTTCATCAACATCTGTCCAATCGCGGTCGCCCAGGTACGCGGGATGGTACGAATGGACCATGCGGTGATTTTATTCATGATGCCCGGGACGATGCTCGGTTTACCCCTAAACAGCGCGCGCAAGCCAATCTTGACCACGTAGGGGCTTTGCATCATGACCAAGCGTTGATAGAAGGTTGCCTTTTGGCCGGATACCTTAAGGAAGTCGGTGGCGGTAATCCCAGGGGACAAAGTGGTGCAAGAAACGCCACTGCCTTTCCATTCATGGTTGAGGGCTTCACCGAAGTGCAGCACAAAGGCTTTCGCTGCGGCGTACGCGGCATAAGTGGGAGTGGCCTGGTAGGCGGCAACGCTAGCCACTTGCAAGATACGGCCTGTTCCGCGGGCTTTCATCGCAGTGCCAAAAAGGTGGGTCAGACCCATCACGGTGCTGATGTCCAAGTCCAACATGGCTTGAACACGGTCCAACTCTTGCTCCAGAAAATTGCCGTAATAACCGAAGCCGGCATTGTTAATGAGGACATCGATATTCCATGCGGAAGTTTCGGTCTTAGTGAACAGTTGTTGCGCAGCATCGTGTGCGCCGAGGTCCTGGACCACGACCTCTACCAGCACTCCATGCTGTTCGCGTAGTTCCAAGGCAAGATCCTTCAGCGCTTGCTCCCGTCGTGCGACAAGGATTACGTTGCGGCCCTGCTCGGCGAGTTGGCGTGCAAAATCTGCGCCTAGGCCACTGGATGCACCGGTGACCAAGGACCAAGTTTGGGTGGATGAGGACATCCGCCTAGCCAGTCGTGACTTCTACACCATTCGCGGTCACGATCATGGTGTGTTCGGTTTGCGCAATGCGCGCTGCGGGATCCGGGTCCACCAGTGGCGGGAAGTCCATGAGGCAGCCAGTTCGTTGAAGGCGACTCAGAGTTCCCTCAATGACGTCGGCAGGGATTCCAACGAAAGTGCGACGTGCAAAAGGCAAACCGTTCATGCCTTCAATCACTTTCCACACATGCTCATCAATGCCTTTCATTTTGCGCGGCTTTTTTTGCATCATGAAGATCTCTGCGCGTCCGGATTCATGCACGGTGCCGCTGCCATCGGTCGCAAAGGGTTCAATCGCGATCACCATGCCTTCTTCGAGAACACCGCGCGACCACTTGTCGGGCGCAGCTGGGATTTGCGGAGCGCAATGTACGGTCCAGCGCGCCACACCATGGCCAGTCAGGTTGTACACCGGACGAAAACCGCGTGCTTCAATCGCCTTCAAAATCGCGGTGGAAATCGTGCGTACTTCCACGCCAGGGCCAGCCACGGCAATCGCAGCAGCCAAGCCATCGGCAGAAGCTTGAATCATGTTCTGATAGTGCTCTTTTTCGCCCAGATAGACAGTTTGTGCGTTGTCGGCAACAAAGCCGTCAACCTCAACGCCAATGTCTACCTTCACTACATCTTCAGCGGCATACACCATGGTGTCGCCAGGGCGTGGGCAATAATGGGCGGCCACTTGATTGCGACTGGTTTGCGCGGGGAAGGCCATGCCGGCGCCTTCGGAACGAATGTAGTCCTCCACTTCGTTCATGACGTCGGCCAAGCTGGCGCCGGGCTTCACTAAGGAAGCTGCGAGTTTGCGGGCGTTTCCAGCAATCACGCCAGCGCGGCGAAATTTCTCAATGGCCTCAGGATTAGAAGCGGGGTGGTGGCTCGGTTTCATCAGGGGTTTTCCTTGAGCGGAATCTGGCGATTTTAGGATATTTTTGTCCTTTGGGTGAAATCAAAAATGCAGGGGGAGGATTCTGCTCAAGTCCTACAGAATCGAGCCGACTGCCGCCGATAGATATGCGAACCCAGTTCATCCCATGCTTCAAATTCAGACAGGACAAAAGATCGGCCAATACGAGGTCGAAGGCTTTCTCGGCAGAGGAGCTTTCGCGCAAGTATTCCTGGCCACTGACCCGAAAGGACGCCGCGTTGCCCTAAAAATGGGCGATGACAGTGGTGGCGGACGTTTCCTGCCCCGCTTCGGGGAAGTCACGGTTACACGTGACCCACGCGCTGTGAGCCCAGATGAGACTCCGGCAGAGGCCATGTTTCTCGATCCAGTCGAAGGCGCACGGGCCGAGGTCCTGAACTCTAAGGAAGTCGATGCTCTCCTTATCCAGGAAGCAGAAATGCTGCGCCTGGCCGATGGCAACTCGGTGCCGCGCTTGCACGAGATCCTCTACGTCGAGGATCGCCCGATTCTGGTCATGGACCATATTCCTGGCACCACCCTGCGTGAGCGTATTCGCTCCATGGAAGGGGTCAAACTGGGATGGGTTCTAGAGGCAGCGCAGATTGTGCAGCGCAATTGCGAGTTCGGATGGACTTGTCACGGCGATATCAAGCCGGAAAACATCATCATCACCGAGCAGGAGGAAGTATTCCTCATTGACCCGGTGCCCGAAGCTTGTCGTGAAGACAGCATCGTGACCACCCCCTGGTACAACCCCTTCCTGCGCTGGGATGAGAAGGGAGATGCCCAGTCCTTTGCCATCATTCTGTACGAACTGATGGTTGGCGCCGTGCCCTTTGATCAGGTTCCCTGGTCGATGGCAGGCACTTGCGCCAGCGCTCACTCGGAGGAGGAGCGGGAGATGAGCTTGTCTCTTTTCCTGGCATACCCACCGATGCGAGAATTGAATGCCTTAACTCCAAGACACATGGAACAAATTTTTCATCGCGCCATGTGCGATTCTAGTTACGGCTTAGCTGAGCTGATTTACGACCTCGAGGATTTCCTCTTGCGATAAGTCAGATTCCTGTGATTGGAGGGGATGCTAGAATCTCCTCCGAATCCATGGGAACCACCGCAAATCGTACTCTTCAGCTTGGGCACAGCCCCGATCCAGATGACGCCTTCATGCACTACGCATTGGCGGCGGACCGTCTTGATACCGGCGGGCTCAGCTTTGAACATAAGCTAGAAGACATCGAGTCGCTTAACCGTCGTGCGGTCACCGGCGACTACGAGATCACTGCGGTTTCGATTCACGGCTATGCCTTCGTGTCCGACAAGTATGCCTTGTTGAATCACGGTGCTTCCATGGGTGAAAAATATGGTCCACGGATTGTGGCACGCGAAGAAATGTCCTTGTCCGATCTTGAGAAAGGCAAAGGCAAGCGCATTGCGATTCCAGGTGAATGGACCAGCGCTCATCTCGCCACGCAAATGTTGATTGGTGATTACGACTATGGTTTGGTCGATTTCGATGCCATCCCCGATGCGGTTGAGCAAGGCGAATACGATGCCGGCGTTTTAATCCACGAAGGTCAGCTGACTTTCCAAGAGCAAGGCTTAGTCCTGCTCAAGGACCTCGGCGTTTGGTGGTCCGATGAAACCGATGGACTGCCCTTGCCTTTAGGCGGAAACACGGTACGGCGTGACTTGGGAGATTTGATCCCACAGGTGTCCAGCTTGTTGCGTGAGTCGATTCAATATGGATTGAATCATCGCGAAGAATCAGTGAAGTACTCGCTGCAGTTCGGTCGCGACCTCACCCTGGAGCAGGCCGATGAGTTCATTGCCATGTACGTCAATGACCGCACCTTGGATTATGGCGATGATGGCCGTGAAGCGGTAAAATTGTTCTTGGAACGTGCATTTCGCATGGGTTTAATCCCACAAATGCCAGAGTTGGATTTCGTGCGCTAGGCCGTGGCAGGGATTACACTGGATTTGCCTTTTCTAGGCATCCATGAATCCCCACTCTGATTTCCTTACTGGCAGTGCGCTTGACGACCTGCAACGTTTTCGGCTCCTCGTCGAAAACGCGCCCTTTTGCATTCACGAGTTAGCCCTCGATGGCACTATTCGTGCCATGAATCCAAAGGGCTGTGAAATGCTTGGGCTTCCAGGCTTTTCTGCCGTGGAGGGTAAGCATCTTTCCGCCTTGGTTTCGGAGTCCAGTTTGCCTATTGCGGAAGAGGCCTTTAAGCAAGCCATGCAGGGTGAAACAGTAGATTTTGAATGTGATTTATTATCCCCGTCGGGAGGTTTCCTCGCGAGTTCCCACCTGTTCCCATTGTGCAATTCGAACGGAGAGGTACAGAGCCTCTTTGGTGTCTCTATCGATATTAGTAGGGGGGCCGGCGCGCTGGAAGAGTTACGTAAAAGTGAGCGTCGTTACCGTCAAATGTTTGAGACCAATTTGGCGGTCAAGTTTATTCTAAATCCAAAAAACGGGGTAATCGTAGAAGTAAACAGCGCAGCCTGTGAGTTTTATGGTTACACCGCGGATGAGATGAGAGGTATGAGCGTGTTTGATCTTAACGTGCTCACCCAAGAGGAAATCCGTTTAGAAATGGCGGAAGCAGCAAAGGAAGAGCTGCTTGTTTTTGAGTTTCGCCACCGGTTGAAGAATGGTGAAATCCGAGATGTTGAGGTTTTCTCAGGACCTATCGACACCGAGGATGGTGTGCGCTTGTATTCCATTGTCCACGACGTGACCAAGCGTAAGCGTGCCGAACGTGAGTTGCGCAATAGCGAAGAACGCTTAGCTTCTGCGGTGCGTGGATCGGATGACGGGGTGTGGGATATCAACTTAGTCACTGGTGAGACTTACTGGTCTGATCGATGCAAAGCATTGATTGGCTATCAGCCAGACGAGGTGGATGCGAATGATCATCCACAGTTTTCCTTCCTGCACCCAGATGACCGCGAACGCTCGCGGCTTGCTTTTGAACGGCATCTCGAAAAAGATGGGCCCTATGACCTAGAGGTTCGGATTCTTCACGCAGGTGGCAAGCACCGTTGGTTCCGCACTCGTGGAGAAGCGTCTTGGGATGAGCATGGAGTGCCTATCCGTATCACTGGCTCGATTAGGGATATTCATGCTCGCTACGAAGTTGCGGAGCGATTACGCCAGTCGGAAGAGCGTTTCGCATTTGCCGTCGCTGGGTCAAAAGAGGGGCTTTGGGATTGGGACTTACCCAGCGGTGAGATGTGGTGGTCGCCGCGCCTGAAGGAATTGCTCGGTTACGGCGACTCGGAGTTGGCAGCCTCTCGAGAGAAGTTGTACTCCTTGATGCACCCAGATGATGTCGTGCAAACCAGGCAAGCCGCCGAAGACCATTTGGAGACAGGCATTGAGTTCGATGTGCAGTATCGGCTGCACACGAAATCAAAAATATATCGTTGGTTTCGGTCGCGCGGCCAAGCTGTGCGGAATGAGAAAGGGGTCGCAGTGCGCGCTTCCGGCGTACTGACCGATATCCATGATGAAGTCCTAGCCCAAGAGGGTGTACAAAGGCGGGCGGCTAGAATCGCCAAGCAACAGCAGTCCATCTTTGCTTTAGCTTCGGATCCGGTGCTGGCGACCAAGGGATTGCGTTCGGCGTGTAAGCGTATCACCGAACTCGCTTGCAGCGTATTGGACACAGGACGTTGTTCCGTGCTGTTGATGGAACCAGGCGGAAGGAACCTTCGTTCGGTGGATCTCTATGTCGCGCACAAGGACGAACATTTTTCCGGCATCGTATTGGAAGCTGGCGGCTTGCCAAATTTCTTTTCTCAACTAGAGCAGAGCCGCGCCATAGTGAGTAACGATCCGATGAAAGATGCGCGTTTTGATGATTTCCCGCGCAACTATATTACTGATCGCAAGGTGAAGGCCATTATTGAGATTCCGGTGCGTCGCGCGGGTAAGTTGGTCGGTTTAGTCGGGATTTCAGATACGCAATCTCATCGCGAATGGCATGAAGACGAGGTGAACTTCGGCTTGGACCTCGGTCAACAGGTCGCGCGCCTTTTGGATCAGAACGACGCCCATGAGGCGGAGGAGAAGCAACGAGACCTCGAACGGAAAATGTTGCATGCGCAAAAAATGGAGAGCCTTGGTTTGATGGCAGGCGGCATTGCGCATGATTTCAACAACCTTCTCGTCGCGATTTTGGGTAATGCGGATTTGTTGCGTGACTCTCAATTGATTGGCACCAAAGAGAAAGCTTTGGTGCATGAGATTGAATCTGCATCCCACCGTGCGGCTGAGTTGTGTCAGCAGATGTTGGCTTTTTCCGGTCACAGTAAGCACGAGATATCTCGCTTCGATTTACAAGAGCTGGTGGAGGAGATGATCCAGCTTTTAAATATCACAGTGCCAAAGGACGCTACTTTGTATTTTTCGCCAAGCGGCACGCTTCCGTTGATTGAGGGCGACCCATCGCAAGTGCGGCAGGTCATCATGAATCTCATCTTGAACGCATCGGAGTCTCTGCCCAATGGAAAGGGGGAAATCCACCTCGATATTGCATTGCTGAAGAATGGCTGTGCTCCGGCGAAACATGGGATCAATGTTCCACGTGCCGGAAGCTATCTTTGTTTGAAAGTCCGCGACGATGGATGCGGCATGGAAGAAGAAACCCTAGAGCGTATGTATGATCCTTTCTTTTCTACCAAGTTTAAAGGGCGCGGGTTGGGGTTGGCGTCGGTACTCGGTATTGTTCGCGCGCATTATGGAGGCATTCAGGTGGAGAGCGAACTTGGGCAAGGAACTACTTTCCGTCTTTGCCTACCGATTGCGGCAGAGCAAGATCTACCAGCTGGTAAGAAGCCCATTTCGGTTGAGAACTGGAAGGGTAGTGGCCTAGTTTTGATGGTGGACGATGATGAAACCGTGCTTCAACTGGGCAAGGAAATGTTGTCTCGGCTTGGCTTTGAGGTCGTGCAGGCTTTAGATGGGGCGGAAGCACTGGAGAAGTTCCGTAATCACCGCCGCGAGCTTCGGCTGGTTTTGCTCGATCTGACCATGCCTGGTATTAGCGGGGAAGATGTTTATGCCGCGATGCAGGATCTAGATGCTTCCGTACCGGTGGTGATGTCGAGCGGCTATACGGAGCAGGACGTCTCTCTACGCCTTGGCGAGCGCGGGTTGCGCGGGTTCTTGCAAAAGCCTTACACCCTGGATCAGCTACGGAGCAAAATCCACGGCCTCATGAGCGACCAATCCTAGGAGTTCTGTAGCTTTTGATGGATTTTTCCCAATTCCAGGGCGAGTCCCGCGTTGGATTGCCGATTGGACAGGGGAAGAAAAGCCTATGTCAGAGGATACCGAATCAAACCGACGGGAAGCCGCCGTAGTTCTGGTCACAGAAGATTTCTTCAGTGATCGGATTTGCACCACCCTCGAGGCCTTGGGCCGCGAGGCGATTCGGCTTGAGGCCGGAGAAGACCTGCTCGAGCGAGTTTTAGCGCTCGATTGCCTCGGCGTGGTGGTGGACCTTGAAGATAAGAGTTTTGATGGCCCAGAGATTTTGAAAGGGATTCGAGCTTCGGAGAAGACCGAAAGTTGGACCATCCTTTGCTTTTGTTCGCATGAAGATGAGGAGCGTATGGCCAAAGTGACGGCGTTGGGGCTTGCAGTCACGCCCCGCTCGACTTTCGCTTTGAATCTGGTGCGCAAACTCCAAGAGTTTGGGGCCGACGAAGAAGTCGAGTCCTAGAGCCCGCTTACTGGGCTGAATTGGCGCGCTTTGGCTGGATAAAGTTACTAGGTTGCCCAAATTCAGCTTTTTGGGTAGAATGCTTGGCCGCAAAGGGGGCCCCAGCCTGTGAAAGGCGTGCGTGGCAAACCTCCTCATTCCAATTATCCCTCCTTCGGCGGGGGATTCTCAACTCGATACAAGAAATAGCGTGGTAAAGCTCTACATCAAGTCCAAGTGCAGGACCTGCGAAAAGGCAGTCAAATACCTTACTAAGAAGGATGTTGCTTTTGAGGTGCTCGACATCATGAAGAGCCCTCCTGCCAAGAAACTGCTGGAAAAGGCAGTGGACGCTCTCGATCCCAAAGGCGCTTTTAATAAGAAGGCTAAGGGATATAAGGAGCACAGCATCGAGGATGCTAACTTCAAGACTAAGAAAGAGGTCGTCGATCTCCTTCGCGCCAACCCAGATATGATTCGCCGCCCTCTTTTGGCTCGCGGTGAAAAAGCGATTCTCGGGTTCGACGAGGCTGATTACGCAACCTTTCTTCGTTAGGCTGCAGCAACAGTTTTTGTTACGGTCCGGTGGCTTAGCCCCCGGACCGTTCCTTTTTGCCTGATGTCGGAAAAATCACCTGCTCATCCTGTCGACCGCGCAGCGTGTAAACGAATGCGGGTGGTTGAGGGGGCCGCATTGAGTGCTTCTGAGGCCGATTGGCTTGCCGTCGAGGAGCCCATGGAAATCCGGGTGCGTGGCGCTTCCTATGCGGTACTGATGCGCACACCTGGCCGTGAGCGCGACCTTGCCGCAGGTTTTTTGGCTGCTGAAGGTTTGATTCACGCCAAGGACGATGTCACCGCAATCGAGCGATGCGTGAACCCGGAAACCGGTTCCCCAGAAGCTCACATCTGGAATGTCGCGGTTGCCGAAGGCGTCGCCTTTGATCCACGACGTTTGCGCCAAACCGTAGTTTCTTCGTCCTGTGGACTGTGTGGCGCACGCTCGTTGGAGGAACTGCAGCAGGCAACCCCTAAATTGGCATCACGAGTCAGCTCCCTGCGCTTGTCCGCTTTGCAGCTTGCCTTTGAGCAATTACGGCAGTCGCAATCACTTTTTGAGGCCACTGCAGGCAGTCATGGCGCCGCTCTTTGGGACCCGCAAGAGGATCAGTTACTCGATGTCGCCGAGGACGTCGGCCGCCACAATGCGGTGGATAAACTGCTGGGGGCCCAGTTGCGCGCAGACCACTATCCCGTCAGCAAGGGCCTTTGTTTGCTGATTAGCGGCCGTATCTCTTTTGAGTTGGTGCAGAAGGCTGCACTCGCCGGTGTGCCGATTTTGGCTGGGGTTGGCATGCCAACTTCCCTTGCCGTCGACGCCGCAAGAGAGACTGGGCAGGCGCTCCTTGGCTGGGTGCGTAACGCCGGCGCAAATATTTACGCCGGCGAAATCAACCTCGTTTAAGTCGGTCTAGTAATCGATGCCGTTGAGGTCTGCGATGCAAAAATCCATCGAGAATTCACGATCAATGTCGATGATGCGGCCACGGCCGAGGCGCTCCACAAATGTGATAGCACCATTTTCTTCGCGGCCATCACGGAAGTGAAGACGCACGCTGTATTTGGTCATGCCCTCTTTGAGGCGGGCAGAGAGTTCCTTGACGTCGGGCAGTTCTGATTCGGGTACAGGTAGGACCATGGATGTTGATGAAATCAGGCGAGAATGGGGGAGCCGGCTGATGCCTTGAGGGCGCCGGAACGTAGTAGGAGTGTCGACCAAGTCTCAAAAGGAGGCTCAGCAGAATGTGCGAGGTCTTCCAGGCTGGAGAGTGATTCAAACTCACCGGCCATGGCATTGGTTTCGCGAATGGCCACCTCGATGTCAGAAGCATTGAGGCGGTAAACCAAACCGACGTGGACGGCGCCAACGGCAGTGGTGTCATCGTTGAGCAAGCCAACCGGAGTTAGGTCGAGCTCAATTTCTGGTAGCACGAGTTCTTCATGCAGCTCGCGAGTACAGGCACTCGCGAAAAGATCGGAGCCTTCTTGATCGCAGGGGTTGATATGCCCTCCGACGCCGATGCTCTTTTTGCCATGGAGACGCTTCTCTCCTTGTGCGGAAAGGCGAGTCAGGCACAAAACCTGATTCTCGCGGCAAATCGCAACATAGGGGATGGGCTGCTTGTATTCCGGATGCTCTTCGGCGTAGCGGCGCTCGATGAAGAATCCAGAATCCCTTGCGGGCCCCAGATAACGGTCTTCTAGCTCCTGTGCCCCGAGGGCAATTAGGCCATGAGGGGTGGCCTCTGGAAAGAGGACCGAGCGCGGAACAACCCAGACAAACTCCATGCTTCCGATTTTGCCTATTTCTTGATTTCTGGCAAGGGAAAACTACCAGATGTTGCGCTTTGTGGAAAAAGGCAGCTGCATATAGCACGCTACATCTTGTGGT
>JASFYO010000031.1:0-35907 GCA_045047305.1 Planctomycetota bacterium | reverse complement strand
GAGGAGAATTTTGTGGTCACCACCGCGAACGATGGCGTTGCGGGGCTGAAATTGGCTCAAAAAGGCGGTTTTGACCTCATCTTGCTCGACCTGATGCTCCCCGGGATGGATGGGCTGGAGGTTTGCCGTTCGATCCGCGCCTCCGGGGACCACACCCCGCTGCTGATGCTGACCGCCCGCGACACGGAGTTGGACCGCGTGCTCGGTCTGGAGGTAGGTGCTGATGACTACATGCCAAAAACTATGGGGGTACGTGAACTGGTGGCGCGGGTGCGGGCCGCATTGCGTCGCTCGCATGCCTACGGAGAAGAGGTCGACGCGGATTGGCTGCAACGCGGAGACTTGCGTATTCACCCGAGTAAACGGGAAGTCTTGCGTGGTGAAGAAGCCTTAAATCTCACCGCTAAAGAATTTGATCTTTTACTTCACTTTGCACAAAATCCGGGCCGCGTTTTTTCACGTGAGAATCTGCTCTCATCGGTTTGGGGCTACGCCTACGAGGGCTATCAACATACAGTGAACAGTCACATCAACCGCTTGCGTGGCAAAATTGAACACGATGTGAGCAAGCCGCAGTACTTACTTACTGTTTGGGGCGTGGGTTATAAGTTCAACGAACAATGGGAGAAGCAGACATGAAGTTTGGCGGTTTACGCACGCGCTTGGTTTTTGGTTTGAGTTTTATCTTCGTGGGATTGGCTGCGTGCCTCATTCCATGGACTTTGAATCTTGTACGCACTCACTTTGAATACTCCTATCAAGAGTTAAATCGCGATGTCGCGCGCGCCGTAGTTGAGCACGCAGAATTATTCCACGATGGCGTGGCTATGCCGGAAGAGCTGCAAGGCGTTTTTATGAAGTTGATGGCGGTGAACCCGACTTTAGAGCTGTACTTGCTTGATGAGAAAGGCGCCATCCTAGGGTTCGACGCTCCAAAGGAATCCGTATTGCTTGATCGTGTGTCGTTGGCCCCTATTGATGAGTTCTTGGCGCAACCGGGGAAGGCCGTCTTCGGCCAGGACCCCAAGCAACCCGATATCAGGCGTACCTTTACTGTTTGGCCGGTGAAAGAGGGGGGCCGCACCATGGGTTATGTTTATGCCGTACTGCGCAATGAGGCACTGCTTGATGCTGCGCAGCCCTTAGACGCCAGTATTCTTGGACCCGCGCGCTGGATATTGATTGGGGTATTCATGCTTGCCTTGCTTTGCTCTTTAGGGATTGTGGCCTACTTCACTCGTGGATTCGATGACATCCAATCCACTATGACCGCTTTCGAGCAGGGGGATTTAGATGCGCGGTGCACACCGCGTGGCACTGACGAGGTCAGTCGCTTGGCCGATGGATTCAACTTCCTCGCGCAGAATGTCCAGGAGCAAATGGAGCAGGTGCGCGAGGGGGATCGGAAACGTCGCGAGATGGTGGCGAGTATTTCGCATGATTTGCGCACGCCGCTCACTTCTTTACAGGGTTACTTGGAGCACCTGAGTGAGAAGTGGCCGGAGTTGAATGATGACTCACGTAATGAGATCTTGACCATTGCGCGACGCAACGCAGATCGCGTGCAGCGCATGACGGAAGATTTGCTGGAGCTATCGCGTTTGGAGTCTGGCGTGGTGAAGTTGATGGTGGAGCAATTCCCGCTAGGGGAGTTGGTGCATGACCTGGTGCAACGTTTTCGCCAACAGGCCGACACGAAAGGCGTGGAATTGGTGGCCTCGGTTGCAGAAGGTTTGCCGCTGGTGAAGGCAGATATCTCACTGATGGAGCGTGCGATTGGCAATCTGGTTGCGAATGCTCTGCGCCATACTCCCGAAGGTGGCAAGGTGACGCTACGAGTTTTGGAGATGGAACATCAGTTGGAAATCCGCGTGGTGGACAATGGGGAGGGCATCCCTGCTGAGGAACTGCCGAAGATTTTCGAGCGCTTCTACCGCGTGGCTAAGAATAGGGACGTGCAGAAAGGCAGTACTGGGCTGGGTTTAGCCATCGTGGAACAGATTTTGAAACTACATCATGCGACGATTCAAGTCCGCTCCAAGCCCGACGTCGGCACCGTTTTCCGCTTTCGCCTGAGTGCAGTTTGATGTTGTCGTTGTGATGGAAACGTTAGAAACGGATGACTTTGGCGTGATTTAGATGTTGCAACATGTGTCCTTCAGGGAAGGCAAAACGCCCGTCCCACCTTGTGCAACATGAATAACCTCACCAAAGCTCTTCCTCTCTGCGCTGCCGCCGCCATTGCCGGCTCTGTCTTCTTCGCCGATGCAGTGAACGCAGATACTCCTTCTGCTGCAGGCCCGCAACTTTTCGAAGTCACCATTACAAATCTTACGGCGACTCAAATCATCTCCGCGCCGATTGTCACTTCTCACTCCGATGCAACCCGCATGTTCGCCCCGGGCATGGCCGCGTCCATGGAGTTGCAAGCGCTAGCTGAAGATGGCGATAACAGCAGTCTTGCGATGAGCATGGGCGCCGACATCGAAGTGCTCGATGTTGTGACTTACCCCGGTAACATTCTCCCTGGAAGCTCGATGACCATGAACGTAACCATGGATGCCTTCCATAGAAATTTGAGCATGGCTGGCATGTTGGTCACAACCAACGATGCATTCTTCGGAATCGATGGCGTCACCATGGGTAACGGTGTCGATTCGGCAGTTTTCTTTGCGCCAGTTTTTGACTCTGGCACCGAGGCAAACTCGGAAGATGGCATGTACATTCCGGGGCCTCCATTCGGCAATGGCGGGTCACACGATCCAGCCATGGCCGAAGGATTTATCCATTTATCGAGTGGAATTCACGGTGGCAGCTCCCTGGCTCCTGCCGCATGGGATTGGGGTAGTTCTGCCGCGCGCATCGAGGTGCGTCGCCTGTAGGGCGCAGTGCGTTTGTCAGCAGCGCCGTACTGAAAATTGCGGCGCTGTCTTTACAGGCGTATAGAGTCAGACAACATAGTCTTTTTTTTGGCAACTGCACACTCTGGCACAGGTATGATTAGCCGCCCAAACTGGCTACATCATGGAAAGATTTGGAGTTGTCGGCTTAACCCACCACCGGGCCTCATCGGAGGAGCTCGGGTGGTTTGCTGAGGCTCCGGAGAGCCTAGAGGAGTTTCGTGCGGCCCTGGGCGTCGACGAAATCCTCCACCTGCGCACCTGCAATCGCATTGAGACTTATTGGGTGAGCCATGAAATGTGCGCTCCCGATCGTGTCTTGCGCGCATTTGGCGCATGGTTTGGAGAAAAGAAGGCGGCAGAATCTCTCCCCGGCCTGATTGATTCGGTTGGTTTTGCCCTAAGTGGCAACGCAACGCACCGACACCTGAACGCCATGTTGTGCGGATTGGATTCCAAGGTTTTGGGCGACGACCAGATTGTGGGCCAATTCCGCAGCGCTTTGCAGGAGGCTCGCGATCAGGGTGTATGCAAGCATTGGCTTTCCATGTTGGGAGAGGAGTCGGTAAAGCTTTCGCGGCGCGTTCGCAAGCAAGTTGATTATGCCCAACTACCCACTTCTGTGGCTGAAGTGGCCGCCGGGATTTTGAAAAAACGGGTGCATGGTGACCCCGCACGTATCACTCTCGTAGGGAGTGGTGAAATGGTGCAAGAGCTTGGTCAGCGTTTAGCTGGATGGAAAGCGGTGTCGCTATGTTTTGTGAATCGAACCTTGGCGTCGGCAGAGGCTTTGGCGGACAAACACGGCGGCAGCTTCCAATCCTTGCAGGAATTTCAGAGCGCACCGCAAGACTTTGATCATTTAGTTACGGCCACTGCATCCTTTGCACCCATTGTGAGCGTGGAGTGCTTGCAATCTCTGCCCCAGCAATCTCAAGAGAGACTGGTGTTGGATCTTGGCGTTCCTGCTGATACGCAGTCTTCGATTGGTGCGATTTCAGGCTTTCATCGCCTCGATGTCTTGGAAGTGGGCGCTGAAGCAGAAACCAACCAAGAAGAAGGCCGTACTCTGCAGCGTAAGATTCGCCCATTTTTACGCGAAGGTGGGTTGCATTTTCGCGAGAAGATTTTCCGTCGTCATCTCAACCCGGTAGCAGAAAAAATGCGCCAATCGGTGGAAGCCCGTGCGCGAGGGGAGGCTGGCCGCTGGGCAAAAACCAAATTGGCGCACTTGTCCCCAGAGGATATGGCTCTGTTCGAGGCCTTCGCCGTGCGCTTAGCCGATTTGACGGTTCAGGTTCCTTTGATTGCTTTGCGTAATACCTTGCGCGAGTTACCCATGGGGGATTTGATTTTGGAACGCCTACGCGCTGAAGGGCGGAAGGCTGCCATGCAAGAGAAAGGGAAAAAGGATGTTCCATCACCTGAGGAATCTTAGAAATTAATCCATGGATCCATTACGTCTAGCTACGCGAGGCAGTGATCTCGCCACCACACAGTCCGGCTGGGTCGCCAATCAGTTAGAGCAAGCCCACGGCGTGCAATCGGAGTTACACATCGTGCGCACGGTTGGCGATCAACGGACCGATGTCTCGCTTGCGGATGTAGGCAGTATTGGTTTGTTCACCAAGGAGGTGCAGGAAGCTGTTTTAGGTGGCGCGGCCGATTTTGCTGTTCATTCGCTAAAAGACCTGCCTGCCGAGCAAACCCCAGGTTTGACTTTGGCAGCGATTCCGCTGCGTGAAGAAACGCGTGATTGGTTAGTTATGCGCCCCAAAGCTTTTCACGCTGCCGCAAGCGGATTTTTACCTCTGTTTTCCAACGCACGCGTTGGCACTTCGGCTGCGCGTCGCCGGGCATTCCTGAATCACTTTGCACCGGAATCAGTTTCTTGTTTGTTGCGTGGCAATGTCCCCACGCGGTTGGAGAAGTTGGCAAGCGGAGAGTACGACGCCATCCTTTTAGCCGGTGCAGGGCTAAAGCGTTTGGATTTGGATCTCTCGGAGTTTCGAGTTGTGAAATTGGATCCACGGATTTGGCCTGGCGCTCCTGGACAGGGAGCTTTGGCGGTGGAATGTCGCAGCGACGACACCGCTACACTGCATTTGCTTTCCGCCCTGCATGATGAAGCAAGCGCAAAAAGTGTGGAGTTGGAACGCTCCATTCTGCGCGCACTTGGTGGTGGGTGCGGTTTGCCGCTCGGCGCCACCGCGATTGCCGAAGAAGGGGGAATGCGTTTAATCTCTGCATTAGGCCCTAGCGCAGAGGAACAAAAACTCCCGCAGTTCCCGACTCTGCGTTGCGCCGATGTCCGCGGGGTTCAACCCGAAAGCATGGTAAAGGCGTCGTTGGATGCTTTGCTCCAGCGCGAGGAAGGTTGATGGGCGCAGCGCCAATCCTATGGATAGGGCGCGCAGAGGGCGCATGCGTGGACTGGATGCGGTCAGCGGAGGAATCAGGTTGGCGCGCTCAGGCGCTGCCGCTGTTGCAGCAAGAATCTTTGGGATTGGACTGCAAGCAAACCGAATTATTGCACCAGTTGGGCGTGGAGGATTGCTTGTTTTTGACCAGCAAAAATGGAGTCCGTCGCCTATTTGAACTCTGCCAAAGTGTCGGACGTTTGCCTGACTGCAAATACGCTGTCGTGGGAAAGCGTTCTGCCTCATTGTTAACCGCTGGCATCGTAGGTATGCAAGGTCGGCCAAGCTCTGTTCTTGTCGCTGGAGGAGATGGTGCATCCTTGGCACAAACTTATTTGCATCATCCCGTTTCCGGTCGTCTGGTCTTTCTCGGTGCAGAA
Source organism: Planctomycetota bacterium (assembly GCA_045047305.1). Classification (GTDB taxonomy): domain Bacteria; phylum Planctomycetota; class UBA1135; order UBA1135; family UBA1135. The sequence continues at coordinate 30,207 of JASFYO010000031.1, read as the reverse complement.
AGCCCACGCCCAGAGCTTGCTGCAGCCCTGCACCAGCACGGTGCCTCCTTGTTAAGCCTGCCGGCATATCGAAATGAAAGTTTGCCCGGCCCGGCTCCAACTGCAAAGCAACCCGTGTTGTTGTTCTCGCCAAGCAGTGTGAAAAGTTTGGCAGCACGCGTGGATGTGGTAAGTGCGCATCCGGTTTTAGCGCTCGGCCGCAGCACGGAACAATGCGCCCGAGATTTGCACTTCCCTCTTTTCGGGCGGCTCGAAGCACCAACCCCAGAGTCCCTGACCGCATTTCTGAAACATGTCTGACCAGCCTCTACCTCTGCTCCACCGGCCACGTCGTTTGCGCCGCAACGCAAATCTTCGCGAGATGGTCGCGGAAAGCGACTTGCCGCTCCGACGTCTAGTCCAAGGACACTTCGTGCTTCCGGGGGAAGGGCGGGAAGAGCCGGTGTTGAGTTTGCCCGGCATCTCTCGCTTCAGTGCGGACCGCCTGTTGACTCAGGTTGATCAGGATAGGAAGAATGGTGTGCGTTCCGTGATGTTGTTTGGAGTCCCTGAACACAAGGATAACGATGCTTCCGGCGCCTTCGAATCGCAGGGAGAAGTCCCTGCAGCTGTGCGCTTGCTCAAGCAAAACTTTGGCGATGACCTTTGTGTCATGACCGATGTCTGTCTCTGCCCTTACACCGACCATGGCCACTGTGGTTTGGTTGAAGAAACCGAGGTCGTGAATGACCGCAGCGTGCATGCCTTGGCAAAAATGGCAAATGTGTTGGCCGCCGCCGGTTCTGATTTTGTATGCCCCTCCGACATGATGGACGGACGCGTTGGTGCGATTCGCCGCAGCCTTGATGAACATGGATTCGTGAACACCGGAATCCTTGCTTATTCCGCAAAGTACGCCAGCAGCTTTTACGGGCCCTTTCGCGAAGCTGCTGGATCTTCCCCTGGTTTCGGTGATCGCCGTAGTTATCAGATGGATTTCCGCAATGCCCGTGAAGCTATGCGCGAAGTCCAGCTCGATCTAGAGGAAGGCGCCGACATGGTCATGGTGAAACCAGCCTTGGCTTATCTAGATATTGTGCGCCTGGTTGCAGAGAACTCCGATGTCCCCGTGGTGGCTTACAACGTGAGTGGCGAATATGCCATGGTCCAACTTGCAGTGAAAGCAGGGTTGGCTGATGAGCGCTCCATGGTGTTAGAAGTCCTAGGCAGCATGCGTCGCGCTGGGTCTGATTTAATCGTGACCTACCACGCAAGCCGGATTGCACAAGAGAAATGGTTGTCATGAAAACGAAAAATACATCCCAAACCTCCGCCGAACTTTTTCAGCGTGCGGTTGCAGTCATGCCTGGAGGAGTGAGCTCACCGGTGCGTGCCTATCGTTCCGTTGGTGGTCATCCTTTGTTTCTCGAATCGGCTTACGGTTGCCGGGTGCGCACTGCCGACGGCGAGGAATACCTAGACTTTGTCGGTTCTTGGGGACCCTTGATTTTGGGGCATGCTCCGGCATCTGTGGTAAAGGCGGTGCAGGAAGCTGCTGCCCGCGGAACCAGCTTCGGCGCTCCATGTCTGGCTGAAACCGAGTTGGCGGAACGCATTTGTGCTCTCTCTCCGGTAGCGGAGAAGATTCGGTTTGTGAACTCGGGTACCGAAGCCACCATGTCGGCGTTACGTTTGGCACGCGCTGCCACCGGACGCGATCTCATTGTCAAGTTCGACGGCTGTTATCACGGCCACGCCGATTCCTTTTTGGTCAAGGCCGGTTCTGGCTTGGCTACCTTCGGCGAAAGCTCCTCTGCAGGCGTTCCGGAATCATGTTCCTCGCTTACCGCTGTTCTTCCATTAGATGATGAAGATGCACTGCGCACTTGGTTCGCGCAAAATGGCGATGAGGCAGCAGCTGTGTTTGTGGAAGGCATTCCTGCCAACTGTGGTCTATTGCCGCAACGCAAGGAATGGTGGTCGGAGCTGCGCGCATTAACTCGTCGGCATGGAACGCTGTTGATTGTCGACGAAGTCATCACGGGGTTCCGCGTGGACCCTGGTGGTTTTTGTGCCATGGCCAATATCGATGCTGATCTCGTCACCTACGGCAAGGTGATTGGCGGTGGCTTGCCAGTTGGAGCTTATGGTGGGTCGGTGGAGCTGATGAATCTCATTAGCCCAGATGGTGGTGTTTACCAGGCCGGAACCTTGAGCGGGAATCCACTTGGCATGGCTGCTGGCCTTGCAGCTTTAGATACGCTGCAAGCTGAGAATGCCTGGGAGCGTTTGGAAGCACTTGGGCAAACTTGGGAGGCTTTGCTCGCGCCGATGATCGCACGGGAAAACGATGCCGGCGCGCCATTGTGTCTCGTGCGTGAAGGGTCATTGTTTTGGCTGTGCTTCGGGAGCCAGGAAGCGCCACGCAGTTTTTCTGCTATTCCTCAAGATGGAGGAGAGCGATACGCCCGTTTTTTCCACGCGCTTCTAAAACGTAGTGTGATGATTGCTCCATCTGCCTTTGAAGTGGGATTTTTAAATCTAGCCATGAACCACTCCGATTTGGAGTTGGCCGCGGAAGCCTTTTCCGCATCCCTTGAGGAAAGTCGTTGAGTCAAAAACTACTCTTACGTGCCTTGCGTGGCGAAAGTGTCGAGCGTACCCCGATTTGGCTGATGCGCCAAGCTGGGCGTGTGCTTCCGGAATATCGTGCGCTCAAGGAAAAGCATGGATTCGTCAAAATGGCGAGCACTCCGGAACTTGCGGCACAAGTTACCCTGCAGCCCATCGAGCGCTTCGGTTGGGATGGAGCAATTTTGTTTGCTGACATCCTTACTCCGTTGATGCCTTTAGATTTTGGTATCGATTTTCGCCCAGGCCCAATCTTTGAGCGTCCATTGCAGGGCGCCGAAGATCTGCACCGGGTGAAGCCGGTCGAGGGTGGAGAGTTAAGCCACGTTGCCGAAGCCATTCACATAGTGAAGGCAAAGCTGGATCCAAGTTGCACCATGCTCGGCTTTGCCGGGGCTCCGTTTACCATGGCTTCCTACCTATTGGATGGTGGCGGTAGTCGAGAGCACGCACGTTTACGAGCAGCGGTGTACTCCGACGGCACCTTCTTTAGCGATTTACTTGCGCGGCTCGCGGACATGACCATTGCATACTTGGAGATGCAAATCGAGGCTGGCGCCGAGGCGGTGCAGCTGTTTGATACCTGGGCTGGCCTACTGGACGAGCGCACTTACCGTCGTTGTGCACTGCCTGCAGTGCAGCGCATTTTTAAGGCGCTTAAGGGGAAGGTGCCTTTGCTTTACTTGATCAAGGATGGTGCGCATCTTGTGGAAGCGATGGCTGAATCTGGAGCCGACGCCCTAAGCCTAGATTGGCGCATGCCCTTCTCTAAAACGCGCGACATGCTCGGCGAGATGCCAGTGCAAGGGAATCTCGACCCCGGCGTACTGCTTGGCGATGTAAATCAAATCACCGAAGCCACCAACGCAATCCTTGAAGCAAATGCGGGTCGGCCGGGGCACGTATTCAACTTAGGCCACGGCCTCCTGCCACAAACTTCTCTTGAAAGCCTCCAGGCATTGAAAGATGCGGTGCACAGTCATGTCAAACAACCAAGCTGATCTTCCGCAAGCACTGGTCGAAAAGTACGACTGTGCTGGGCCACGTTACACCTCGTACCCAACCGCGCCGGTTTGGACCGAGTCTTTCGATGAAGCGGCTTGGCACGCGGCGCTGAAACAAGCGAATCGAAAGTCTGAGGACCCACTTGCACTTTATGTGCACCTACCTTTCTGCGCAAAACGCTGTTTGTTTTGTGCCTGTAACGTGGTCATTTCTAGCCGTGATGATGTATTGCAGTCATACTTGGAACGCCTCGAAAGGGAAATGGAAGATGTAGCAACGCATCTTCCTGATCGCCGTAAGATCAGCGGCATTCACTGGGGTGGAGGAACGCCAACTCATTTGCCGCCGGCAGAGCTAGAGCGAGTGTGGTCCAAGCTAAACGAGCTCTTCGATATCCTCCCTCAAGCGGAACTCTCAATTGAGGTGCACCCGCCCGTAACAACCGATGAGCAATTAGAGACTTTGGCTCGTCTTGGGTTCCGTCGCATGAGTCTAGGTGTGCAGGATTTAGATGCCGGCGTGCAAGATTTAATCAATCGCCACCAAACGGTGGAGCAGACCGAGCATGTCTTGTTGAAGGCGCGGGAGCTTGGTTTCCATAGCGTCAACTTCGATCTGATTTACGGTTTGCCGGGACAGAACTTGGCGACCTGGAATTACACTTTGGATGAGGTGTTGCGCTTGCGTCCAGATCGCTTGGCGATTTATTCTTATGCGCATGTGCCATGGCTGCATCCACACCAGGGCCGGATGCCAGAAGATCAAATGCCAGCATCGGATTTGAAGATGGAACTTTTACGTACTGCTGCGCGTCGTTTGCAGGAGGAAGGGGGCTACCGTGAAATCGGTTTTGATCACTTTGCTCTACCACAAGACGAAATGGCTGTCGCAGTGGAAGAACATCGCTTGTATCGCAACTTTATGGGATACACCGTGAAGCCGGCATCGGATTACGTGGGTTTCGGCATGTCCGCAATCAGCGAAGTCGGGCATGCATTCATGCAGAATCACTCCAAGCTAAATCGTTGGAATGAGTGCGTGGATAGTGGGCATAGTGCCGTCGCAAAGGGGCATGCACTGGATGTCGATGACCAAGTAAGGAAAGTTGTGATTGAACACCTGATGTGTAATCAACGCATTCGCTTTTCCGAGGTTGAGTCCATGCTAAGTTTACCATTCCAACAGCACTTTGCTGATGCCTGGGATTCTCTCGCAGAATTCGAGAAAGATGGTCTGGTCGTGCGTGGATCCAACGAACTTCGCGTTACCGATCTCGGTCGTCATTTCTTGCGCAACGTGTGCATGCTGTTTGATCGCTACCTTGAGCAAGAGCTGAAGAAAGGTCGCTATTCACGCACGATATGACTCAGCCGCGCACCGGTGTCCTGCTGCTGCAGATGGGTGGCCCTCGAAACCTGGACGAGGTGCAGTCTTATATTTGCAATCTGTTTCAGGACCCATACTTGGTGCAGCTGCCGGCGCCGATTTCATGGTTGCGTAAACCGTTGGCGCATTGGGTGGCCAAACGCCGGGCACCCGTGGTGGTGGAGCAGTACAAGAAAATTGGCGGAAGCTCTCCCAATAACGCGATTACCATCGAGCAAGCTGGATTGCTGCAATCTGCATTGAGCGATAGCGGAGACTTTCGATGCTATGCCGCGATGGCTTACACGCCTCCAACGGTGGCCGACGCTTTGCGTCAGTCGATTTCAGATGGCTGCGAGCGCTGGATCGCGCTTCCCATGTTTCCGCAATACAGCCGTGCAAGCACCGGTGCGATATTCGCCGACCTAGATCAGTGTATGCAAGATCAAGGTGCGGATTCTCAGGCATGTACCAGGATAGAACGTTGGGGGTCGCGTCCGGATTATCTCGACGCGGTGACTGCGATGACTTTGGCCACCTTGGCAAAGGCGCGCGAACTTTCAGCGGAATCGCCGCACTTGGTGATCTCCGCACACGGTTTGCCGGTTTCCTATGTGAAGGCCGGAGACCCATACGTGGAAGAGATTGAGGATTGCGTCGCGGGATTGCGTGCGCGTTTGCCACAGGACTTGGCCACCACGTTGGCTTATCAGTCTCGCGCTACACCAACCTCATGGGTTAAGCCGTCTACCGTAGAAACTTTACGCAAGCTTGGTGTGGATGGAGTAAAAAACATCGTGGTGTTGCCGATTTCATTTGTGAATGACCACATTGAGACCCTGTTTGAAATCGACCAAGAATTGCGCGAGGAAGCCAAGCTGAAAGGCGTGGAGCATTACACCCGCGTGCCAGTTTTTAATACCGATGCCTCCCTCATCGCCATTTTGAAGTCCATAGTGTTGGAAATGAAGTCACGATGAAGGCTAACGTTGCGATTCTTGGCGGCGGGTTGAGTGGACTTGGATGCGCACATTTTCTAAAACGAGCCGGGCTCTCGGTTGCAGTTTATGAAAAAAATGACTCCCCTGGGGGTAAGGTCCAAACCATCCAAGAGGACGGTTATGTCGTCGAACTCGGCCCTCTCGGTTGGTTGGATAAGGAACCTGCCGTAGGTGCTTTGGTGCAAAGCCTCAAGCTAGACGCCCTGCCCGCAGAAGATGCGCAAGGCAAACGTTGGTTACTTCAAGACGGCAAGCTGCAAATGCTTCCTTCCGGCCCTCTCAGCTTCTTGACCTCGCCATTGCTTTCTACGAGATCCAAAATGCGACTCCTGTGTGAGCCATTTATTGCGCCTCGACGTCAGGGAGAGGAGAGCATCTACGATTTCGCCACCCGACGTTTTGGTATAGGTGTAGCCGACACCTTTTTCGGCGCCATGGTTTCAGGCATCTTCGGTGGAGACGCACGTCAACTCTCAGTCCATGCAGCCTTCCCACTCATGGCCGGTTGGGAGTCGGAATCGGGATCGTGTGTGCGCGGAGCCATGCGTCACATGCGCGCGAAGAAGGCGCTGCAGAAGTCAGGTGAAGCTGCCAAGGCAAGCGGGAAGCTGTGCAGCCTTGCTGGCGGGCTTGGTCAGTTGGTGGATGTCGCTGCGCATTCCCTTGGCGATGCTTATCACGGCAATACGGAAGTCGATCAGGTGCAAAATCTCGATGGCGTTTGGGTTCTTCTACGACAGGGCGAAGAGGTGGGGCAAGCCAATCAGGTCGTGTTCACAACTCCAGCAGCCATCACCGCCCAGCTTTTAGAAGAAGGCGATGGAACTCTCCGCCGCGCAGCTTCCGCGATTCAAGGCGCATCTTTGCAAGTTGTCGCTGCTGCTTATGCACGGGACCAGGTGGACCATCCACTCGACGGTTTTGGATTTTTAGCTTTGCGCGGGCATGGATTTCGTCCTCTGGGAGTGCAATACCCGAGTACAATTTTTCCCAGTCAAACACCAAGCGGGAAAGTTCAGCTCCGCGTGCTGCTTGGTGGTAGTTTCGATGCAGAAGCGGCACAACTCTCTGACCAAGAGCTCCAAGAAGCCGCGCTCACGCCTCTGCGTGATTTACTTGGGGTGAAAGGTGATGCGGAAAGAGTGTGGATGCGGCGCATTCATGGCGGCATTCCGCAATACACCTTGGGTCACCTCGATCGCATAGCCGTTTTTAATCGATGGGAGCAGCAACGGCCCGGCCTCCATTTTGCTGGAGACTCCTTGCACGGTGTCGGTGTGAATGCAGTGCTGAAGCGCGCACTTGAAGTGAGCGCGAAGGTTCAGGCGCAGCATCGCGGTGGAGCTTGATCTGGTTGTCGCTTAGGCCTTGATACCGGCGCGCACTGGTGGAATGCCTACGCCGTAACGCTCAAAGCCATGCTGCAGCATCAAGCTCGCAGGGTAAATGTTGCGGCCGTCCAAAATCAGTCGACGTTTCATGCTTTGAGCCATACGCTCAAAATCTGGGCGACGGTATTCGTTCCACTCGGTGCAGAGGATGAGCGCATCGGCGCCATCGACCACTTCGTAGGGGTCTTCCATATAGGTGACTTCCTCGCCGATTAACTCACGTGCATTCGCAATCGCTTCTGGGTCGGTCGCGCGTACCTTGGCTCCGCGTGCGAGTAATCCTTTGGCCAAAGTAATCGCCGGAGCTTCGCGCATGTCGTCGGTCCGGGGTTTGAATGCCAATCCCCAAAGCCCAATGGTGAGGCCGCTGAGGTCTTCGCCAAACACGTTCACGATGTGGCGTAACATGAGGCTTTTCATGTCCTTGTTGACCTCTTCCACGGCTTCCAAGATTTTAAACTTGGTGCCATATTCCCGTGCCGTGTGCATGATGGCTTTCACATCTTTCGGGAAACATGAGCCGCCATATCCAATCCCCGAATAGAGGAAAGGTTTGCCAATACGTGAATCAGATCCAATGCCTTGCCGCACCATGCTGACGTCGGCGCCCACTGCATCGCAGATATTTGCGATCTCGTTCATGAAGGAGATACGCGTGGCAAGCATGGCGTTGCTTGCATACTTGGTCATCTCGGCGGACAGTGGGTCCATGTTATAGATGGGGGCACCGTTACGCACAAATGGCTTATACAGATCGTTCATGAGTTCGAAGTCGTCCTCATTTTCAGCACCCACTACCACGCGGTCTGGCTTCAAGAAGTCATCAATCGCCGCACCTTCCTTGAGGAACTCTGGGTTAGAGCAAACCGACATTAGGTGTTCGGTTTCTGCCTGCGCAAGCTCTTTCACCCGCGCGGCGGTGCCCACTGGAACGGTCGATTTATCGACAATGAGTTTAGGTCCATTTGCATGTTTGCCGATGTCGGCAGCAACCTTGAACACCGCGCTCAAATCAGCAGACCCATCGGCCTCTGAAGGCGTGCCTACCGCAATGAACACGACGCGTGCATCTTCCACACCCTTTTTTAAATCGGTGCTGAAGTGAAGACGATTGTGACGCACATTCGACAAAACCAGCTCAGACAAGCCTGGCTCGTAAATCGGAATGAGGCCTGCTTGCAGGCGTGCAATCTTTTCGGCATCGATGTCGATGCATGTGACCGTATTGCCCATTTCGGCAAAGCAAGTGCCAGCTACAAGGCCGACGTATCCGGTTCCAACGATGGTGATTTTCATGCTAGTTCGGGGGGTTACTGATCCTTCTTTTTCTCGTCTTCTGAGACGTCATCGGTGTATCCGAGCTCAAATAGCGATTGATTCATCGCCGGTGTTTGATTCACCTTGAGAACCTCATGCTGCCTTGCCGCCATTCGCTTGGCAAATTCTACCGTGGCCCGCACGAAGGGTTCCTGAACCGTGACGTGAAAGGGCTCCGGCGCAATGAGCTCTCCAGGGTCCTTTTCAAGATCAAAGATGCGCACCTTCTTTTGCGGGACGTTCCAGATGCCTTTACGCATACCTAGGCGATAGCCCAAAAGTTGAATGCGTCGGGTCGGACGCAAAAGGTCCATCGAGACTTCGCGATCTAAGTCTTCGCCTTCCCATAAAGGGCGCAAGCTTTGACCCGTTCGGTCGGTCCATGCTGGGAGGTTAGCGAGGTCGATGAGAGTCGGGGAAAGGTCAGTAATCGAAACGCTGGCTTGAACACGTTGTCCGCCGTCGATCAGGCCGGGCGCGTGCACAATCATCGGCACATGCATGACCTCTTCCTTCAAGGTTAGGTGATGACCACGATTGCCATGCTCCATGAATTCGTCGCCATGATCTGAGACTACAGCGAAAATGATTTGGTCGGCAATGCCCCAAGCTTCGAGTTGTTCATACAGGCGCTTGATTTGGTCGTCGGTGTAGCGGATTTCGGCTTCGTATAAAGCCTTCAGGACTTCCATCTCGGCATCGGAGGGAACGCGGTCATGGAGCATAAGTTCATCCCCCTTTACCGTGCCATCGTCATTGGGCAGAAATTGCTTACGATATTCCGCGGGTGGAAAGTAGTCGTAGTGCGGGTCCCATAAGTGCACGAAGAGGAAGAACGGTTCCTCATAAGTATCCTTGTGTTTCAGCCACTTTAGCGCCTGGGCGACGGCCTGTTCGCCCGTGCGATTGTCGGAGTGTGAAGTCGCGTGGATTTTCTCAACCGTTTCACTCTTTCCGTATGCGGCCAAAGCTGTTCCTGCCTCGATGCTGCCCAAATATTTTGCGGATGGCAGGTAGACATCAAATCCACGACCAAATCCCCACGAAGGGTGGAGGAAAGGGGCAGTGAAAAAACCGCCGGTTTTGTAGCCGGCATTTTGGAAAACGTTGGAAATTAGGTCGATGCCCTCGGGGATGGCGTATTTGCGCGAGCGGACGCTGTGCTCCATCGGAGCCATGCCCGACAGCATCGACACATGGCTTGGTAGGGTCCACGGTGAGGCAGCCGAGGTGTGTTCAAAAAGCACTCCTTCGCGCGCCAACTTGGCTAGGAAAGGGGTTGTTTCCTCATCTGGTGCGAAGATAGGGATGTGCCCGTAAGGGGTTGTGTAGTCAGCCCTTAGCGAGTCAATAGAAATCAGAATTACTGATTTCTGGGTATTTGCTACCTCGTTTTCCTCTGCCGGCTTGTCACCACAAGCTCCAAGCACTGTCGCCACAAGGACGACGCAGACGGGGAAGCGAGCCAGATTCCATTGGGTTTTCCAAGCCATGAAGTCTATTTTACGGCGATTTCGGCTTCAGTTTTGAGTTTACTTTTTAGCTTCTGAGAGTTGCCGTGGAAAGTTGGCTGCGGCAAACAAAAGTGCAATCGGCCCAACTAGGTGGACTAGCAGTCTTTCGGGGATTCCCTTGTCCCGCAGCGATGGGAAATTCCATGGCGTGACCAGCAAAATCAGGAAGTAAAGCAGAACTCCTCCGAGCACCACCATACCCAGCCAGCGTAGTTCCACCTGTTTCAAACGTGACAAAGTAAAGGGCAGTCCAAGTAGGGCCAGCAACCACAAAATACCCCAGCTGCGCCAATTGACGAACTCGCTACCAAAAGCTTGGCTTACCAATCCGATACGCGCGGGTGCATTTTCTAAATCCACCGGTTCGCGGCTGTTGAATGCGGTAGGCGATTTCTCAACCAACTCGCGCCCACCGCCAAGAAAATGCATCACATTTTTAAGCGTCATTTGCTCGCTGTAATTTTCATCAATCGCCGGAAGCTGCCCTCTTAAGCCAAGCCAAGGAAGGATGAGAACGATGGCCACGGCAACAAAAGGCAGCATGACTTTGGTGCGCCGTGGCGGGAAGGTGTGTGCAAGTAAAACGGCAAGGATGAGCACACCGGCCAAGGCGAGTCCCTCGTTTTTCATCACCACGCCACCAGCTAATGCAAGTGAAGCGCATAGTGTTGTGCGTAGATCTTGGCTTTGATAGGCACGCAGCAATAACGCACATGCGCATCCAAACATGGCCATAACGGCTAAGTCGGCACCACCACCAATCATGGTTTCGCCACCAAGTCCGGCCATGCCAAGGTTGCCGAAGCCATCGACCGGGAAGTTGGCGGAGTAAAGCATCGGGGTCGCTGCGGTGATGATGGCGCCCATGCTGGCTGCTTGATGGGAAACATTGCGCAGTCCTAACGCGACTGCCATCGGCAAACACGCACTCCATAAAGCGAGTGGTAACTGAACCCAACGTTCATGCCAACCACCAAGATGGGCCACCCAAGCTTCTAGAATCGGAATGCCAAAGGGATAGTTGGGGTGGGTCACGATGCGGCCGTAGCCGTCGGGATTAATCATGCCGGTGATGGCCTCGCTGAGCGGTGACCCTTCAAAATGCAGAACCTTGCCGCGGTAAGCAAAGTGGTAAATCGGGTCAAACTCATTCAGCGGGAGCGCAATGGCGGCAAGGAAGGAGGCTGCCGCAACTACCAACAGCAAAATACCGACACTCTTACTCCAAGCCACCTCTTCCAGTGCCCCTTGGGTCTGACAATGTTTCCAATTCATTAGCCATGCGCCGATTCCACCGAGTAGCGGAAGCCACCAAAGCAGATCCATTTTTAGCCCAACCGCGAACCCTGCAGTGATGAGAACGGCAATCGCCGCGGTGCCAAGTAGATAGGCAACCCCAAGTTCTTCCCACAGTGAGCGTTTCAGTCGTTCGCGCGAGGGGAGCAGTGCGCGCCCGATTCCGACGGCCAGCATAATGAGCAAGATTCCGCTGAGTAAACTCATGAGTTTGCCTCTGCAGTCCAAGCCAGTGCTGTTTCTAGGGGAACCAACTCCCAGTCAGCCACACGAAAGTCCGGTTGATGGGACCAGAACAAAATCCACTGTACATCACAGCGTTTTGCGGCCGCGATTTCTTCCTCGGTTAAGGTTCGAGTTGGAGCGAAATCAGTAATGGCGGAAAACTCGCGTTTGGGCAGGCGAATCGTTTGGGTTTGCGCCCAAGGCTTCTTTTCTTTGTACTCCTGCACCCACTCAAAGTATTCGGTGACAAAAGAGGTTCCCTTCTGCGGGTTCCATAAATACAGCCGACGTCCACCTAACTTAGCATTTAAGGCCAAATACCAACGGGCACGAGCTTGGGTATTATTAATTTGGCGCCCAGGTAACAGCAGGATCCCATCGCCCTCAGGCACTACTTCACGTAGATGCTGAACGTATAAATCTAAATCTGGATCTAGCCAGTGCGGCCAATATTGGCGCGCAAAATTCTGCACCGGCAATCCAGCAGCATCGGCTTCGGAGTTGTCCCAGTAGCCCGAGTAATCGAGAAGGTAGCGGCCGCGCATCGCATTGGCGAGAGCATGGAAATCCACGTTTACATATTGCGGTAGGTTGCAGGTAAGCACGATGACATCGGCATCTTTAGCAGCGGCAATCGGGTCGGTTCCAGCGGCGCGCACCACTTCCATTCCTTTGGCGCGGAGTTGCTTAACCAGCCTACCGAGCACCTCGTAATCCACTCCTGCGGCATCGGAGCCTTGCGGCGCGTCGAAGAGGACGGCCTTGTGCCCAGCTGGATTTTGGAATAAGGAAAGCACATAGCGTGGTCGCGCGGAGCTCCCAGCCTGAAACTCCGAAGCTCGGTAACGGCTGCGTTCCGGCTGAAATCCAACCTGCGCCGCACCAAAGATTGATGCTGCGAGAAAAAGCAGGCTCCAAACCACGAAGGCTCCCTGCAAACGGCCAATCCACGACATTGCCATGCGGGGAGGATACCCTGGAGTGGAATGCAGGAAAACCAAGACCTAAACGGAGATGGGCTGGAATTCGATTTAATCGGAAGCCGGCAGCTTCTGATGGCGCTCACGATTGGCGCTGTACCAGCATTTTTGGCCTGGATATTAGATGAAAAGGCCCTGCAAACCTGGGATCTCCCCATCGCTGCCGCTGTTTTGATGCTGGGATTATTTTTCGCCCAGCGCGCCAAACCGAAGCCACTTACAAATTTTCCCTGGAAGTTCGCTTATCTGGTGGTGTTGGTGCCTCCAGTCGTCGCGATGGTTTCGCTGGATGGCCCCATCAGCAACGATGAGCGCGCCTATGTTTTTCAGGCCGAGTTGATGGCCGACGGCGCGATGTCGGCTCCTCTTGCCGAGGCTGCGGTGCCGACTGATATCGAGGAACAGTATTTGCTTGGCAGTTTTCGCCGACGTCAACTTTTTGAAGACAGCGAGAATCAACGCCTCTACTCCAAGTATGCGCCTGGCACTTCGATGGCCTTGGTGCCTGGAGTTTTGCTCGGCAATCCACTGTTCTCCACCTTGCTCGCGGCCCTCCTAGATCTGTGGTTGATGCGCCTCATCGCCGGCCGCCTCAGATTACGCGTACCTGGCATGGCGGTGATGCTGCTCGGAACCTCACCGTTTTTCCTCCTGCTGCACACTTCGATGCAATCCGAGGTCTTCACTTTACCGGCGGTGCTTTTTGGTTACCTTGCTTTACTCCACACGCGCGATGGTTCTGCAAAATGGGCTCTTGCGGTCGGCGCTGCTGCAGGATGGGTTTTCTTAACCCGACCACTAACAGGTTTGTTGTGCGCGGTCATTTCCGGATCGGTTTTGCTCTTGCACCAACAGCGCTTGAAAACGGTGCCGTTGGCCTTGCTTGGTGGGCTGCCTTTTCTCGCCCTCGCGATGTGGTGGAACCAGCAATATACGGGTGATTATTTCACACCGGTCTATGAACTTTATGCAGAGCGCTATGGCCCCTTCTTCCCTGGGCCCGATCGCATCCCGCAAGATGTTTACGGCAACGGCGATTTCTTTTCTGGTCTCCTGCGCCAAGGAGGGCGCTGGTCGGTTGCCTTTGGTGGTATGCTCGGGGCTGCTGGATTAGCATTTTGGGGTGTATGGCGTTTGCGCAAACGCGATGGCGGGGCGGCATTGCTCTTTTCAGCGCTGTTGCCGGCTGTTTACGCTTTGCATTGGTATGCCGGACATCGCGCCTACCTGGGACCGCTTTACGCTGCCGAAAGCTTGGCCTTTCTTTGCCTCGGTTTGGTTTTACTGTTGGAGCAAGCGCCGGTGAACTGGCGTCGGGGCATGCTGCTGGGCATGGTGAGCTGCGGCGGTACAGTTTTTGCCGCGCGTTGGGGACTCATCCAAGAGGAAAGTTTCGAACGCAGCGCGCCTCAACGTGTGGTGCGTGCTGAAGCTCCGCCGGATGCCGGTGCCATCATTTTTCTGCCTAATCAATATCAAGGCTCCAAAGAGAAGGCTTTCAAATACTGGACTCCCTCGCTTTTTTCCGACCTCGCTTCTCGAGCTCCGGTCATTTTGCGCAGTAACCGTCGCATGACACCGGAGCGCTTAGTGCGCTGGCTAGGGTTAGAAGGGCGCCCGCTCTACGCTTATGAACCGAGCGAAGACGCGCCGCTCGGAGGCTACCTTCGGCCTTTGCAACTTAGCGCTGAGCCGCCGCCGCCGCCGCACCAAAATTGATGCTTTGCTTGCCGGCGTGAAAGTCTAAATCTAGGCTGCGCTGATTGACTTCCAAGCGATAACGCCCTGGCGGCATGGGGCCGAGAAGGGTTTCGCCGTCTTCCGAAATCTGAATCAATGGAAGCAACTGTTGTAGGTCGGATCGCTTCCATGCGAGTAATCCTTGTGGAGGCAGGCCATCGACCTGGACATAGGCTGCTTCGACCACAAAGGTAATCTCGGTTTGATCTTGTGGCATCAGCCAAGTGCCGAGGCGCGAGGCTTTACGAGGTGGGAGCCCAGGTGCGTAGGCGTGAACCTCTAAAGCTTTGGCGGTGGCATCGGCTAAGTTGGCGACGCCGTCAGCATTCGCGAACGCGACCCATGGTTCATCTCCAGGATGCTCGAGGTCACGCACTAAAAGCAATACATTGGGCACTGGCGCGCCTTCAGCATCAGTCAAGGTGATCGTGCGTGGAAGGAACACCAGCTTCTCGCCCGGGGTAATGATGGGGTCGGGCAGGGGCAATAAACGAATCGTTTGTGCAGTGCTCCGGGCTTCGGCAGGCAGTGAACCCTCTTTTAGGGCATGGCCTGGGGCAAAGGCGAGGAATTTGATCTCGCCTTCGACGGACATACTTGCATGCGCCAATCCAGACTCATCCATGCGAGCAGCCACCAATTGTGGCGCGAAGAATAAAACTACGCCGTCCGCCGCCGGGCTGCCATCGGCATGTTGGAGTTGCACCACGACAGGGAATTTTGCACTTGGAGTCTCGACTTCCAGTACTGCCGGCATGGCCTCGACCTCGCTCGGCTCAAACTGTTCTGTACCGAAATGCAGAATGAGAATGGTTGTGAGCAAAGGCAGCATCAACCAAGCGACACCGCGCAGGAAGCGTAAGCCTGGGTTGGCTTTCATTATTTCGAGGTAGCCTTCCTAGTTTTCTGCAGCGGCAGGGTGACGGAGACATCCGTGGTTCCGCCGGGCGCAACATGGATGCGTGTGGAAATCCAATCCTTGCCATCGCGGACTTGCAGCAAATAGCCGCCGGAAGCAATATCTTGAATCTCATGGCCGCGGCGGCGGAGGTAAAAGCTCTGCGAGCGTCGACCATCGGCAGGGTCTGGAATGATGCGCGTGCGTGCGGAGTTGCCTTCACCGGGGTTGGCAACAGTGAGCTTAAGCGATCCGATTAAGACGTCGAAGTTGACTTCTTGGTCATTCCCATCGCCGATGCGAATGCTTTGAGTTTGCAGGCCTGCTGGCATTTCGGTGTTTTGACTGCCGAATCCTAAGCCATCAGGGAAGGTGCCAGGTTTACACAGCACAACCCAATAGTTGCCACTAGCGAGTGCTGGTATTTGAAACTTTCCGGTGTAATCACAGCTTGTAACCCGCATTTGCTGGCCGGACTTTGAGCCGCTAAAGAGGGAGTTGGATTGACGGCCACCGCCTGAGTTGGGGACCGTGAACACCATGTAGTCGGCAGCGTATTGGTCGTTCACCTTGACTGTGCCGTGGATCTCGCCGCGTCCAGCAAGGTTGATGGTGAGTGTGGTGCTGGTGGTTTCGCCCGCGCGCACTGCGAGATCGGTTATTTGGGCCAGTGGTTGTGCATTGCCAAAAACCATGCCTGCACTTGCGGCTTCTTGGTCGGCATCACGCAATTGCAAGTTCCAAGTGCCGGGCATGACTTCGTCGAAGCGGAACTCGCCTTGGCTGTCGACGCGAACATCAATCGGGTCTAGCCCAGCGGCTTGAGCGCTGACGCTGAGGCCACGAAAGGCTTGAATCGGGCCTTCGACATGCCCTGCGATACTTGCAGCGGCTTGTAGCCTTAAGTCTGTTTCGAAATCCTGGTCAATCAAACTAAAGGCTTCCGACATGGCCGGGGAAAGCCCCTGGTGATAAGCCTCGATACGATAATCCCCACTGGCTAGACCGTCAAAGCTGAAGCTGCCATCGGCTGCGCTTTCGGTGTGGCCAAAGATATCGCCGCCGCGCTGTGCGCCAATAGCTGGCCCAAATGCTGTTTGGCGAGCTTTGCGCAAGGAACGTAAATGCACGCGAGCGCGATTGAGTGGCTTGCCATCGGGGCCAAGCACCGTACCGCTGGCGCGGAATCCTTGGCCAACCAGAATACGCAGGTCAGGAGCTTTGAAGCGTGCGGCGCTACGCAAACGAAACATTTCGCTGTTGCCGACGGCATGCGTGTCGTCCCATGCGTAAACCGAAAAACGTCCGCCCCATGCGCTACGGAGGTTTGGGATTAGGGTGAAGGTACCGTTTGCGTCGGCCACCGTTTTGACATTGGCCACCATGTCGCGCGGGTTAATTTTGCCTTGGCGGTTTTCTACCAATCTGACTTCTGCACCGGCGACACCGCGCCCGCTTTCATCAACCACAACCCCAGTTAAGGGCGCAATCGGAGTGAGACTGATTTCGATGGGGCTGTTGAGTGGATTTTCACCGTGGCGATATTCTGTAACCCAGAAGCCTTGGGCACCAACGGTTAGGCGCAGTTCTTCGGTGTCATCGGGCAGGGCCAAGCTGAAGCGGCCATCCTCGTCGGTGGTGGTTTCTACACTTTCCGATTTACGTCCGGTGAATCCGGCAGAGCTAGCTGCTGCAACCACGCGTGCGCCGGCTACCGGCCCGCGCTTGTCATCCATCACAATGCCGAAGCTTTGCGTGGCCCGATTCAGCTGTACTGCGATGCCTTGGAGCTCATCTCCATGCTTGCCCGAAACGGAGGAAGACCAACCTTCAAAGAATCCGTCAGCCTCGGCGCGTAAACGAATCGCGCGTTGGGGCAGGCCGGAGAATTCAAAACTGCCGCTCGCATCGGAAACCACGGCTTCCATCAGTGGGCGTTTCGGTTGGTTTCTGCTGGAGATACGAAATAGCTCGGTGTCGGGGAATGGGGTGACACTAGCTCCGGCAAGTGGATTGCCTTGGTCGTCAAAAACGGTGCCCTTGATGCTGAAGCCCGTACCGAGGGTGATGACGCCGAGATTATGTCCGCGCCCGATGTTGGCCGACAAGTTGTTTAAGGCCTTCGCAGCGAACTCCGCGTGTTGGAACTCAAGGATGAAGCGCAAGCGGTCACGGGGTGCTTGCGGAAGTTCAAAAAACCCGTCGGCATTGGTGGTGGTCTCCCAATGTGCCGCAAGCCGGCTTTCATCGCCATCCCAACTCGCAGCCCATCCACTGAGGCCGAAAGCGTGAATGGTGACATCGGCCAAGGCCATGCCGCGACCGTCTTGAACCACGCCATAAAAGCTTGCGAGGCTGTGGGTCTCTTGACTGGAGGAAAGCGAATCTTGTA
The DNA here is from genome assembly GCA_045047305.1 of Planctomycetota bacterium. GTDB lineage: Bacteria > Planctomycetota > UBA1135 > UBA1135 > UBA1135. The sequence goes on along the minus strand of JASFYO010000031.1, from coordinate 12,473 downwards.
CACCGCTGGGCCCAGCTTCCATGTTAGTGCGCTCGGGGTCCTGGCCGTTGCTGTTTTGCAAACCACCGGAGTTCAAGGTCCCGCCTTCTAGCTCCTGATTGGCCTCCACCTGATTTGCAGAGTCATTTTGTGGGTCTTGGGGGGATGGGTTTCCAAGCAGAACCCAGGCGCCGGCACCGAGAAGGACGACGAGAAGCAGAGGCAAGGCGAACCGAGAGTTCATGTCGGCCCATGCTAACAGTCCGCAGGGGGTGGCCTGCGCTCCGAGCCCGGCAGAGACAGCTAAACTACGCCCCGCCATGCGCCTTTCCCGCCTTCTTTTTGTAACCCTCCGCGACGAGCCTTCCGACGCCGAGGTCCGTTCTCACGCTCTGATGGCCCGTGCAGGGTTTGTTCAGAAGTTGGCTGCCGGAATTTACGTTTACGGCCCGATGATGTGGCGGGTTCTGCGCCGAGTTGAGAACATCGTGCGTGAAGAGCATGATCGCGCCGGGTGCCAAGAGATGCTGATGCCAGCCTTGCAACCACGCGAGCTGTGGGAGGAGTCCGGCCGCTGGGACCGCTATGTGAATGAGGGCATCTTGTTTAACTTCCGCGACCGTAAGGGTTCCGAAGTTTGCCTCGGCCCAACCCACGAGGAAGTGATTACGACTTTCGTGAAGCGTCAGGTGCAGTCCTATAAACAGTTGCCAGTCACGCTTTACCAAATTCAAACCAAGTTCCGCGATGAGATCCGTCCGCGTTTTGGTTTGATGCGCGGCCGCGAATTCATCATGAAGGATGCTTACTCCTTTGATGTGAGCGAAGAAGCCATGGCGGAATCCTACGCCATCATGCGCGAGGTCTACCGCAACATCTTCACCCGCTGTGGTCTTGGATTTACCCCAGTGGAGGCAGATTCTGGGGCGATTGGTGGCTGCGGTTCCGAGGAATTCATGGTTGATGCCGAGACCGGAGAAGATGGCATCGCAGTTTGCCGTGCAACCGGATATGCGGCGAACTTAGAGAAGGCTGTTTCGCGCATCCCTGCTGCTGCCGAGTGCGCCGAAGATGTGGCCATGCACAAAGAAGCCACCCCAGGCGCGCGCTCCTGTGATGACTTGTTGAAGATGTTCCCCGATTTGGCTTTGACCCGCATGTTAAAAACGGTTCTTTACTCCGTGACCTACGCCGATGACACCGATGGCGTGGTTGCCGTGATGTGCCGCGGGGATCGTGAGCTAAACGAAACCAAGCTGCTGAATCACTTAGATGCTTTGCAGTTGGACCTGGCTAATGAAACTACGGTGAAGACTGCAACCGGCGCCGAAGTTGGCTTTGCTGGACCGATTGGCTTAGCAGACCATGTTCGTTTGCTCGCCGATACTTCGGTGAATGGTGTGAACGGTTTTCTCTGTGGTGGTAACGAAACCGATATGCACTACCTAGATGTGCACTTTGGCCGCGACCTAGAGCAGCCAGAAACGGTGGACTTTGGCACCGTGCAAGCGGGGGATAGCGTGGTCGATGGCGAGGGTGAAATTGAAATCACTCGTGGCATTGAGGTCGGTCACATCTTCCAATTGGGCACCAAGTATTCGGAAGCGATGCAAGCCAACTTCTCCGATGAAAACCAAAAGACCAAGCCGATGTGGATGGGTTGTTATGGCATTGGGGTTTCACGGGTTGCTGCTAGCGCGATTGAGCAAAACCACGATGACCATGGCATGATTTGGCCGCTACCGATTGCGCCGTATGCCGTGCATTTGATTCAGATGAAGGCAGGTAACGAGGACCAAGATGCCTTGGCGCTTGAGATTCACGATTACCTTGAGTCCGCTGGCGTGGATGTGCTTTGGGATGAGCGCAAGAAGGTCAACCCAGGGGTGAAGTTCAAAGATGCCGACCTCGTGGGTATTCCAATTCGCATCGTGGTTGGTCGCGACGCCGCCGAACGCGGAGTGGAGTTCAGCCTGCGTTCGAACACGGAAGCCAAAGAAGCCATCACTGCGGATGAGGCTATGCATCGCGCGCTGGAGTTGGTGAAACAGTCAGGACGCTAGGCCAGGCGTCGTTTACTGGAATCCGTCTGGCGGATGAACCGTAACCACGCCATTTAGATCTTCTTCGGTGAGCACTACAGAGGTGGAAAACTTACCTTTCCGCCTCTCCTCTCCCTGCTGCCAATAGAGGGTGTAGCGCCCTGGGCCAGGTATTGGGCTTGAGTACTGCAGGTCATCGCCGATTGCTTGAGGGCGCCAAGGCATAAATTGGTAATCAAAGCCTGAAAGCTCAGCCTCTCTCACAAGCATGAGGTGGAGGCGCCCCCCAGGAGTTTCAAGTTGGGTGCCTTCGGCGACTTGGAATCGCGCGGTGCGTATTTTGGAGAGGGTGACATCGATGGCGGATCCAATATTTTCTTGCTCGCCGGTTCCATATTCGTCTGCATAAACCACGACATCGAATTGTGCGCTCAGTGGAACCCAAAGATTTTTTTCACCACCGATTCCAGGAATGTAATCCGGATTTCCATCTTGCACGATGTAAAGCGAGTAATCTGAAATAGGCTCACCGCTTCCATTTCGAATGACTAAACCCACTTGGCGTAAACCAACCGAGATATCCACCTCGTTCAAACGGGGGTCATCGCAGAGTTCTCCTGCGCGCACAGTGACGCCCGAGAGAGAGAGGATTTCCTCCTCGTAATAACTGTACTTGAGGGTGAGGTCATATTCTCCAGCAGGGATTCCTCGGTAGCGAAAATGGTCTAAGTCACTCGAAAAGTAGCCGTCTTCAGGCTCGATTTTTACTACGCCCTGACTTCCTGTAAGAATGAGAGCAAGGTTGTAGTGATTGAATCCTGGCGGAGAGGAGTAGGTAAAAAGAAGCTCTCCACCCATGGCCATCAGGACCTGGGTGTCCTTGTTTCCAGCTTGAACGGTGAGAGGCTCGATTTGGGAATAGGCATCGTGAACGGCGGTTAAACGGCCGCTGCCGCCAGCATAAGAAAGGGGGACTCGAAAGCTCCCGTCCTTGGCGGAAACGAGTTTTGCACCTGGGTATTTTGTCCATCGCATGCCATATTGAGTTTCCTTTTCAAATTCGAGAGTGAGCCTGGCACCGGCGATGCCATTGCCTTGGCCATCGACCACCATGCCGGCCAGAAGGGACGGGCCAGATCCAAGCTGGACCTCGCCAAGATCGGTTTCGCTGGGACCAACCGGTATTTCCCCGCTCCAACTGAAGGTCTTTCCAGCGAACTCAACTTGCAGGGCATAGACTTTTTTCCCAAGTCGTTTGGTGTTGATGATGGCGCGAAAGCGGCCTTCATCATCTAGAGATAATGGTTGCCACCGTGGTGAAAGCTGTCCGGTGAAGAGCGCTAAGGACGGGGGTTTAAGTTTTTCATTGCGCGCGGAGCGTTGCATCGCACGTGCTAATCGGTCTTTACTAATGGGGCGCGCGCGGCTGTCCAGCAAGCGTCCAGAAATCACCATGGTGGGATCGATGGTGAGGGATGCCTGAACGCGATCGCCGGCCGTTTGGGGCCCCTGCACCTTGATTCTCCGCGTGCCGGATTCGCCTTGCAGCTTGATTACGATGGAAAGATCTAATCCGAGGCCAATGTATGGGATGTCTACCACGCCGTCCTCAAATGGAATGTCGTTGATCCGCGTACCATAAAAATTGGGAGCATCGGCTGATCCAGAGATACTTACGGAACCGGAGGCATGCTCCACTCCATTTATGTCCACGTGTAAACTTCCGCTTGGCCCTAGGTGGAGATCAATGAATCCTTGTGTGGCGGGCAGCGGGAGGTCAACGAACATGCTCTCGATGGAGAGAATATTCGCGTAGGCGCGCAAAGGTGGAGGGGGCGGTGGTTCCTGACCGGCATCCTTTGCAAAACGCGCCGACATATCCTTTGTGATGTCGCGGAATAGTTTGATGTCGGATAAAAATACGATTCCATCGGGCGTGCGACTGAGGCGGTTCTCCGCGCCGGTTTCAATCTCCATCGTCGACATCGCTCCAACAAAAGGCTGCACCGAAACGCCAGGAGCCGGATTGCCATCTTGATCCAATACGCGAACGCCAAAGCTGGCTTCGTCGGGGAAGGCCATGGGGACGATGGCATCGGCCTTAGCTTGTTCGAAGCGCTGCCAAATCCAGCTCCCATTCCTTTCCGCGACCACCATGATGGCCTCCGAGGTCGGAACGGGGATGGGAACGATGCCATCGCCACCACTCATCGTGAATGGTAGTTGCAAGATCTGCTCGCTTGGCTTGCTCTGGGTGGACCAAGCGTTTTGGTTGCTCTCAGATAGCCAGAAGGATTCCTTACAAATCCTCACTTTGACATTTGCTTGTGGTCCGCCGCGGCTAAGGCCAAACAGGAGCAGCCGGAAGGTCGGAGTCACCGTCTTCGAGCTTTCCTCGGTGGAGCGCTGCAGCTTTTGTTGCGCGGGCGAAGCAAGACTTGCCGGTTCCAGGTCGGCCTCCATGCTGGATTGTGTGGAAGATTCCGGTGTAGGGGATTCCGGCACTTCCGTCGCTGATTTACTACAGCCCGCAGTAAACAGCACAAATAGAGCGGCGTGCAAATATGGCTTCATGGCAACAGTTTAGAGCGGCATCAGGTCAAAATAACCATGGTCGGTCCGAATCTGGGGCCGGCGATACAATCCAGGGCGATGAAGTGCCTCCCCGCCGCATTCTTGATTAGCCTTTTTCTTAGCCTCGGCCTTGCAGCTCAAGAGGGGGTGCAACAACAGCAACCGGAAGTTGTTTCTTGGACCAAGGCCAATGATTTCATTGGGCAAACCATTACTGTCAAAGGAACCGTGGTGCGCACCCACGATAGTGGCAAGGCGACCTTCCTGAACTTTTCGGAAGACTGGAAAGGTACTTTTAGCGCAGTGATTTTTGCATCCTTGAGCTGCGAGTTTCCGGCGCCGCCGGCAGATTTGCTTTTGGGCCGAGAAGTTCTGATTCACGGTAAGGTGAAAAAGTACAAGGGCTCTTCGGAAATCATCATTGAGAAAATGAGTCAGATTTCCTTTGCCGACGGCACCCAAATCGCCGCCAATCCGGTCCTCACTCCTCAGCCAGCCGTGCGCACCGCCGCAGCTTCTGCTGGGGTTCGGCTGATGACATGGAACCTCGAGAACTTCTTCGATGAGTTCGATGACCCATACTCCGACGACCAGCGCACTAATCCATCCTTCATTGCGCCGCATCGCATGCAGCGTATTTCCGATGGCATCCACGCACTCAACCCCGATGTCCTTTGCGTAGAGGAAGTCGAGAACCGCTCAGTGCTGGAAGAGTTCAACCGTGCTTACCTCAAGGATTTGGGGTATGAAGTGGTGCTCTTCGAGGGCAATGATGGCCGCGGCATCGATGTCGGGTTGCTGACTCGCCTGCCAATCAACTCGGTGACTTCCTACCGCCATTTGCGATTTAAGGACGCGCAGGGCCGTGAGCAAAAGTTCCGTCGTGATTTACTTCGTGTATCCATCGGTGGAAAGCTCAACGCCGACGTCTACGTCGTGCACTTTAAATCCCAACACGGTGGGGATAACTCCGACGTCATCCGCACCTCCGAAGCGCATGCCGCAGCTGGCATTATCGCGGCGGAATTGGCAAAAGACCCTGGTTATCGGGCTTTCATCAGCGGCGACTTCAATGAAGTCGTGGAGGAATCTACGCTCCAGGAGTTGCTTGCAATAGGCCTGGTTGATTCCTGCGCGGGCACCGAAAAGGTGACATACAACCAAAAGCCATACCTCACCCGCATTGACTTTATGTTGTTTACGCCGGCCCTAGCCGAGGAAATCGAGTCTTCCGAAGTCGTGGATTCCATCACTGGAGTCAGCATGAAATGTTGCTCTGACCACTATCCAGTCACCACGGAACTTCGTGCTGCCGAAACGACCGGAAGCTAGAGAGCCGCGTAATTAGTCCGAGCGTTTTGCGATGTCGGCTGGCTGCGGATAGTTGTCGGCAGCCTCATGGCGCACATGTCCACCGGCGTTCTCCGGTAGAGGAACACCCGCTTGGTTCATTGCGGTGTAGGCACCAAGACAAACGACATTCGCGAGGTTCAAGCTGCGTACCCCTTCCCGAATAGGGATATAAACTCGGTTGTTTGGATACTGGGCGAGTAAGTCGGCCGGCAATCCTTGCCCTTCAGAGCCGAAGACCAGGATGTCGTCCTGTTCAAAGTTTGCCTGAAAGAGGGTTTCTCCGCCTCGGGCAGAGAACAAGCGCAAACGATCGGCAAGAGGACGCAGGTGATCTTGCTGCAAAAACTTGGCCGCTTGCTCCCAATTCTTGTGCACCATCAAATCAACCATCGGCCAATAGTCCAAGCCGGCACGCTTGAGGTAGCGATCTTCGAGCGAGAAGCCAAGAGGCTCCACCAGATGCAAACGCAGACCGGTCGCCGCGGCAAGGCGCGCCGCGCAACCAGTGTTGTGCGGGATTTGAGGGTGAACGAGGAGGAGCTCCACCGACAGATTTTAACCTCGACTCTAAACCGGAGCCTTCTAATTGCTGTCCGGGTAAAAATCTGGCCCCGGTGTTGCCGGCGGTGGGGTGCCTCGACTCTGTATTCTGGACCATGCTTGGACCACTGCCTTGGCTCGATCGCGCGCATCCACGATGGCAAAGAGGTCGAGCTTTTCTTGCATGCTGAGGGGCAACTGGACCAGGAGGACATCCGCGAGGTAATTGATGCTCTTGCCGATTGCGTGATCAGCAACGCCGCCCGAGATTTCCTGTAGTGCCAAAATGAGGCCATCCGCCTCTTCGACAGCATCGGCGCTAGCGATTTCAGTTTCCTCTAGCTTTTCGGCCAAGACTTGCCGGTAGGGCATTTTCGATGGATCCCGTTTTGGTTCTGACACCATGCGAACCCGTTGCATCCCGAGCAAAACTAAGTTGAAGTTTCCAGCGGCATCTTTTTTGACTTGCTGGACTTTGCCGAGGCCAGCAACTGGAAAGAGTGCCGGGCTTTCAAAGTATTCCTCTTCCCAGCCAGGGAGAAAAGTGCCAGCAATCAATTCCGTTTGCTCTTTAGCCAGTAGATCTTCCATCAACTGCAAATAGCGGGGCTCGAATAGGTGAAGTGGAACCAGGGACCCTGGGTAAAGGATCAGGTTTGGTAAAGGGAAGACAGGTAGGAGTTGGCTCATAGGCCTGGAGCTTTTACGACGAAATCCAGGGCTGCGGCGTGCGCGCCAACCATGATAAGCCCGACCTCGTGGATGGCCTTCTGGGGCATCACGGACGACAGGAAGGGGAGTCAGGTGGGTGAACACATCCCGAAGACGGGATGGCGACCTTCACGACACACGAAATTCGGCTAAACAATCGCGGACCTCGTTTGCACTCAGGCGGTAGCGCAAGTCTTCGCATAAATAACGTGTCAGGAAGGCCTGCCGGACGTCATCTCCTGCAGCAGACTCCCGCGCAAACTCCTGGCGCTTGCCCAATCCATTTTCCGCAGCATTTTCTAAAACCTCGGCGAGCTTGCCCAATTCAAATCCATCGCGCATCATCCAACCAGCAAAAACGAAGGGTTTTTTCGCCGTTGCTTTCCACGCGCTGCCCAGATCGATAATGGTCCAGTCGGGGTTTGCCGGTACAGCCAAGAGCGCCGGATCTCCAATTAATTGAACCGCATCCACCCCCAATTCTATAGCAGCTTCAAAAGCATCCATATCCTGCGGTACTTCCAGCAACTCGGCCTCGGCATTCTTCCATGCGTGGTGCATCAGCCACTGCGTAAGGCGGCGGCCTGTGCGAGAAAAAGGATCTGCGAACCAGCGTCGGATGGCCTCGGGCTTTTCCACGCCAGGCGCGAGAAAGAGCAATACGGAATGAATCGGTCCATCGCTGGCTATGACGGGGCCTTCCATCCACATGCTTAAAGGCGGTGTGTCTAAGGCCAACACGGAAGATGCGAGGGCCAAGTCCAAATCTCCTCGGTGCAGCATGGCAGACAGGTCCGATGGCGGCGCTTCTATGAGTTCGATCCGTGGATCTTCGCTCAAGCCAAAGGTCAGTGGTCGAGCAACCAAATACGGCACCGTGCCGACCCGCCAGCGAATCTCAGTTGACTTGGACACCGGAAACTAAACCGAAACCGGAGCGTTTTGATTTGCCGCCAAACCGAAGTCTGGGTCGCCGTCACGGAAGTCGCGGATCACTTGGTACAAGGTGTTACGCTCGACTGGAACATGACCGGTTTCGCGAATCAAGCGGTGAATATCGCTGCGCGAAAGCACTTCCGGGGTGTCGGCGCCCGCATTGTGATAAACCTTTTCCTGGCTGACGGTGCCGTCGAGATCATTGGCTCCCATCGACAGAGCAGCTTGCGCAGTCGCCAAACCGAGCATAATCCAATAGGCCTTTATCTGCGGAACGTTGTCCAGGTACAAGCGCCCAATTGCAATGGAGCGTAAGCGTTCTGCTGGGCTCGGCTTGGCAATGTGCGAGAGCAGCGGCGTATTATCCGGGTGAAAAGCCAGCGGAATGAAGGTTTGAAATCCGCCGGTATCGTCTTGCAGGGAGCGCAAACGACTTAAATGGTCGACGCGCTCTTCCAGAGTTTCGGTCATGCCGTACATCAAGGTGCAGTTGGTTTTGAAGCCGTACTCGTGAATGCCACGAGCTAGCTCTAACCAACGCTCGGCGCTCATTTTGCGCGGATACAACTGCTGGCGGACGCGTTCGGAGAACACTTCTGCTCCACCGCCTGGCATCGAATCTAAACCGGCCTCGCGCAGTTCATCGAGCACATCCGGAAGTGGCTTTTTCGCGAGATTCACGATTTCGTCGATTTCCACCATGGTGAAAGCCTTGACGTGAATATCTGGGCGCGCGGATTTGGCAGCGCGCAAGATCTCAAGGAAGTAGTCGTACTTCAGCGCAGGCCACACGCCAGCAACCATGTGTACCTCGGTGGCTTCTGGATTCGCATTTTTCAGCTCTTCGTAAACCTGCTCCGGTGTCATGCAATAAGCGCCATCATCACCAGGACGCCTTTGGAATGCGCAAAAACCGCAAAACTGGTTGCAGTAATTGGTGTAGTTGACGTGAATGTTGACGTTGTAAAACGCCACATCGCCGTGCATTTTCACTTTCACGTGGTTGGCTAAGGTGCCGAGCAACGAGACATCGTCACTGCGGTACATCGCCAAGCAGTCGGCATCGCTTAGCCGCTCGCCATTGAGGACGCGAGTGGGGATTCCGGCAAGACCGCTACGGCCTGCACGTTGCTCAAGGGCCTCCAGGGGAAGATCCATGACGCAAGTTTAGCAGGTCGTTGCTAGTGGTCGCCGCGTGAGAAGAGCACAACCCAAGCAGTTTTTGCAATCAAGCCGACATCACGAGCTGGCGAAAACTGAGAGCCGTAGCGAATGTCCATCCGCATCCAGTCGCGAAAGCTTACGTTTTCCAGACGACCGTCCACCTGCCAGATGCAAGTGAGACCACCGACGACGTGCAAACGAGCCTTCTGCCAGGCCTCGTAACTGTGTACTTCGTGTGGGATTGGCGGACGCGGGCCAACTAAGGTCATTTCTCCGCGTAGGACGTTGAGTAGCTGTGGCAATTCGTCTACCCCTGAGGAGCGGATGAAGCGGCCTACGCGAGTGATGCGAGGGTCGTTGGCAAGCTTGAAAGCTGGGCCATCGCGCAGATTGTCTTTTGCCAGTTTCTCCTGAAGTTCTTCCGCATCCACCACCATGGAGCGAAACTTCAGCAGGGTGAAGCCACGGCCACCGTGTCCTACCCGTGTCTGGCGGAAAATGATGGGGCCTTTGGACTCCAAACGGATAGCGAGGGCGGTTAACGCCATCACTGGGAGTGCTAGCAGGAACAGCAGGCCAGCACCCACGATGTCGAGCGCGCGTTTGCCTATTGGCATGGGCACCATGAACAATGGTGCGAGAGGTTCAATCTGGCCATCCCAGATCTCCCCATCTTTGATTTCGGATTCACAGTCGTCGGCAGAGCCTTCGGTATCCGAATATACGATGCAGGAAAAGCGCTCGCGAGCTTTCCCCATGGCCTTGCCGATCGAGCCCGCCACAATGCGTGCTTCATAGCCCGTGGTCGCCGGAAGTAGGATGGAAAGGTGGTCTTCATCCATCCACCCAAGCTCATCTGTAAGGCGTAGGCGCTTTTGTAGGAAATCGAGCATCTGCTCCCGATCTTCTTCAAAAGAGTCCGTCATGCCGAGCACGATCAGGGTGAGGACCTCGCCGGTGCGGTCCGCGCGGCCTTTCTCGCGGGCCAAGGTGCGGAAAAATGCAGGTGCCTCGAGCGGCTGGCGATAACGCTCACTGCGGATGAGATTGCCCAACGGTGGCAACGGCTTATTGCGGAATGTATTCATATTCCGTAACCGCTGGGGCTGGTTGCTGCGAGGCTGGACGGAGCCAGGGCACGCGTATGCGAACGTGGGGATGTCTGGGGGGCCATGGGGATGTTAGGCCTGATTTTGGGATGATTTTGCTTCGTCGGGGATGAAAACGAAACTCCTATGAGTATACCCAGGAATCCTGAAAGCCGCCGGGAAAATAAGCCAGTGAAAGGGCTATTCCCAGAGTGCTTCAACCTGAGAAATCAGGTCGTCGGAAGCTGCGATAAAGGCCTCGTCTGAAGGGGCATCGGCGAGGTCGAATTCGAAATAAATGGATGCTACATCCTGTCGAAGCCCATTCTTGGTAAGAATGCGTTGAAGATGGTCGCTAACCCCTTCCTCTTTAGGCAACCGCCCTGGCTTTTGCAGCCAATGAATCACTTTCACCGTTTGGTTTCCGCGTTGGAAGATTCGCGACCACAAAACTGCTCCAGATTCGGTTTTTAAGGAGTCGACCTCCAGCTCTGTATAGCCCATCGCGCGGTAGCAAACTTGGAGATCATGTGGGCGCCCACTCCAGCGTCGTCCACGGCTGTAATAAGCGATGTAAAGCCTTCCATATTGGCCATTTGGGCCAATGATATTTTGAAAAGTGAAGCGCTCGGGCGGTAAATCACCAAGCAACTCTGGGTCGACTTCAATTTCGAAATCGCGGGCAAAGGGGCCGATTTGGGTTTCGAGCAAGGCAAGATCCGGGGTGATGGATGGGTTTATCCAGCCCGAATTGCAGAGGAGAGAAATCCCTCCTCCGAATAAAATCAAAAACCATGCAAGGGCTGGAAATAACGCGAAGCCTTTCATTTTGGCCCCCTTCGGCTACTGACCTTATCGATGACTAATGCCAAACTTGCTGCACCAGCAATCACCACTAATTGCCCAACGATTTCATGCCCAGCGCCGGTGACGGCGGCAGGGCCAAATCCATCTAGAACCCACGCCATGACGGCGATGCGCAAACCATTGATGAAAATGGTAATCGGAGCCACCAAAATCAAGGTGATGATGATGGCCTTGGTCGACATGCGGAACAGGCCTGCCATAAACAGGGTTAAGGTGCCAAGGACCAGCAAGGTTCCAGATCCACTGCAGGCCTCGGCGACAAATAGAGTCCAGCCGCGGTAGGTGAGGTCGGCTCCAATCCAAGTCGCCTCGGGGTCAAAGGGGCTCACCATGGCGACGGCAGCAGCGCCAGTGGCGCGGACCATGCCTGGGGTGAGGCGGTCCAGTAGCGGTAATGGCACTGGAACCATGGCGAAGAACATCAAGAGGGCATAACGCAGTCGGAAAATGCCTTCTTTTCCCCAAAAAATGCCAACTAAACCAAGCACTGCAATGGGGAATCCAGCAATGGAAATGGTGAAGATAGAAGCTAAGCTCCCAATGGTAAGCATGATTCCGCTGAAGCCAAGGCAGCAGTAGCCCCATTGCACTCCTGTTAGGTCTGAGGGGGCAAGGGGGGACCAGTCACGAATCACCGACCATGCCAAAACGGCGGCAAGGACAGGGACAAGCAGGCAATAATTAATACGGGATACGCTTCCTGTGTATTCAGCCCACTCAAGAAGAATGCTGCTGAATACTGCGAGAACTAATACAGCCTTCCACGACCGTACCGCATAGGAGGGAAGCAAAGGAACGTTCTAATTCTGCTTTTTACGACGACGGCCAGCAAAAGCACCTGCAGCAGCAGCGCCTCCAGCCAGAGCAATCATGGTGATTGGCTCAGGGGAGCTCATAGGCACACTGTTATTCTGGCGGGCACCAGCTTTACCAGCGCCTGCTGTGGCGTGTTGGGCGGCAAGAGGGCTGACTGCGAATGCTGCAAGCAATACCAATGCAATGATGTTCTTCAATGGATTCTCCGGGGATGTAGGGGAGGTGGAAATAGCTCCACGCCCAGAGGATACCTCAGAATTGGTTTTCGGGGCTAAGAATTCCCTTATCCGGCTGAAAAAGCCTTAGGAAACTCTGATTTAGCCCTTCCGAATTCCATTTAATGTCTGGTGGCCGTAGAATTTCTTCATGCGCCAGACGACATTCGCAGAGGAAGGATTCGAGC
>JASFYO010000030.1:0-8059 GCA_045047305.1 Planctomycetota bacterium | reverse complement strand
GGTGGTGGTCAGTCCTTTGCCCCCAACGGTTGCGCTCGATGCTATCGAGTCGGCATTCGGCTCGCTCCCAGCAGGATCTGCGGCTCCAGTGATTTCGCAAGAACCGATTCCGAACCGTCCGCGTTCGGTTGTCCTGCGCTCTACTTTGCCGCGCGATCGTACCTTGCGCGTATGGTTGACCCCGGCCTATGGTGAAAAAGGCCGCGTTGCCTTAGACATTCTGTCCTCCCTGCTTTCCCGCGCGGAACTTCCTAGTGGCACCCAGCTGAGCATCAGCATGGGTGGTCGCACGGATCGTGATCTTTTCCAGGTGGGCTGGTCAGGCGCAGCAAGTACTGCCGCCGAGGTCGACGCTCTGCTTGACTCTTACCGCGACGGTTCCGCTTTCGATGCCGCCGACGCGGAAGCTGTGTTCGAGGAAGTTAAAGACTTGCTGGTGGAAGGCCAAAAAAACCAGCCGCTGCGTGCCCGTCCGTATTTTGCTAAAGCTGCAACGGTTGCGGGTTACGAAGCTCTTGGCCTTGCTGATGCTTATGCGTCCTGGGGCAAGGATGTTGCCAAAACCTCGATGTCCGATGTCGCTGCTGCAGCGCGAAAGTGGTTGTCGGAAGACAGTTGCGTCACCGTGACCTTCGTCGGCACCGGCGAGGAAATCACTCCGCTTCCAACCGACATGGAGGGCTTGGCAGAAGCGGTTTCTTCAGCACAGGAAACCGGTGATTACCCACGAGCGATTGAGGCTTACTCGCGCATGTTGGCGTTGAAGCCTGGGCGCGTAAATACTGTGGTCTATTACGCTGAGCGCGGTGGTCTATATCTGGAGCTAGGCGACTTCGATCTCGCGATCGCCGACTTTGAGGCTGGCCTGAAGGTGGTTAATTATCCCGCCGTTGCCGACATGTTGGAAGAGGCCTATGCGCGGAAAGCTCGTGCCCAGCGCGGGGACTTTTCTGACTAGGTTGGCGGCTTGAGAGCCATCCGGTTTTGAATCGGCAGGGGCGCATTCAGCCCCTGCCGATTGCAATTGGAGTGGCGGGAGGATCAAGGTCACCAATTGATGGGTGCACCATTCCACTCGACGAAGGAACCGGTCGTCGCCATATCTAGATTTCGAATCTGTTCGATCATTCCGCGCACCGAATCCTCAACTGCGAGTGAAGCAGAGTCGCCTCCCATATCGGTTTTGACCCATCCAGGGTGGAGCAACAATACTGGAATGTTATCTGGTTTTAGGTCAATCGAGAGGCTGCGGACGGCGGCGTTGAGGCCGGCTTTGGCGGAGCGATATAGGTAGGAACCACCCGAACCGTTGTCATCGATACTGCCCATCTTGCTTGAAAGAAAGGCGATACGTCCGGGAGTCTCGGCACGGAGATGAGGGAGCAGAGCTTGAGCCATCAGCAACGGTGCCACGGTGTCGACGTGAAGCACCTTGCGCCATTCATGCTCTGGGAGTTCACCAAGTTGCAGCCCGTGAGGGCCATAAATGCCGGCGTTGTAGATGACCCAGTCCAGCGAGCGGTGATTCAGGGCATCGACGAAATCTTCGCGGGAATCTTGTTTGGCGACATCAAGCTCAAAGAGCTTGAGCTGAGGGTTCGCGGTTAGGGAATTAAGTTTTTCACTCGCACGGAAGTCGCGTGTGGTGGCTAGAACCTGAAAGTGTTTGCGGTCGAGCAGGGACTGCACAAACCCAAGGCCGAGGCCTCGATTCGCGCCAATAACGAGTACTGTTTCCATTTGCTTTGAGAATAACAAGTGTGTCGAACTTTGCACGCAGACGTCTTCATCACAGCTTGTTATCCTTTCATTCATGCTCCCAGTTCCGCAGTCACTCCATGCCTAAAGCCGCGTTTTCTTTCAGCCGGCGCGTGGTTTACAGCTACCTGGAGAAGTACTTCGGCTTCCAGGAGTTCCGCCTCGGCCAAGCCGATGTCATCCGCTCCATCCTCACTGGAAAGGAGTCGGTTGCGGTCCTTCCAACCGGTGGGGGTAAATCCCTGTGTTACCAGCTTCCGGCGATTTTGCTGCCAGGCACCACTTTGGTCATCTCGCCGTTGATTGCTTTAATGCGTGACCAGGTCTTGGCCTTGCATAAGCTTGGTATTCCGGCAGCCAGCCTAGATAGCAACCAAAGCCTTAGCGATCGTGAGGCGGTAGAGCAGGCCTTCGCCGAGGGCCGCCTGAAGCTGCTTTATGTCTCTCCAGAGCGTTTGACTTCGCAGCGGTTTTTAGATTTGCTGCAGCTGATCGAAGTCCCCTTTGTTGCGGTAGACGAAGCCCACTGTGTGCTGCGCTGGGGGCATGAATTCCGTGAGGCTTACCTGGGCATCAAGGATTTCCTCGAAGAGCTGAAGCCGGAGCGCATCGGTGCTTTCACTGCTACCGCCACCCCGCAATTACGTACGGAGTTAGCGGAAGCGCTTGGATTGGAAGACCCAGATGTCTACGTGCGCGGTTTCTTTCGCTCGAATCTCGAGCTGAAAGTCGAAAAAGCGGTTTCAGATGATGCCCGTTTGGCTCGTTTAGTCAGTGCGGTAAAAGCGCGTAAGGGCAAGGCGCCGGCTCTGGTTTATGCCACAACACGTCAGGCGACGGAAGACGCGGTGGAAACCTTACGCCATGCTGGTTTGAATGCGGCGTTTTATCACGGTGGCTGTGACCCTGAACACCGCATGCGGGTGCAAGATGCTTTCATTGCGGATGAAGTCGATGCCCTCGTAGCGACCAATGCATTTGGCATGGGTATCGATAAGCCAGACATTCGCCTACTGGTGCATTTGAGCTTGCCACGCTCCTTTGAGGACTACTATCAGGAGGTCGGCCGGGCTGGGCGCGATGGAGAGGATTCGGTCGCACTCATGATTTGGCGCGGTACGGATTATCGCACGCATACGTTCCTTATCGAGCAACAGCCGGAACCGAGTTACCGCGAAGCTGCAAGTCGTCGCCTCACCCGGATTTACGAATCTCTGAAAGGCAGCCGCTGTTTGTGGCTACGCATTTTGGAATACTTCGGCGACCCCGATGCCAGCGATCTCGCTCAAGGATGCGGCGCATGTGATCGCTGCGCAAATGGAGGAGTCACCTTGCAGACTTTAACCGGCGAGAGCCATACTCAGGCCTTAGCGATTTTGTCCACAGTGCGTCAGATGGATGAGCGCTATGGCCGTGCCAAGATTTTGAAAATCCTGAAGGGCAGTAAAGCGAAAGGCGTACCGGATTGGCCGCAGTCTTTTGGGGCACTTTCCTCCGTTGCGATGACCCAGTTGGAGGCCATCACGCAAGGGCTTTTGGATTGTGGTTATTTGGCCGTTGTCGGCAGCGAATACCCCATGTTGGGCCTTGGGCCACAGGCTGCATTGGCACTGGAAGAGGAAGGCGCTATCGAAGTCGTCATGCCAGGGGCATCGGTGGTGGGGACTTCCGTGGCATCGAAGGCCATGTTGGAAGGCGATGGCGATCCTGTGCTGTTAGAGAGCCTGAAGGATTGGCGTCGCAAGCAGGCAGAGGAAAAGGGCGTTCCTGCATTTTGCATTTTGAGCAACCGCTCGCTGGAAGGCGTGGCGATTACGCTACCTTCCAGCGAGGAAGATCTGCTGGCGGTACACGGGATAGGGCCAGGAAAACATGAAGAATTTGGCTCTGATTTGATTGCGCTGGTGCGTAACCATTTAGACTGAAGTCTGATTTCCCCCTAAGAATCTCATGAACCAAACCCACATCATCCTAATCCTGGCCGCCCTCATGCTAGGAGGCGTTGCCGTATTCATGTCTCAGAGCATGATGGAAGACAACCCAACCGTTCAAACCGCGGTCTCTCCGGCACAACTGGAAAGCATTGCAAGTCATCTTGAGAGCATGGATGAGCGCATGGTCAAGATGGAACAGCGATTGGATTCCGTATCGAATCGGCCTTCAGGATCGGGTGTCGATCGCAGCTTAGATGCCGATTCTATAAATCGAATGATTGCACAAGCGTTGCAGGATCATGGCTCGATGATGGTTGAGGAAGGCATGGCGGATGGAGCCTCAGAGGAAGAAATCGCCCAGAAACGTGCGCAGTTTTTGGACCATTCGATTGCGAAATTCCTCGACCCGAACTTCACTTCAGATGACCGTGAAGCTTTATGGGATCAGCTGAAGGAACAAGGTCTGATTGAAGAAGCCATCGTTATGTTGGAGCAAGAGGTTGATGGCAACCCGGACAATGTAATCTTGATGAACCAGTTGGCTTATGCCTATATTCAGCCCATTATTCGTGGTGGCGTAGGCGGCATGGATGCTGGTAAGTGGTCCATGAAGGCCGATGGCATGTACGATTCCGTGCTTGCCTTAGATGACCATAACTGGGAAGCGCGTTTCAGTAAGGCAATCTCTTACTCCTTCTGGCCGCCCATGTTTGGTAAACAGCCAGAGGCGATTCGCCACTTTGAGATTTTGGTTGGCCAACAGGCAAACCAAACCGCGACTGCTCAATTCTCGCAAACCCACCTCTTGCTGGGCAACCTCTATGAGCAACAAGGGGATCACGAGAAAGCCATGGCCGCTTGGCAAGTTGGCTACGATCGTTTTCCCGAGGACTCCGATTTGCGTAAGCAGTTGGGCTTAGAGTAGGCCTCCTGCTCGCGGCGGTCATTAGATCAATCGAGCTCGCGGATGAATAAGTTCGCGAACTCTAGTGGGGCACCGTGGTTCTGTAGGCCGATTTTTCCACGGAGGTCCACGCCCGGAAGTTGAGCGCCGCGGATGACGGTTTTGCCGTTGAGTACCACGGTTAGGCGATCTCCCACCATGGTGATATAAAACCGGTTCCATTCACCTAGTGGTGCGTCTGCATTTTCACTCGGTGTCACGCCGGCCCGCACTTCCTCCGGCATCGAACTATCGGTGCGGTATCCGTACACTTCGCCGGATCCGATTGGCCAACACCAAATGTTGACTTGGCTCTTGGAGGAACCACGTAGGTAGATGCCGCTGTCACCAGCTTCCTGCACGAGCTGTTTTACTTCTTGGCCGCGGTTATCAAGCTGTACACTTCCATCCGCAAGCACCACTGGCAGTTCCACTTCCTTGCTTTCTCCAGTCCAGCGCCAATCAACAATCATTTCGAAATCGCCATATTCCTTAAGCGACCATAAATCAGAAGACTTTCCGTCGTAGGTTAAACGCCAGTCTTCCGACTTCCAATGATTTTCATGCTCCGGTTTTACATCCCAACCACTTAGGTCACGACCGTTGTAAAGGCTGGTGAATCCGCGTGCTTGATTGGCAGTGAAGTCATCACCTAAGCGCATTTCGGCAGGAAGCTCACGAATTTTGAGATTGCGAAAGTAAACCTCGGCACCTTCTGATTCTAGACACAAGTAACCAAGGCGCGGGCGAATGTCGAATCCGCCGGAGACGACTTTGCCGTTGACAGCAAGCTTGATGGTGCCATCGATAGCAGTGATGCGAAAATGATTCCACTCTCCTGTTCCATTCGCACGACGTTCGCTGGGTAAGCAGCGTTCCCAGCCAGCGGGATGTGCGCGGTCTGGGTGCAGGGTGGCTCCATGAATGGCGAACACGTCACCGTGGCTTGTCCAGTTTTCGGTCTCCCATCCATCGATGACTTGGATTTCAATGGAACGGGTAAACGGTACACCCTGCGCCGGAATTGGGTCAGACCAAACAAAGAAGCCAGCATTGCCGCCCGTGGTCATGTGCTTGTACTCAAACTCAGCGATGAAATTACGGTACATGCGTTCCGTGCGCATGACGCCTGTCGGTTTGCCATTGCAAACAATCATGCCGTCGCGCACTGTCCAGGTGTCATCAGCGCAATTCACATTAACCCACCCGGTAAGATCTTTGCCGTTGAATAGATCTACGAAGTCATCGTCGGTGCCAGAGTCAATGCCAGGTACTGCGCAAGCGGCAAGCAAGGGCAGCACCAGGAGTAGCGGATGGGGAAGGAAGGACTTCATGGTCCGCTTTAAAATACGATGTTCGCACGTAGACGGGCAGCACTCTTTTCCGCATCTTCCGACGGATAGCATTCCACCCCAACCGGTTTGCGATAACCAAGCTCCCACAGCTCTTTCATGACGCGGCCATAAGCGATTTCGCCGGTGCCAGGTTCGCGTCGCCCGGGGTGATCGGCAAGCTGGATATAACCGATTTGATCATAGCCCTCGCGCAAGTGTCCGCACAAATCGCCCTCAGAAATCTGCATGTGATAAAGGTCCCAGTTCAGTTTTACCCACGGACTATTCACTTCGCGGCAAATGCGTAGGCCATCCGCGCTCCCATGGAGGCAATGCCCTTTATGGTCGACGCGCACGTTCATCGGCTCCAGAATTAGCATAACTCCATACCGCGCAGCAATGGGGGCGGCACGTTTCAACGCTTCCGTGATATTGGCGAACATTTGCTTTGCCGACATGCCGGGCTGATCATTGCCGCCAACTACGGTCATCATTGGCACGCCCAACCTTTGTGCGACCTGGCAAGATGCTTCGATTTCTTTGAGCACGGCAGCGTGGTTCTTCACATCGTTCATGCCTGGAACAAATCCCCATGCGGTGAACTGAGTGGCACTCATTTTGGTCTCACGCATTGCTCTTTCGAGGGCATTCAAATCTTTGCCCCGCCACGGCCAAAACTCAAAGTATTGAAAGCCTAGGTCGGCAGCGCGGGCTAATCGTTCGGTGAATGGGATTTCGCCTAACCACATTTCTAGGTTTAGTGCGAGCTTTGTTTTGGGTCTCGCCTTGGGCTCTTGCGCGTGTCCAAGTAGGGGCAGCGCCGCGCTTGCAGCTACAGCAGTCGAGCTAGTTTTGAGAAAGGTGCGGCGGGAAAGGGCCATGCGTCGAGTCTAGCCGTACCCTCCGCCGCTAAGATGGCTTGCGGTGTCTTTACAACCCCTTTTCGGAATCCTGGTTTTAATCGGACTTGCCTTTGCCTTGAGTGAGGCACGGAAGTCGATTCGTTGGCGCACATTGGCGGTAGGGTTAGCTCTGCAAATGTTGCTCGCTTTCTTGGTGTTGAAAACGGTGGCGGGCAAATGGTTCTTTCAGGGATCCCAATCCTTTTTTAACGGTCTCATCAACATCGCCAAGCAAGCTGGTCGTGGTGTGCTTGGTGACCATGTTCTCGGTTTTGGAGAGGAACCCGCCGTACTAGGAGCGGTGGTTCTAGTCACTGTAGTGTTTTTCAGTTCGGTGTTCGCGGTTATGCACCATCTTGGACTAGTGCGTTTGATTGTTGGCTTCATGGCGAAAATAATGTCCAAGTTGATGGGCACTTCTGGCACCGAGTCCACAGTTGCGGCCGCCAATATTTTTGTCGGACAAACCGAGGCGCCGCTTCTCATTCGTCCTTATCTTCCGAAAATGACGCGGAGTGAACTCGGCGCCATCATGACGGTTGGTTTCGCCACGGTGGCCGGCGGAGTTTTTGCGGTGTATGTAGAGATGATGCAGGATACGGTTCCAGATATCGCCGGGCACTTACTCGCAGCCACGGTGATGTCCGCCCCCATGGGCTTAGCTATCGCGAAAGTCGTTTTCCCAGAAACAGAAACCTCAGAAACCTTAGGCCGCGATGTCGCGCAACCACCGTCCGATTACAGCAATGGTCTAGACGCTGCGGCAAGCGGTGCGGCCGACGGTATGAAATTGTCGCTTAACATCCTCGCCATGTTGATTGCTTTTTTAGGATTGCTCGGCTTGGTGAACGTCGTCATCAATTTGGCGTGGGAGGGGCATGACCTACAAGGCATTCTTGGAACTTTATTCGCGCCCTTCGCCTGGTTGATCGGTGTGCCCGCAAGTGAAGCCTCCGACGTCGGTGGTTTGCTTGGCACGAAAATGGCAGTGAACGAATACGTGGCCTTCTTGGAACTAGGGCATCTCAAGGAAGCTGGCCTAAGTGACCGCTCTCGCATCATCGCAAGTTATGCACTCTGCGGTTTCTCGAACTTCAGTAGTATCGCGATTCAAATTGGTGGACTTTCCACCATTGCCCCTGGGCGCCGCAGCGAATTTGCACGCCTTGGTTTCCGCGCCATGTGTGC
>JASFYO010000029.1:0-112542 GCA_045047305.1 Planctomycetota bacterium | reverse complement strand
GCTCTTCCGATCTGTCGTAGTCAGCGACATAGGTGGCGAGTGCAATCGCGGCGCCAGCTTGGCACAAAAGACCGAGGCCTACGGGTGGCGTAGAATCCCCGCGCATTTGCTCCAGCTTTTTGAAGCCGTGGACACTGACGTGGGTGCCCAAAACCTTGCCCAAGGTACGCCCCAACACATAAAGTCCAACCGCAACTCCGTTTTCAAGCAGCAGGCCAAAGTCCAAATGGGAACCACTGAGCACGAAGAAAAGCACAATCGCTGGTTGCGCATAGCCATCCATCGCCGTGGTAATCCGTGAAAATAGCTGCGACCGATTGGCTACCACCGCGCCAGTGACCAAGAAGGCAAGCATGTGAGGGACGTCGGTGAATGCGCATATACCGATGGTCAAAAAAATGACCGCGAGTAAAGGCACGGCATAGTTGTCGTGACCAACGCGCTCTTGCAGCAAGATGAGTGCATGTCCAGCAATCAATCCATAGAGTAAGGCGCCGCCGATATCCCACAGTGGGTCAAGTAAGCTGACTTCTCCACCGCTAAACAACACCAAAAACAATAGTGTCACTTCAAAAAGGATCACCGCCCACACATTGCTCATCGCGGTGAGTTGCTTCAGCATGCGGGTGGTGGGCCCTTTGGCGTTGTACTCATGCAGCACCTCCAGAGTGGTAGCTGGGGCGACGGCAATAGCGAGCACACCTAAAAGCACTGCACCAGGAATGCTTTGAATCACCGGCAGGCTGAGGCCAGCCACTACCACGAAGGTGCAAATAGTTTCAATTAGGGAGCCGCGTAGCAGTTTGCGCAAGGCGGCATTACGACGGCGTCCGAAGCGGAATTGACCGCCTAAAACGAATAGCGCGAGTGCCATCGCCAAGTCATTGATCGGGAGGCGCAGCTTTTCGAGTGCAGCGGCATCGATCCAGCCTTCTTTGCTGCCCCAATGGAAAAGGATGCCTGCTGCTAAGTAACCGGTGAGGGTTGGAAGGCGGAGTATGCGCGCAACCAGGCCACCCAACACGCCGCCGGCGAGTAGTAGGCCTAGGAGAAGCAGTGAATCGAATTCCAAATTGCTTTAGTGGGCGCTGGCCCAGTCAGGGCCGTGGTCGAGGTCCACTCTGAGCGGAACATCGAGCTGCCATGCACCCTCCATTTCTTCGCGCACCAGTTTTTCCATTTGCTCGAGCTCGGTTTTCAGGCAATCGAAAACCAATTCATCGTGCACTTGCAGAATCATGCGCGATTGCAGGCCTTCTTTTTGAATGCGCGCATCGACTTTAAGCATGGCGACCTTGATGAGGTCGGCGGCGGAGCCTTGCACCGGAGTATTCACCGCGACGTTCTCAGCAGCCGAGCGTACCCGTCCATCACTGGAGTTGACGTCAGGGGTGGGGCGGTGACGTCCGAGCAAAGTGCGGACTTCTCCATTTTCACGTGCATCCTCTAAAGTTTTGTCAATCCACTTGCGTACTCCAGGCAAGGCCTCGAAGTAGGTGTCGATAAAGTCGCGCGCTTCCTGAAAACTGAAACCTGTTTCGCGTGCCAAGCGTTGTGGGCCCATGCCGTAAAGGATGCCAAAGTTAATCGCCTTGGCGCGCGAACGCATTTCTCCGTCGACTTCTTCGGGCGGAACATCGAAGACCAAAGATGCGGTGCGTGCATGGACGTCGGCGCCCTCGTTGAATGCTGAAATCAGGGCTGGATCTTGCGATAGGTGGGCTACCACACGTAATTCGACCTGGGAATAATCCGCCGACATCAACACCCAGCCTTCTGCCCGCGGCACGAATGCGCGACGTATTTCCCGCCCCGCTTCACTCCGAATCGGAATGTTCTGCAAGTTCGGGTCACTCGAGCTTAAGCGGCCGGTACTTGCGACTGCCTGATGAAAGGAGCTGTGAATATGCCCAGTTTCCGGGTGAATGTAGCCCGGAAGCGCATCCACATAAGTGCCAATTAGTTTGGTCACCTGACGATATTCCAGCAGCGCATCGACAATCGGAATGCCTGCATACTTCTCCATGGTGGCGGCATCGGTCTTGTAACCGGTTTTGGTTTTCCCAACGCGTTTTACCCCCGCAATATCCTGGATCATCAACTTCTCAAACAGAATCGGTCCCAGTTGCTTCGGCGAATTGACATTGAAGGGATCGCCGGCTTCTGCATGCACTTTGCGTTCCAATTCCATCTGACGCTTGCCCAAACTCTTGCGCATTTCCAACAGACGTTCTTTATCGACTCGCATGCCTTCCGCTTCCATGCGCTCCAATACGCCAATCAGCGGCAACTCCACATCGTGGAATAGCTTTTCGGCCTGCACTTCCTTCAGTCCTGCGCGCATGGGGGCCACTAGTTGGAAGGTGGCATCGGCGTCTTCGCAGGCGTATTCGGCAACCGCGTCAATCGGCACCAAATCCATGGTTAAGGCGTTTTTGCCGGTACCCAGTAATTCTTTGGTTGGAATCTTGCGCATGCCCAAGTATTGCAGCGACATCGAATCCAAATTGTGACGGGAGATGGGGTCGACCAGAAAGTGCGCGACCATGGTGTCGAAATCCCATCCTTGGATGGAGACTCCGTGCCGACGCATGACATGGGCATCGTATTTGAGGTTCTGGCCGTACTTCGGAAGGCTTGCATCTTCGAGTAGAGGCTTTAGATATTCCAATGCCGTTTGGCCATCCGGTCCAAGTGGAGGATCCGGCAAGTTCTCTGCGACGTAATAGGCCTTGCCCGCTTCCCAAGCAAAGGACATGCCCACCAAACGCGCCTTCATGGCAACGATGCTGGTGGTTTCGGTATCAAAAGCAAATCCGCCACTGGCTTTGAGTCCAGCATGTAGAACAACCAATTCTTCGGCGGTGCGAATGAGCTTATAGTCGCCATCGGCATAGCGTTTCGCGGAAGAGGGGCCGTCGTTGGTACTTTCCACTTCTTCGGCAACCGCATTTTTGTCCCGGTTCACGTTGCCAGGCAATCCGCCCTGCACCTTGAAGTCTTGAAAGCGATTACCCAAGGTGTTGAAGCCGTGGTCATTGCAGAAATCCAACACCCCTTCAAAATCAGGCGTACTCGGAATCATCTCTTCGAGTGCCGCCAACTTCATGTCGGTAACCATGGTGACCAAACGCAAAGCCAAGCGCGCAGAGTCGGCGAAGTTACCCAGATTCTCCGCAAGCTTGCCCTTTTCTTCGCTTGGGCCACGTGCGAGGACAGCATCTAAGTTCTCATACTTCCGCAGCAAAGTAGTTGCGCGTTTCGGGCCGACGCCAGGCATGCCTTTCACATTGTCGCTGCTATCCCCAACCAGCGCTTGCCATTCCGCCATTTTGCTTGGCGGCAAACCATACTTTTCCTCAATCTCTGCAGGTCCCAAAATGAGGGCATCGGATCCCTGCTTCGGCGGAGGGCATTGCAGCACCTTGCCGGAAACCACTTGCGCCAAATCCTTATCGCTGGTGAACAAACGCACTTCATGGCCGAGCGCAGAAACTTGCACCGCAAGACTGGCGAGGATGTCATCGGCCTCAAAGCCGGCTTCATCTAAACTCTTTAAGCCCATGAGTTCGGTGACTTCGCGCATCCATGGGAACTGCATGCGCAAATCCTCATCTAGCTTTTCACGGTTGGCTTTATATTGATCATCGATGCCATGCCGGAAGGTCGGTTCCGGGCGATCCCATGCAACCACCACATGCTCGGCCGGATGATCCTCCAGCGCACGCAGCAAGGAAGTGATGTATCCATAAAGTGCCCCCGACGGGCGTCCTTGTCCATCGGTCAAATGTCGAATCGCGAAAAATGCGCGGAAGGCCAGTGCGGTGCCATCGACCACTAAAAGGCGAGATGCTGCAGTGGAGGAGGCCATGCGGCTTAGATGTATTTGATGACGACGAATCCGCCGATAAGGAGAATCGTGAAGCCAATCGAAACGATGTCGAACCACTTCTCCATCCACTCAAGGATTGGTTTTCCGAAGTACTTCAGCAGAAATCCTTCCAGGTAAAAGCGGAACCCACGGCCAATGATGCAGGCGCCAAGGAAGGGTAGGAATGCGACTCCGGTGGCGCCGCTTGCAATGGTAAATACCTTAAATGGAATCGGTGTGATGGCCGCCATAAGCAAAGCCAAGGAGCCGTATTCTTCAAACCACAAAGCAATCTTATTCCATGTATGGCGATCTTTGTCGTAGATGTCGAGCAGGTTTTCGCCCACCGTGTCCATGAGGAATTTTCCAATGATGAAACCCAAAATGGCACCAAGCACCGAACCCAAAGTGGTCAATCCAGCAAAGTGAATCGCCTTCTCGGGTTTTTCCGCACCCATCGCCAACAGCAGTGGATCCGGCGGCAGTGGGAAAAAGCTCGACTCAATAAAACTTAAGCCGAACAGGGCGCGTCCGGCATAGGGTTTGTCGGCAAAGGCCAGCATCCAGTCGTACAAACGACGTGCGAAGCGAATGAAATGGCCGAGGATGGGAATGCGAGACACTTTAGGATTGAGAAGGGGAGGATTGGAAGTCGCGCAAAGTCCATTCGACTGCACGACGTCCGCGGAAATCATTGATGCCGACTTTGACTACGACATCTAACTTGTCGCCGACTTGAAGGTCGCGTGCTTTGTCGGCCAAACGCCAACCTAGGGCACGCACCACTTCGCCATCGCGTTCAAGGCGTAACTCCACGTGGGAGCCATCGCCGATAAAACGTGGAGCTGTGACTAGGCGACATCCGGTGCACAGAAAGGCGGGTTCGGCAAAGGCTTCGCCGTAAGGTTGCAGGCGATCGAATTCGTTGAGGGTGTTGAGGTCAATCTCGCCGGGGGAGATTTCACTGTCGACTTTCAACTCAGGCTTCTCCACCTTGCTTTGACCGCTTGCGCCATCACGTAGAGCTGCAGCAACTTGCGGTGCGAGCTCAGGATCAAAGTGGAATCCGGCGGCACGTGCATGTCCGCCATAACCAATCAGGAACTCCTTGGCGCGGTCCATGATGTCGATCAAGTGATAGCCTTCTGGCGCACGGGCACTGCCGCGCGCAACTCCGGGGCTACATTCGGCCCACAGCAAAGTTGGTAGGCCTGTGCGTTCCATCACTTGGTTTGCGACGATACCAAGTACGCCAAAATGTGCATCGGAGTGGCCGGTGAACACCACCGAATCACCCCTTTGGAACTGTTCTTCGACGGTTCCGGCAAGTAAATCGTTCTGACGGTTCTGCACCTCGCGTCGCTCTAAGTTGAGCGCCTCGAGTTGCGCGCAAAGCGCTTCTGCTTCCGGCGCGGAATCACATGACAAAGTTTTGAACGCAACTTCGGCTTGGAACATACGTCCGGCAGCATTCAAGCGCGGGCCCATGCGGAAACCAATGTCTTCGGCATTCGGCACCTTGCGGATGCCGGACGACTTCACCAAAGCGCGTAGTCCTGGAAAACTGGATTCACGCAAGGTAGCCAGACCATGTTGCACTAAAGCACGGTTCGGTCCGCGCAGAGGCATGACATCGCCGATGGTGGCGATGGCGGCATAACCGAGACTATCGAACAGGAAGCGGCGGTCGGATTCGGGTAGTTGGCCATCGCCCAGAATGTGACGCAGCACACCCCAGGTCAGAAACCATGCCACCGCCGTGCCGCAGAACTCTTGGAAAACGCCGCCTTCCGCAGGCGACTTGCCCACCCATGGATTCATCATGGCGGCACAAACTGGAAGTTCTTCTCCAGGAAGGTGGTGGTCGACCACAATCACCTGGATTCCAGCGGCATGCAATTTCGCCAGCGGTGCCATTGCAGAGGTGCCATTGTCGACCGCAATCACCACCTTGGCGCCGAACTTTTCAATCGCGGTCAGGCTGTTTTCCGAAAAGGAATAGCCGTCTCGCACCCGGTCGGGGATGAAGACTTCCACCTCCAAACCGAGCCGTTTCATCAGGCGGTAAAGCAAAACCGAGCCGCAGGTGCCGTCGACATCGTAATCGCCGTGAATCAGAACCTTGTGCTTGGACTCGACCGCGTCGACCAGGGTGTTCAGCGCATCTTCAAAGCCGGGGATGCGTTTGGGGTCGGGCAGAGAGGAAAGCGACGGTTTCAGCACCTGTTTGGCCTCTTCCAGCTCGGAAATTCCGCGCGAAAGTAGCAATCCAGCGGTGAGTGGACGGATTCCTAGGTCCTTGGCCAGGGCGTTTTGCTCGCCGCGGTTGGGTGTTTGCAGTTTCCAGCGGAACTGCGCCGCGACAGCCGTACGTCTCACGCTTAAGATTCTAGGATGCCCGCGTCTAAGAATCCTCCCCGTATCCCGGCGATGAATGAATTGTTGGAGGAATGCACCCAGCGTGGTCTCGAGTCCTTTGGGCACGAGGCTTGTCGCCAGGCTTGTTCCATGGCTTTGGACCAGATTCGCGCCGCGCGGAAGGCTGGTGACCGCATGGCCGGGGTGGACGATGCCTTCTGGGCCGAAGTTTGCGCACGCCTCGAGGTGCTGCCTAGTTTACGCCTGCGCGGGGCGATTAATGCCACTGGAGTCGTGCTGCACACCAATCTTGGGCGTGCACCATGGGCGATGGAGGCGATCCAAGCTGCGGCTCAGGCAGCGGGGGCTTCCATCTGTGAGATTGACCGCGAAACCGGTGGCCGCGGACGTCGCGATGCCCCAGTTTCCGACTTGCTCGCCAAAGTGACTGGCGCCGAAGCCGGTCTGCCAGTCAACAATAATGCGGCCACGGTGTTGCTGGCGGTTTCTGCGCTGGCGCGTGGTCGCAAAGTGGTGGTCGCGCGGTCCGAGCTGGTGGAAATCGGCGGCAGTTATCGCATGCCGGAGGTGATTGATGCCGGTGGCGCAACCATGGTGGGGGTTGGCACCACCAATCGCGTGCATGCCAAGGATTACATCAAGGCGCTAGAGGACCCCGATGTCGCTTGTGTGTTGCGCATTCATCCAAGCAACTATCGGATTGAGGGTTTCACTAAGGAAGTCGGCATGAAGGAGTTGGCCGACATCTGTCATCAACGTGGTTTGCCTTTGGTTTATGACCTCGGCTCTGGCGTTTTAGATGCGCGCGATTTAATCGGCATTGAAAAAGAGCACCCGGTGCGCGATGCTTTGCAGCAAGGGTGTGACATCGTCACTTTCTCCGGCGATAAGTTGCTCGGTGGACCGCAAGCCGGTTTGATTGTGGGCGCGAAACCTTTGGTCGAGCGTTTACGCCGGGACATGCTCACGCGCTGCATTCGCCTCGACAAAACCATTCTTGCCGCGTTGGAAGCCACCTTGTCGATTCACGCTTTAGGTGCCGATGCCGCGCTTGCACGCATTCCGGCCCTGCAGCGTTTGTCCTTAACCGAGGATCAAATCATGCACCGCGCCACCGCGTTTGCTGCCGAGGTCAACGCTCTAGGCGACACCCTCACTGCCGCAGCTACCACCTGTAACGGCCGTGTTGGTTCCGGAGCTTCACCCACCGAGGACCTGCCATCCGCTGGCGTCCTCATCCGCCATACTTCGCGCGACGCCACCGACCTTGCCCATGCTCTACGTTTGAGTGAGCCGCCAATCTTCTCCCGCATTCAGGACGAAAGCGTGCTGCTTGATTTGCGCACGGTCGCGGAAGAGCAAGAGCCCATCGTTCTCCAAGCTCTGTCCCATCTGTAAATCCACAACATGAATCTCCCCACTCCCTTGATGCCCGCCTTTCTTGCCTTCGGACCTTTGTTTATAGTGATTGGCCTGCAGCCAGAAGGCATGCTTTGGCTTTCCTTCCTCGGCGGGCTCATGGTTTCCTTCAGCACCATGTCGCTATTTACTCGCCAGCAGCGCATCCTGCAGAAGATGGAGCAAGCTGAAAAATAACGATTACTTCAACACCTTCATCCGCGCCAAAAACAATAGCTCGGTGTCTGGGGTGCTACCCGTCAACAACATGGTGCCAAGGTTTGGTTGAGGGATCCCGCGATTGCTTTCCTCGCCATTCACCAGGATGATGACTTCCTTCTCCATATCCACCACACGCGGATCCAACAGCACATAAAGCGTGGACAAATCGGCCTTGGTTTCGATGGAGATGGTGTTCTCATCCGGCAGACGCTCGGCCATCAGGATTTGCCTTAGCGCTGGTTCTTCCCACCACAACCAGCCCATCTGATGCTTCCAGTCCAGCGTCGGCTGCCACACGATTTTGTCCTGAATCGGCTGACGCTTGAACACGTCCATTTTTTCCATCAGCACCTTCATGCCACCCACAGGAAACTGATGCTGACGATCGGTCACCTCCCAGTAAGTAAAGTTCTCATAACCACCATAGAGGTCCTTGAACTTCTCGACGTCCTTCACTGCAGCTTGATTCGCCTCCGGTGGTACTCGCGGATCATCGGTGCTCTGGAAAACAATCATCGGCACGTTACGGAGGTTGGGCACCACGCCTTGATCAATCTCCACAATGGTGCCGTCTGGGCCGTAGGCGGGGGTAGGAGCACCTGCAGAAGGAGCTAATGCTGCAACCCGATCCGCATGATGGGCACCCAAAGTCCAACTGCCATAGCCGCCCATGGAATGGCCGGATAGATAGACGTT
Organism: Planctomycetota bacterium; assembly: GCA_045047305.1. Classification (GTDB taxonomy): domain Bacteria; phylum Planctomycetota; class UBA1135; order UBA1135; family UBA1135. The sequence goes on along the minus strand of JASFYO010000029.1, from coordinate 103,976 downwards.
ATTCGGATCAATCTTCCAGGTGCGGAGTGCGCCATCGATGAGATCCACTACCCATTCCTCGGTGCCGGCATCGGTCCACCCGCGCTCGGTTTTTTCAAGTACCTCGGGGAATATAGCGAGCCAATCCAGTTTGCTTGCGGGACCAGACATGGAAGCAACCATGCCATTGGCATCGCCAGAGCCGACCCCGCCACCGTGCATGCAGATGACTAATCCTTTGGGTTTTTTGGTGTCGCCTCCCACAATAAAGAGCCCGGTTTTAGGATTCTCAAAGTAATAATGACGCCCACTTTTTTTCTTTAACTTACGTCCATACTTTTGATCCGCCTTGGCCAATTCCTTGCGCCATTTTTTGATGTCGGCGGGGCGTGTAAGTTGGACCTGCTCCAGGCGTTGAATGATTTCAAGGCTACGCGCAAAACCATCGATGTCGCGCCTGTCTAATCCTCGGTACTCTTCAAGCAAGATTTTTTGCTCTCGCTTATCAGGCGCATTGGGGTCGAGTTGCGCCGAAATCGTAGCGCAGAATAAGCCGATGAAGAGGAGTGGGAGGACCAACCGAAGCATGGCCCAAAAATAGCAGAATCTGTCCTCTTAGGCAGATTCGCGCGCCTTGACTAACCAGTGATTCAACACTTCAAGAAAGGTTTCACGTTTAAGTGGTTTGGTGACATAGTCATCCATACCTGCCGCAATGCATTTATTGCGGTCGCCGACCATGGCATTTGCAGTCAAAGCAATAATCGGCACAGTCATGTTGGCCCCGCCTAGAGCCCGTATGCGTTTGGTGGCCTCATAGCCATCCAGTTCCGGCATTTGGCAATCCATAAGGATAATGTCGTAATCCTTGGCAGCCGCCATTTCTAATGCACGCAGACCATTCTGTGCCCAATCGACTTCATGTTCTGCGGTTGCAAGAATCCGTTCGGCAAGTTTGCGGTTTACGACATTGTCTTCTGCGAGCAAAATGGAGCATCGAGGCGAGTTTGCAGCCGATTCCATGTCTGCAGCCGTTACATCTTCAGGTGCTTTTCGTGGATCTTGTATCGAGAGAGGTTCCGTTTCTCCCAGAAGAGAAAGAAGCTCCCTTTTTAGGATTGAGTACTTCACCGGCTTCATAAGCTGGCCTACGAAACCGGAAGTGCGTGCTAATGCGACGTCGCCCTTATCTCGGTTAGAACTCATCAACAACATGAGAAGTCCGTCAAAGCGAGGATCTTTGCTCACTTCATTGGCCAATTGCATGCCACTCATGCCCGGCATGAGGTTATCGCAAAGCATGATGGAAAAGGGATCATTGCTAATGATGGCATCTTGTAGGCGAGCTAGGGCTTCGTTGGCATTGCAGGCCGTTTCATAACGGCACCCCATGCGACGTACTTGGCCAGAAATGACGCGCAGATTGGTTTGGATGTCATCGACTAACAAGATTCTCCGGCCGACTAAGGCTTCTGCAGTGCCTGCAGGTGGCATTAGGGTTTGGGTGACGGGGAAATCCACTTCAAACCAGAAGGTGGAACCCTCGCCTTCCGTGCTTAATGCGCCCATACGTCCGCCCATGAGGCTGACCAGTTCTCGTGAAATCGCAAGGCCTAAGCCCGAGCCGCCGTGGGTGCGGGTGGTGGAGGAATCGGCCTGGGAAAATTTCTCAAAAAGGGTGGGTAAAACTTCGGCAGGAATGCCGCAGCCGGTGTCGCGAATCTCAAATCGAATCTTGGCATTGTCGTCTTGCCGTTCGATGAGCCGGGTTTCAATCACAACTTCACCCTTATTAGTGAACTTCATTGCGTTGCCGGCAAGGTTCAATAAGACCTGACGCAGGCGGAGTGAATCACCAGTGACGGTAACGGGAACATCTTCGGTTGCAAAAGCATTCCAGTCGATGTTTTTCATAATCGCGTGGGATCCTAGGCTGTCCTGAACTTCCTCTAAAACCTGACGGATTGGGAAGTCACGCACTTCCAACTCCATGCGGCCAGCCTCAATCCGAGACAAATCTAGAATGTCGTTCAATAGAGTCAGCATGGAATCCGCACAGGATTGAATGGTGGTGAGGAAATCATGCTGGTCGGGACTGAGGTCAGTGTCTAGGGCCAATTCCGTCATCCCCATAATGCCGTTCATGGGAGTTCGGATTTCGTGGCTCATATTGGCAAGGAATTCACTTTTCGCGCGGCTCGCCTCAAAGGCTTGATTACTGGCATCTTTGAGCTTTTGCTCGACTTCTTTTTGACGCGATACGTTGTAGAACGTCAAGACCAAGCGTTGATCCCAGTGCGCCACTTTGACTTCGAAACTTTGGCCCGTGAATGGGTGGATTAGCTGGACTTGGGAGGTTTTCCCTCGTTCCAGTGCGAGGCCGGCTAACCTTTGATGGGAAGGTAAACTCTCAAACCATCGGTTCAAGTCAAGCTTTTCTTCTTGATTCGGCATGGCACTAAGAATCGCCCGCCCTGCTTGGTTTGCCATGACCACTTCATATTCGTCGGTCAAGGACGCATCCTCTTTTCGTTCTAAAACAAAAAGACCATCCTGCATTTGCTGAATGGTAGCTTGTAATCCTTCTTCAGCTAACTTGCGTTTCTTTTGTTCCGATTTTTGCGTGGCAACCCAAGTGCCAGCCAAGATTGCGGTGGCCGACAGGGAGCCAAGGATATGAACCAACATAAAAGTTTGGTTGACTTCGGGTCGAATCGGTGTGGACAAACCAAGTCCAAAAATATTCATGGCCCACAAAGCAAGAATAGAGGAAACCGTGAAGGCCGCCATGATGACTGCTGCAGAAAAGCCAAGTAACAAACAGGTCAATAGGGGCAAGGTTAGAAACCATGCGCTAAATGCACTTTCAATACCACCAAGAGAAAAACTGGAGACGATGACCAAGGTATACAAAATGACCATGAGCGTCCAAGCCATTTTTTTGGGCGAGCCCCCTCTTTTTAGGGCAATCAAAGTGGCCACATTGGCCGCTTCACAGGCCAGAATAAGGTAGGCAATAGGCATATAACCCACCCACACCCACAAAAGCCAGAAAGGCGGGCCAAGTGCTAGAAACACCAGGGATGTCCGCATGGACATAAGGCGCACTGCAGCGTCATCCAGGGAGCTGGAATCGACCAGAAATCTCCAAGTTTCACGAATGCGGCGTTTTGACATAGCGGGGCCCGGCATCCCTACACGAAATTTGCAGGAAACCTAACATTCTTCGGCCTATGCATAGGCTCACCTGAAGAGCAAACTTAAACTCATAACCATGACACTCAAGAAGCGCCTAATCGATTACGCCGCCAGCAGCGGCTGAGCGGCCAAACTACCTCAGGGGCAGCTATCGCAAGTTTTGCGTGTAGTTGCGCCCGCAGCCGTTTCTCCAGACCTCCTCGCTGGTCCAGAAGGTTATGACGATGTCGGAGCCATCCGCCTGCACAATGGCAAAATCGGCTTGCACACGGTGGATTTCTTTCCACCCGTGGTGGACGATGCACGCGCCTACGGTGCCATTGCCGCGGCCAATTCGCTGTCTGATATCTATGCATCGGGTGGCGAGGCCAAAGTGGTGCTCAACATGGCGGGATTCCCGTCGGATTGGGATAACGACGTACTTACGCCCATCTTTGAAGCTGCGGTGGAGAAGGTGCAGGAAGCAGGTGCGTTATGGGTCGGTGGTCACTCGGTAGTTTCCGCAGAACCGCTTTATGGATTCGCGATTTACGGCGAGGTCGCGGAAGAAGATCTCGCCACCAACGATGGCGCCCGCCCCGGCGATTTGCTCTTTCTCACCAAGCCAATCGGTGTGGGTAGTATCAACACTGCGGTCAAACGCGGCATCGCGAATGAGGCCGACGTCGTGATTGCAGTGGAAGGCATGGCCCGCCTCAATATGCGCGGTGCCGCTGCGATGCGTGCGGTAAAAGCGAAAGCTGCCACCGATATCACTGGATTCGGATTGCTTGGACACGCGGCAAACATTGCACGCGCGTCGGAAGTGGTGCTGCATCTAGAAGCGGGCAATCTTCCGCTGTATCCCGGAGCCAAAGAACTGGCGCAAAAAGGCATCTTCTCTGGTGCTTCCGGACGCGGGCGAGAAAACCAAGGTTCTTTCGTTAGTTTCGGCGCTCAAACCCCGGAGTGGTTGGCGGACATGGCCTTCGATGCCGAGACTTCCGGCGGCTTATTGGTCTGTGTGCCACCTGAAAAAGCGAAAGACTTCTTAGATGCGATTCCAGCGGATGAACCCGTCGCTCAAGTTGGGGAAGTGCGTGAAGGCAAAGCTGGAGTGGTGCTGAACTAGCCATTGACCTAGCCGCACCGTTATCATGAAATCTGTCCGAGGATTGGGAGCGGACCTGGGCTGGTGTCCAGTGCGGCCTTCAAAGCCGTTGGGGTGCCGCACGGCGGTGCCCGGTGGGTTCGATTCCCATGCGCTCCCGCCAATCCAGCCATGACCATACTCGAAACCAACGCACAGTTGCGTTCCTTCTTGGAAGGCGGCATCCGAGCTTCCGGAAGCGGTAAGCTCGGTTTAGAATTTGAGCAATTCGTACTCGATTCTGAGTGTCAGACGGTGCAGTATTTTGGCCCTGGTGGGGTTGAGGAGATTCTTCAACGTTTGCAAAAGTCCACTGGGTGGAAGCCATATTCCGAAAACGGACATTTGATTTCGTTGACCGCCGAAGATGGCAGGGCTATCACTCTGGAGCCTGGTGGCCAAATAGAGTTTGGTTCCACGCCGTGTGTGGATCTCGATGCCATGGCCTCCGAGGTCGCGCATTACCGCGGCTTATTGGCCGGCTTGCGCGAAGAAAGCGGTTATTGCTTTTTAGCCACGGGATCGCATCCCCGAGCTCGGCCAGAAGATATTCGGCGTTTACCTAAAATTCGTTACGACTACTTGGAGCCTTGGCTAACCCAGGCCGATGAACTCGGTTTGTGGATGATGAAAACCACGGCCGGAGTGCAAGTGAATTTCGATTACTTCGCTGAAGACGATGCAATGAAGAAGTTGCGCACCGTGTTTGCACTCGCCCCAGTGTTCAACGCGATGTTCGCAAATTCTCCGATTCGTGCAGGCAAACTGAGCGGTTACATGAGTTGGCGTGGTCATGTATGGACCAAGACCGATAATGGGCGTTGCGGCATTGTCGAAGCGCTCACCCAAGAAGGCACCAGCTTTGATGACTACATTCAGTGGATGCTAGATGTACCGATGCTGTTTGTTTATCGGGATGGGGCTTACGTTGACAAACGTGGCGTGAGCTTCCGTGCGTGGATGGAAGCTGGTCAAGCAACCGAAGCCGATTGGGAACTTCATCTCTCGACTCCCTTTCCAGAGGTTCGTTTTCGGCCGCAGGTGGAGTTGCGCTCGGCGGATACAGTGCCACCTCAGTACGCATTGGCTTTATCCGCTTTCGTGGAGGGATTGTTCTACGATGAAGATGCTTTGGAATCGGCATGGCAACTCACCTCCTCCTGGAGCCATGCGGCGCGTCTAGAAACTTGGCACAACGCACATCGCAGTGCTTTGGCCGGAGCCACTCCAGAGGGCCATCAACTGCTTGATTTAGCGCGCGAGTTGCTAGCGATGGCGCGTCCGTCGGCCATGGCAAAGCCCTACTTAGAGCCGCTAGAGGAACTCCTCAGCGATGGCCGTTCGCTTGCCCAGCGCACGGTGCAAACTATCGAGAACAATGGGGGCGACGTTGCTGCCGCCCTCGGTGAGCGCTGCTGCGCTTATCGTTGAGGCTCTTCGGAAACCGGTTCTTCGGCCGTAGGTTCTTCCGCGATGGGCCCTACGGTGACTTCCTCAGCAGTCACGTCTTTGCCAGTCACGTCGACGCCATCTTCCTCCGCTTCCATCTCCGGCTCCACCTCCACCTCAGGTAGATTTGGAATCAACTTTACCGCACGTGCTTCCTGATTTTCATACTCCTTCATATTGGAGATGAAGGCAGGGAATTCCTCGGCAGCGAGTTCGAGGCCACGCATGATCAAAACACGGTCCACGGTGAGGTGGTGCGCATCTTTGCCGACGCGGAAGTCGTAAAGAAAGCCCTCGCGCTCGGTGTGCACATTTTCAGGGCCGTACTCTAGATTCCAGGTTTCACTGGCATCGAGTTGCACATGGGTGCGCATACGAATGGTGGAGCGGAAAGCGAAGGGGAGTGCGCGTTCTGCAGGACCGAGGCCATCACCGAGGCCAAGCTCCGGGATGCGCAGGCGGGCGCCATACTTATCGCCACTGCTTTGGACGAAGCCAGGAATCGCGCCTTTGAAGTTCAAGTGTAGAGCGGCACCAGCAACCTCCAAATCAATAAATTCACTGTCGGTAAGGTCCATGCCTTTCACGATTTGCGCGGTGATGGAACGTACTGCTTGATCGCGTTGCTGTGGGTCGATTTGCGCGAGTTGCTCACGCAGCATCGCACCTTTGGCACCGGTGATAGCGAGACTGCCAACCACGGCTGCGGACTCGTCTGGTTGAATGGTGTAAGCAACAATCAGGTCTAGGTCCCAGATGTCATTCAATCCAGCGCGCGAAACCGTTTCTATACGATAACCACGTGGCTCCAGAACTAAAGCGTCGGCGCCGAGCATTGCGGAAGGCAGGCTGCCGAAGGCGGTACCGCGCGCTTGCAGTGCCAACCAAACCGGCTCACTTCCTTCTTCCATGGAGCTTAAACGTAAGGCTGGAGTGTTATAAGAACTGCCATCTTCAAAAGGTTCGGCGGGTTCGGAGTTGAGCTCTGGCGCAACCGATTGCATGAGTGCCCATTCGTGAGGGACGTCGGCAAGGTCAAGTAATGCGGAGAGGAAGTAGGTGGGGTTGCCACGCTTCAAGGTCCAGATGTCGGTGACATCGCCACTGCCGTCGTAATCAATTACATGGGCATCAATCGCGGCGTAAATCGCCTTGGCTTTGGCGAGGTTGTCCCCGCTCAAATCGAGGGTACTGAGGTACTCGCGCAATTCCAGCTCGATGTCGGGTGAAACCGAGGACTGCCACAGAAACCAGCGCCGCCAATCTTCAGCTTCCCATTCTTGTGGCGCATCTTCACCATAGGCAACCCATGGCATAATCTCGTTCTGTGATGGCATCAGCACTTCTGGCTTCAAGCGCTTACTGTTGTAGCGTTCGAAAATGTGCACCTTGCCTTCCTCCCAATCGAGAACCTCGTGGGTGCCATCGAAGTCATGTTCGATCAGGCGTCCAGGTAAACCATTGGGAACGTAAATCACCCAACGGCTGAGGCCAAATTCCTTATCCAGGGAATTGAAGCGCCAGTTGCCGGGATTTGGAGCACGTCCAGGAAGTCCGCGTGCGGAGCGAATGTAGGAGGTTGCGATGACGTCGCCGGGATCGAGTGAAGGCATCACCCAGCTGCGATCGACTTGGTGTGGCTCTAGCGTTGCTCCATCAGCACTGTGAATCTCGGCAATTAATGATTTGCCGATGATTGGGAGTTCATGCAGCATTTCGGTGCCGCGGCGATCGAGTGCAATGTCGAGGTTGTCAACCCGGTAAAGATAAGATCCATCTGGCTGGAAGAACACCATGCCGCTATCTAACAGCATGGCGGTGGAGGTGTCTTTGCTCATGGCTTCGCGCTTTGCAAGTTGCCCTTCGGCATCCGGCGCGAATGCGGTGAAGAACACGCCTGCGCGGTCCGGTTTTCCGGTGAGACGTAAAACTAAATCACGCAAGTCATTGTTGCCAGGGTCAAGCGCGAGTGCGCGTTTGAGGTAATTGGCAGCTACGGTCAGATGGCCTTGCCGCAAATGCGCTTTGCCTAAACGCTCCAACGGATGCGGGCGATTGGGTTGACGTGCGAGCAATTCTTCCAAATCGGCAATTTGAGCCTGCTGGTTGTCTTCGATGCGCCACATGCGGTTGCGGTAGAACAACCCAGAACTATGCCGTGGCTCCTCGGCCATCAGGGTGTCGATTAAACCGCGTGCTTCCTCGCGGTCGCCATCGGTACCCTCGACAAGTAGCGGCAGCAAAGCATTTGCATTGGCACCCGTGGTGGCCAAGCGTTTTCGTGCAAGGGCGATTTCGGTGCCACGGTCATCATGGTCCGCGGCAATGTCCTGCAGTTGATCCAAGGGTGCATCGACCAATGGGAACTGCTGATGGAGAGCAAGAAGCACTGGTTTTGAAAGTGTTCCGCTGGTATCCAAGGTGTGGAGGATTTCTGCGCGTAAAAGGCCGACGGAAAGCAGACCGGGATGCTGGGAAAAGTCGAATCCATCCAGAATTGCCAAAGCTTCTTCGGCTTTGTCTTCGCTGTCCAAACGACGTACCGCAGCTAGTTGCAGTTGGAGGTCGAAGAAACCAAGTGCTATCATGTCCTGTTCCAAGGTCATCAGGCGGTTGCGACGCACTGCGCCAGGCAAGTGATTGCAAGTGGCAACAGCATGGTGGCGCGCATGCAACCATGCAGCTTGGGTTTCTTTGTCCATCTCCGCCGGCTTGGCGAGTGCCATAGCATCAGCCGAACGACCTGCGATGATTGCCATTTCACTGCGCGCCATCAGGGAGAATGCATCGAGTTCACTGGGCTGCCATTTGTTGAGGCCGAAGACTTCGGCGGGCATTGGAATCTCTGGAAGCTCCGGTGCAGAGGCATAGTCCTCCCACTCATGGAAAGGAATGATGCGACCCTCGCGACTGGTGAGACGGCCACCCAGCCGCATTTTTGATCCAGTGACAAACTCGACCAAGAGCAAGTTCCAGCCTGGCTGCACGTGGACTAAGGCACGGTGAATACCCTTGGATGCAGTCAGGCCGGTGTGGAGGTCTTCGAAGGTCGGAAAACCGTTCCACCAGGCGCGAAATGCATCGCTTGCATGAAGTTCAAGCTTCGCGATGTCGACATCGGCACGAACCCAAAGGGCGGCATAGCTGGTTCCAGCCTGTAAGTGCGCCAAGTTGTCCGGGGAGATTAGGGTGCGGTTTGGAAGACGCTGAAGACTGCGCCATTGACGCTCCATGCCATTGCTCGGGTCGGTGACCACTGCTTGACGCGGATCTGGAGGCGTGGCCAAGCTTCTCATGGCACGCGGAGCAGCAAGTGGCCCCCAAGGCATCAGGACGCGCCAATGGGTGAACCAGTCGTCGAACAGATCGCCATCGAAGACTGGGCGGACGTCGGCAAAGCGACTACGCCGTAGTTCCTGCAGGTAAAGGCGTTTTAGCGCAAAGGAAGTGTCGCCATCGTCGACGCCTTCAATCAAGTTGGCGAGTGCGGAAGGGTTGATACCTTCGCTGCATAAGGACTCTAGTTGGCTGATTTTGCGTGCAGCAAGTTCAGCGAAGGGCGAGGAACGGTCGTTACTCAGCGCAGTCATCCAGTCGGCGCGTACTTGATCGTACTGACCGGAGAACAAACCTGGGTGAGCAGTCAGCAGCTTGGCGCTTAACTGACTGGTATCGACCGCGAAACTTGGAATCGCCAAGTTGGGGGTTTGCGGTACTTCCTCAATAACCTCTACAGGGGTTTGTAGAAGCAGAGCAGACAGAGCTAGGCATGCGATCATTGCTGGTCCTCCTCAGAGACTTGCGCCGGGGGTGGGGCGGTGGCGTCGAAGAAACGGTCTTGGGTGCTATCGACGAGACGACAGAGGTCTCTGAAGTCTTGGTAGCGTTCTACGGGGATGCGGTGGGTGAGGAGTTCGAAACGTTCGTGTACCCGATAGCTGCCGCCATCCAGCGTTTCAATTTCCCATCGATAGGTGGCATCCTCGGTGGCACCATGAATCGCGGTGGAAGGAATGTCGAGGGTCCATCCGTCTGGAAGTACGATTTCATATTGAATATCGCGGACCATCGGAGAGTCTAGCAACAAGTCGGTAGTGCGCGCAGCTTCCGCAGCCATGGACTGCAGCAATCCTTGGCGCTCAAGAATGAATGGAATCTCCAAGCCACCTTGGATTTTGCGTGCTAAGTTGGTGGCTTGACCCTCGAGAATTAGGACCAAATTTTGTTCAAGGTTTTCAACGTCTGGGATGTCGTAAGTAGGCTCCCCCTCTAATGGCCCTAAAAGTCCGGTTAGGATGCGTTCTACAGTTTCTTTGCGTTCTTCCACGCCACCGGCAAAGGCATTACGTAGGCTAGGATCGAAACGTCCGCTGGGTTCCATAATGAGGCCGACATGAGCTGCGCCCGTAGCTTCATATTCCACAATGAAGTTCTGCGCCATGGTGTTATCGGAAGCCTCGCTAAACGGGATACGCACCCGTTCAATGCCATCCGGCTTCACAATCAGGACTTGCGCGCCACGGTCATCGTAGGGGAGCACATTCATGGGGTGCAAACGCGCGGTTCCATCGACGAACATGGCAGGTAAATCCTGCTGTGCTGGAATGTAGGCAATGCAGTGGTTGAAGTGATTCACCATGGCGAGTGAGAGGTCTTCCTCAAAGCGACGTCCGCCATGGCGTCCATCCGCAGTGCGCAAAATCAGTACTGGGTAAGCCTCTACACCAATTTCGGAGAGCATGGCGCGGATCAAAATCCCCTTGTCTTTGCAGTCACCGAACTGGCGGCTGAAAATTACCGGAGCGGTGTAAGGCTGGTATCCGTGGACGCCGAACTCCCACGCGTTGTAGCGAATATCGTTAGCGACAAAGCCGTAAATCGCAGACACCTTCTCACGTAAAGAAGTCTTGCCCTCAATCAGTTCTGCAACCTTATCTTTCATCTCCGGTGAAACCGTGATACCTGCATCAATCAAGTTCCACCACCATGCCCCAAAGTCATCCCAAGTTGCATAAGAGCTGGCTTGGACTCGTGCGACGGTTTCTTCCGATGGCGGCATCAGGCTTTCCAGGCGCTCTGGAGAGAGGTTAAGCACAGTCCAAGAATGGCTAGTGCCAAAGTTTTCGGTTTCTAGGACTTCCGCTTCGGAATTTTCCATGCGTAAAGTATGGAATTTCAGTGGCAGTTCTTGCGGCACCAAAAGCACCAGCTGGCTTTCGCGGGTAGGCACTAAGCGGTTTGGTGTCATCGCGTGATTAAGGCCAAAATACTTGCCAAAGAAAGTGGTGTGTAGATCATCTACCCGCCACTCTAGGTCAATCACATCGCCAACTTGAAGCTGTGGGAGGTCCACCCGACGTCCGCGCCAACCACGTGCGGTGCGCGCTGACTCCTCGGTGCCGTCGGCATGACGCACAGTGACGGTTTCAACGCGCAAGTCTTCATCGCCGTAGGAGTAGGGGAAACTCACTACATCTAACTTGCGGATGCCGTTGTTATTCAGAACCCGGATCACCTTGCGGAAGTAACGATCTGCAGTGCTGTCCGGATTGATGCGAATCACGCTGCGGTAAAGCAAGAACTCATGACTGTAATCAGTTGCATCTTCTTCGGCGCTCGCCTCTGGATGACGTGCGATGATGGCATCGAGGCTTTCGCGGTATGGTTGTTCAAAAGATGCTCCATCGAGTGAACGTAGATGATCGAGCAAGCGACTTTCATCTTCTGCCGCGAAATCGATTTCCAACTCCATTTCTAATGCTTCGACTGCGCCTTCTAGGTTGTCGTTAGCCAAGTGCAAGCGTGCCAATAAGCCGAGTGCAGGAGCGGATTCCGGTTTGAGTGCGAGCGCTTCTTGCACGAGGCGGAAGGCCGTTTCTAAATCACCCTGCGACTGGAAACGCTCGGCCGACGCAAGACGTAGCCAGCCGTTCCAAGGGTCGAGCGCGAGCATATCGTCGAGCTCCGCGAGTTCGAGTTCTGCGTCGAACGTGTTGCGTTGCAGGCGACGTTCGTAAAGCAAGGAGCGCAAGATTTCGCTGCTGAATGGGCTCGCTTGATGCAGTTCTTGCAGGATACGGAGGAGTTCTTCTGAACCGCTTGGATAGAGAGAGTCGGCTGCTTGGAAAGCGAATTCGGGAAGGCTGGATGCTTGCGGGTGTGCGAGCATGGCGCGTAAGTCTTGGTCCGCGAGTAAGTCATATCCAAACGCGGAAAGAACCTGCGAGCGGAAGAACAGAGTGGATGGGCGTGCTGCACAAGCTGCAACCACGCGGTCGATAGCTGCTAGTGCGGTGCTCTCCAAATGCTGGTATTGGGTTGCTGCCTGCGCGCGGAAGAAATTTACCAGTGGATGATTCGGCTTTTGTGCCAGCACCAACTGGGTTTGCTCGAGCCAAGGGTTGAGGTCGACCTCGGCGGCTGAAGTGCCATGTTGTGGAAATAATGTGTAGGCATAAAATGCGCGATAGCGGACGACATCGGGAGCGAGCTCCATGGCACGACGTGCGTTCTCGCGGCCAGGGTGTTGTGCAATCGGTGTGACCTGATAGTACGCTTGCAATTCGGCCAAACGATAGAACGCTTGAGCATTTTCTGGCGAAACCTTGCTAATCGCTGTGTAATAAGCAAGTGCATTGGTGTACGTGGAAGGGTCGCTGGCAGGGGCCGGGCCGTCGCCAAGCAGGACCGGCTGCACTTCTTCAGGAGGGCTGGAGGTGTGCGTGAGATGCAGTGGGATGGCCTCGGGGTTGACGAAGCGAGCCATGATGCGCGGTGCATGATCGCGGCTCCCCAACTTCATGGTGATCTCATTCCAACCGGCGTGTAGCTTGAGTGGAGTTGCTAAGGCGTCGGCATGGAATTTATGTTGCTCCTGCGCTTCTAAGATCGGGGTGCCGTCGTGCCAAACGCGCACTTCGCCATCAAGGCCAAGGAGCAGCACCACTTCTTGTTCGGCATCGCTCTCGACCCAAGTGCGCATCAGGAGCGCGCTTTGTTCGGCAGGCTGCAGCAGTTGCGAGAAGTCGAGCAGTGCACCGGTAGGTACGGTTTCAGGAGTGGTGCGCCAAGTGACGGTGCGGACTTTGCCTTGCTGCGGAAGGTCGGCTTGCGGTGCGCTTTCTGGAGCGATCGGGTTGTCCAAAGCGGCACCGCGTTCGTTATCGAAAGGGCCAATGAACTGCCAGTCGGTGAGGCGTCCAAGCAGGGCGACGCGATCCGGGTGCTCCCATTGCAAGACACTCCAAGCTTGACCGTGGGAACGGTTGATGCCAGTGGATGCAATTAAGCGTTGCACTTGGGCGTGGTTTGGATGCTCGCCCACAGTGTCGGTGAAGTTCACTGCGAGCCATTCGAGTTCGGCAAGCTGCGCTGCGATTTGCACTTCATCGGGAGCCGTATCGGGCTCCAGCGGATGCCGTGCCAGTTCGAGGGCGTCGACCTCCTGGCGCATAAGGTGCGCATAAAGTTGGGCTGCGGCGACACCATCTTGATGGATGTTCAGCGCATAGGCATCTTCCTCCGTGGGCGGAGGCGGCGCGGTCGCACTGGGCTGCTGCGTTTTCGCATCACCTTGATCGGTGGTGGTCGCAGGCTCTTGCGTGGCCGAAGCCTCAGCGAGGGAAATCTCCCAGCGGCCGGATGTTGTGTCCTGCGCGTAGGGCGATGGAGCTCCGCTGGTGCATGCACCAAGGAGGGATAGAAAAACTAGCCGGAATGGCGTTCTCATGCGTTTTATCGTAGCGCTAGGGGAGGTGAATTGCGCGTTTCGCGCTGGGGCTTGCGATATCTGATATTTATCATATAGTGGTCGGTATGGGAAGTTTGTCCGCTGCTGAAGGCCTGGAGCCGCTGAGTCCGCGTCAAAGCGCGGTATTGGCCGTGTTGCAACAGGCTCAAGCTGCTCAGGAATGTCCGCCAACTCGCGCGGAGCTGGGGGCGAAATTGGGAGTGAGTGCACAAACCGCCGACTTTCATCTTCGGGCGCTGGAGCGAAAAGGTTATGTGGAACTGGGTAGGAATTCGCGTTCGATTCGGATTTTGCTTGTAACGGCCTCAGAAACGGCAATTCCTATCCTCGGCCGGGTTGCAGCAGGCGTACCCATCCTCGCGCTAGAAAACCGAGAGGGCCAGTTGCCGCGGCTGGATGGCAGCTGCGCAGATTTCGCTTTGCGTGTGCAAGGCGACTCCATGATCGAAGCCGGCATCCTCGATGGGGACCTAGTTTTAGTCGAACAAGCGGCTCAGGTCGCGCGTGGAGAAATCGTGGTGGCCTTATTGGGCGACGGCGAAGAAATGGAGGCCACGGTCAAGCGGTATTTGCCGGAGGCCGGGCGTATTGTGTTACATCCAGAGAATTGCGCGCTTTCCGACCGCGTGATACATCCTGGAGAAAGCTTTGCTTTGGCAGGGCGTGTGGTCGGAGTGTTGCGTTGTTGGGGATAAAAAAATGCCTGCAGTGATGTTGGAAGAAGTAGAGATGGGCGGCCAGGCCGGTCAATTTTCGGATAGTCCGCATACGTTTTTCCTCGCACTCCGCGGTGAGCCAGCGGAAGACGAGGAGCAATTACGCGTGGGCGATGTGTTCGCCATCACCGAAGGCGTCGATGTCGAAGCCGGCGATTTGGTGGTGTGGTGGACTGGCGTCGAGCGCACTTTGGCTTTGGCGCGCGTGCAAGATGACTTCAGTTTTAAAGGAGTGGGTGGTTTCTTGCCGCCTGCAGAAAGGATGTCGGCGCAAGTGCGCGGTGTGGTGGTGGGGCGTTTACGTCAGTTTGAGCCAGACCAATCTGAAGAGGCATGAATCAAGAAGAGGCTCCGCGTTCGGTCCTGCATGTGGACCTAGATGCCTTCTTCGTTTCGGTGGAGCGGGTCTTGGACCCGCGTTTGAATGGTCGCCCAGTGGTCGTGGGCGGGCCGGTAGAAGGTCGCGGTGTGGTGGCCGCAGCCTCCTATGAAGCACGACAGTTTGGGGTGCACTCCGCCATGCCGATGGGGCAAGCGATGCGCTTGTGCCCGGATTTAGTCCGTGTGAGTGCAACCCGCGGTGTGTATGCGCGGGCATCGAAAGCGGTGTTTGACCTACTGGGCTCGTATACGCCGATTGTGGAAAAGGTCTCCGTCGACGAAGCGTATTTGGATTTGCGCGGCACCGAACACTTTTTCGGGCGCTCTTTAGATGCGGCCGATCATATGCGCAAAGAAGTGAAGGAGCGTTTGCGCTTAGATCTTACCGTGGGGGTTTCGCAGAACCGTTTGGTGAGTAAGGTGGCGTCTGGATTTGCCAAACCGCATGGACTCTTCGATGTCCGCCCTGGACAGGAGTCACGTTTCTTTGCGCCGCTTCCGGTGAAGGTGTTGCCTGGTATCGGCCCAGTCACGCAGAAACGCTTGCGTGATTTCCATATCGACCAACTTGGCGTGCTCGCGGACACCGATGGCTGGTTTCTAGAAGATGTCTTCGGGCGTTATGGTCGCTCGATGCGTCGGCGTGCCAAGGGTGAAGATCAAACCCCAGTGCGTCCACCGTGGGAGAAGACTGCGCGTAAATCGCTAAGCCAGGAACGCACTTTTGCAGAAGACACCGATGACCTCTTAGTTCTGCGTGGACGTATGCAGCGCATGCTGGAAAAGTGTTGCGCGGAGCTACGCGAGAAAGGTTTGTTGGCACGCACCATCAGTATCAAGGTGCGTTATGCGGATTTCACCACTGAAACACGGGATGCCACTTTGCCGCGGCCAAGTGACCATGATTTGGAATGGTGGGAGCTTGCTAGTTCCTTGCTCGAACGAGTGTTGAAGAAGCGGCGCACTCTGGTGCGTTTAGTCGGCGTGCGTTTTAGTGGCTTGGAACGTGGCTTTTGGCAAGGCGGATTGTTCGAAGAAGAACGCGTGGTGCAGCGCGGGCGCTTAGCGGTGATGGACCGGATGCGTGCTAAATACGGTGAAAAGTCGGTGCGTGCAGGAGATCGGCTGTGGCTGCGCAACTCTCAGTAGCGACACCCTGGTCTTTCCACTGGGGGGCTTCGCGAGTCGCAGAACTAGCCACGGCGGCGGCAGAGCGTGGGGTGGCGGCTCTTGGCATGGCAGACCTCAATGGCTTATGGGGTGCGGTTCCATTTCAACGCGCGTGCGAAAGTAAGGGAGTCAAGCCAGTTTTTGGCCTGCGTTTGCGTGTAGAAGGCGTGGAGGCTCAGCTGCTTGCCATGAACTCAGATGGATGGGCTGCGCTGTGTCGGCTCTCCACCAAAGTGCAGCTGACACTGTCTCCAGTACGTGGGGCGGCCATGGTTTTTGTCGAGCATGTCGGCTTAGGCATACCGCGTTTGCTGTTGCAGTGGTTGCTAGAGGAGCGTGAGAGAGTTGCTAGCGGAAGCTTTGCCATCCTTTCGCGCCACGGTGATCTGTTGCGTGCCTTGCAAGCGCAAAGTGGCGATGAGGATTTGTATGTCGCACAGCAAAGTGGCGCACGTGCACAAAGAGATGCGGATTTGGCAAGCACTTTGCAATTGCCCACTTTGGCATGCCCTGCGGTGGTCTTCGCATCGCCAGAGGATTTCACACGTCATCGCTTACTGGTTGCGATCGGGCGCAACACCAATCTGTCGCGCTTGCCCGCCGCCGCTCTCGCTTGCGCCGACCCAAGTATCCGTGGAAGTCGTGCTCGTGAGGTGCCTGCATGGTTGCGCAATGAACTGGAGTTAGGCATGGATTACCGCTATTACCCGGAGTCGTTGCAGCGTGCGCGCGAGTTGGCGGAGCGTGCGGATTACCGTATTCCGCTAGGGGTAAAGCGTATGCCGCGGCTGCGGTTGAAGTCGGATATCGGTGGTGATCCTCACGCCGACCCCGTCGCGCATCAAGCGGCAGCCTGGGCAGAATTAGAGCGCGCCTGCCGTGCGGGCATAACCTGTCGTGGTTTAGCTTGGAATGAAGCCTATGCGCAGCAACTGCAGCGTGAATTGCAGCTGATTCGCGAGCAGGATTTATCTGACTACTTCCTCATTGTCGCGGACATCGTGTCGTGGGCGCAGCAGCAAGGCATTCAGAACTGTGGACGCGGATCTGCCGCCAACAGCTTGGTGAGTTATTTGCTCGGCTTCACGCATGTTGACCCACTGCAGCATGATTTGTGGTTCGACCGCTTCCTCAACCGCGGACGCCCTGATTTCCCCGATGTCGACCTCGACTTCGCTTGGGATGAACGCGACCGCGTGCTTGACCGCATGGTGCGCCGCCACGGCAATGATCATGTGGCTATGCTCAGCACGCATGTTACCTTTGGTGCACGCGGCGCGATTCGTGAGCTCGCCAAAGCGATGGGGGTGCCGCCAGTGGAAATCACGCCGATCACGCGTGCGCTTCCATGGTCACGCGGCGGCCTTGATTTAGACCGCCTGCGGTCACACCCAAAATCTGCGCAGCTACCGTTGCAGGAAGAACCTTGGCGCACCATTTTGCAGCAAGCCGTTGCCATCGACGGCTTTCCGCGTCATCTCGGCGTGCATGCAGGCGGCATGGTGTTGGCGCCAACAGCGCTGACCGACCATTTGCCACTGCAACGCGCGCGTAAGCAAACCGAAGACGGGCATCTGGTGATCACCCAGTGGGATATGGGGCCGGTCGAAGACGCAGGCCTGTTGAAAATTGATTTGCTTGGCAACCGCGGGCTCGCAGTGGTGCGGGATGCGCAAAAGATGGTGCGTCGTAACAGCGGCATCAAGCTTGGATTCGGGCGCCTCAATCCTAAAACTGATTTACGCACGCAAGAGATGATCGCTGCGGGCGACACCATGGGTTGCTTCTATATCGAATCGCCTAGCATGCGTAGTCTCTTACGGAAATTACGCTGCCGCGAGTTCACGACTTTGGTTGCGGCGTCCTCCATTATTCGCCCGGGCATTTCTTCCTCCGGCATGATGCAGGCCTATATCGAGCGCCATCATGCGGTGCGCACTACTGGCAAGCATCAAGCGGATTGGTACCTGCACCCACTTTTGCGCGAGCTTTTCAGCGAAACCTATGGGGTGATGGCTTATCAAGAAGATGTACTGCGTGTCGCACAACGTCTGGCAGGGATGACCGCGGCCGATGCCGACGGCTTGCGTAAGGCCATGACCAAAAAGGGTGCGCATAAGCGTTTGCCTGAATGGCGTTCTACCTTTATGTGTGGCGTACAGAAGGCGGGGCTGACAGTCGAGGTTGCCGCGGAGTTGTGGCGGCAGATTGAGTCTTTTGCTGGATACTCTTTTTGCAAAGCGCATTCGGCAAGTTATGCGGAGGTGAGCTATCGCTCGGCGTACTTGCGTGCGCATCATCCAGCGGAATTCATGGCGTCGGTGTTGCGCAATCATGGCGGCTTTTACGCGAGTTTTGCTTACGTCGCAGAAGCTTTACGTATGGGGCTGACGGTTGAGCGTCCATGTGTGAATCGTGGCGGCGGACATTTCTTCGGGCGTGCACGGAGTTTGCGCACGGGCCTATATGAGATTCAAGGATTACGTAGAGCCCTCGTGCCACAGTTGCTGGAAGAACGGGAGCATGGTGGGCCTTACATCGGAATGCAGGATTTTGTGTCGCGCTTAACACCGACCCGCGAGCAGCTGGAATTGTTGGTGCGCGCCGGTGCTATGGATGGACTGCCCGACGGATTCACCCGTCCTGAACGGATGCGTTGGACGGCGCTGTACAAGTCCTCGCGCACGGCATCTGCAGTACGCGAAGCACGTTTGTTTGCAGATCCCGGAGTGCCCGCGCCACCCACCGCTGCCGAATTTAGTATCCGTCGATTGCTCGAGATGGAGGAGGAAACGCTCGGATATTTGGTCTCACGTCATCCACTCAGTTTGCATCAAGAAGCCATCCGCGCCGTCGACGTCGTCCCTGCGCGCGATTTGGCAAAGTATGCCGGGCGTAGGGTGCGGTTGGTTGGGTGGCAGGTGACGCAGAAACCAGTGCGCACCAAAAGCGGGGAATCCATGTCCTTCCTTTCTTTTGAGGACACCACTGCTCTCTATGAAACCGTGCTTTTTCCACAGGCCTATAAACGCCTGGCCCCATGGACTTTAACCCGCGGACCTTACGTGATTGAAGGCATCGCACGAGATGAATTCGGCTCAATCACCGTGGAAGTGGACCATCTACAGCTCTTGCGCGATGTCGCGGCATTGGATAGCCATTTCCGCAGCCCTCAAGTAACATCATAAATGTCATGAAGAAAACTCTCCTAGCTACCCTCATTCTTACAGTCGCAGGTTCCGCAGTGTTTGCGGCGACCAGCGTGTGGAACCAAGAACCTCAAATGCCGAAACCGACCGCGCAGCATAAGGCGCTGCAGGAAGGCGTTGGTAACTGGGAAGGCACGGTCACCATGTTTATGCCGGGCGTTCCAGAAATGCCGATGCCAGCTTCCGAAGTGGTTACAGCGCAAGGCCCATTTTGGGTTCACTCCTACTTCACGACTTCCATGGGGCCCATGGGTGAATACAACGGCTTTGGCTATTCGGGTTATGATCCAATAGCAAAGCAGTATGTGGGAACTTGGATGGATAACGTAAGCACAACTTTCAGTGTCATGAAAGGTAATTACGATAAGCAAGGCAAGGTCTTAACCATGAAGTGGAAGGCGCCAGATGCCATGGGAAAAATGACCGAAATGTACAATGAAACCGTACGTACCAAGGATGCCTACACCATTACTTTCTTTGCCAACGGCGAGAAGAACATGGTGATTGACATGAAACGTGTCGAGGATAAGGCTAAGGGCAAACGGTAAAATCTAAACATGCGCATCATCATTGCCGAGATGAAGGCCGCGCCTGGAAAGCGTGCGGAACTGATTAAATTACTGAATGGAATGCTGGAGCCGTCACGTGCGGAGCTAGGTTGCATTAGCTACCGCTACTTCTTTTCGTCGGAGGATCCAGACATGGTGCACTTCTATGAGCAGTGGGCGGATCAGGCAGCGATTGACTTTCACTTTGCTACGGATCACTTCCGTGAGTTAGGTGTGCGTATTCCCAATCTCATCGTAGGTGGACCAGAGATTCGGATTTACGAAGCGAATCCGGTCGAACCTGTGATTAGCTAAGCGAATTCCTGTCTCACCTTTCAGCCGCTACAGACTTTGTTCTGTAGCGGCTGTTCTCATGAAATAAAACCATCTCAATTACCTCCGCCAGCCCAACAAAGGAAGTAGGACAAATAAAAGTTGTTTTTGCATCGGCAGCTAACTTAACCAGCGGGTGGATGAACTTCGGGAGCTAATTCCGATTCCTGTTCCGCTGTGGCCTTCGGTCCAAGCTGCGACACCACGATTCCAATAAACATAAGGATGCCACCACCGATTTCTCGTTGACTCAAACTCTCGTCGAGGAGAAGCACCCCAGCCAAAGCGGCGAATACCGCCTCAAAACTCAGCAAGATAGCGCAATGCGCTGGGGAGGCCTTGGCTTGTCCTAAAGCTTGCAAAGTAAAGGCAATCGCAACCGCGAAGACGCCGCTGTAAGCAACCCACGGCCATACTTCAACCCAAGTGTTGGGAGTAAGGTCTTCAAATAATACCGCAGCAATTGCCGCGAGGATAGCAACCACTAAGAACTGTTGAGACGCAATACGCACGGGGTCACGCTTGGCGGCAAGATGTCCGAGCAGTAACACATGCACCGCCCAAATCACGGCGCCAATAAGAATCAAGCCATCGCCTAAGGCGAAATGAAACTGGTCAGTAATAGAAAGGAAATACAAACCGGTTGCAGCGAGCATAGTTCCAATCCAAGTGTTGCGTCGTAGGCGATGGCGCAGGAATAAACCGAGCAGTGGCACGAAAACGACATAAAGACCGGTAAGGAACCCGGCTTTAGAGGCCGTTGTGTAGAGCAATCCGAATTGTTGAAATAGGGATCCCAGAAATAGGACTAGACCTAAGAGGATGACCGGTTTGGAGGACGGTACGGTTGCCGACGCAGGGTGTGTGATCTTTCGTCGTTTGACCACAGGCTGTAAAACGAACCAACCAAGTAGAAAGCGGACCGCTGTAAAACTTAGTGGCCCCATGCCGTCCATGGCTGCTGATTGCGCTGCAAATCCGGCGCCCCAAATCATGGCGGCAAGCAAGAGGATCATATTTGCTGGCATCACATTTCGGAAAGTGAACTTTGATCCATTACCTTGCCGCTATTTAGGAATTCCAGGGTGGCAGCAATCACACCATCGTGGTTCATCATAAAGCCATGTACGCTCTTTACTTGCAAGTGGCCGCTCTCGCCTTGCAGATGCGTTTCGGAAACGCGAACCACAAAGTCGTCGTCACCTGGAAGAATCGGGTTCCAACCGTTTTTCTGGCCCCGAGAGCCAGCGATGACAAGGAATGGGACTTGGGGAGCAGGCAAAGATTGCATGGCAGTAGGAGTAAGACTGTTACCGGCATCTCCAAAAATCCAGCGGTACGGCGGAAAGGATTCCACTTTCTCTGCAAATAAAGCACCTTGGTTTGGTGGGCCAATCATCACAATGCGCCCAACTTCCACGGTTTTTTGCCAAGCTCCAGCATCGGCCAAGAAACGGCGCAGCACAATGCCACCAAGACTATGGGTGACAAAATGTACTTGGCGGTAACCACGTAGGTGTTCAATCACCTCGGAAAGATGATCCGCATGTTGTTGCAGCGATTGGTGGGTGCTTGGATAAGACAAAGATGCAACTTGCCAGCCATCCTTGTGCAATTTGTCTTCCAGTCGCCAAAAACTCAGGCGACTGTCGGCGATGCCGTGCAGTAAAACGACAAGACTCTGATCCTTCACTGGGGGGGCGGGCGCACGTTGCCGCATAACTTCTTCACAAGCCTCAAGCGTTCCCCATGCAATCCTGATTTGCTTTGGATCCAGTAGCCGATGTTCTTTGGTGAAAACGTGCTGTTGGATTCGCCAACCTTCTTGCCAACGACGGTCAGCCCAGAATTGGATGCCCCCAAAGGTGGGCAGTGGGATATTTGGGAGGAGGCCGATGGGAGTGGAGGGTGGTGTTGCTGGTGGAAGCGCTTCCGATGGAGGGTTTCCACAGGATGCAAACGCGAATGCACAGATTAATACTAAGCGGAGCATTCCGTTAGGGGATTTCCGTAGTCACGGTTCCATCACGCAGGAAGCCGGCGGTTGCGGCGATGGTCAAGTCTTGGTTCATTAAAAAGGTATGCAGGCTTGGCACCGTGAGGTGCGCAGTTTCGCCCGCAAGATGCGTTTCGGCAACCCTAACCACGAAGTCATCATCGCCGTTCAGCATGCTGTTGTAGCCATCTGGTTTTCCACTTGAGCCTGCAATGACTAAAAATGGTATTTCAGGTACAGGCATTTTACGCATGGCTTCTGGAGTCAAACTTTGTCCAGTTTCGCCGAAGAGCCACCGATAAGGTGCGAAGGATTCTAGCTTCAGGGCAAAGTCTGACCCTTGGTTCGGCGGCGCCAGCATGACCAAGCGTTCGACGTCAATTTCCCGCATCCAATCCCCGCGGTCGGCGAGCAGGCGGCGTATCACGATGCCGCCAAGGCTATGGGTGACGAAACTGACTCTGGAGTACCCTTGTAAGTTTTCTAAGAGCTCGGCAACTTGCTGCGCATGAGCTTCGATGGGACGTCGCGTGCTGGGGTAGGAAATGGAAGCTACATGAAACCCTTGCGCTTGCAACTCTTCTTGCATTTTGGAGAAGGCCGAGCGACTGCGGCCCATGCCATGGAGAAGAATGACAAGAGTGTTGTCCGAGGGGCTCACCTGTGGCGCACGGGCTTCTAACTCCAATAGGCATGCTGGCAGATTACCCCATGCGCGACGCTTGTCTTGGGGATCGAGCAGGCGATGGTGACCCGTGATCACGTTTTCTTGAATACGCCACCCGCCTCGCCAACGGCGGTCCGCCCAGAACTGCTTTCCACCGAGGGTAGGAATCGCAAGGTTCAGGCGTGTCGTAGGAGCGGTATCAGTCATCGAGCCTGAACAGGATGTGAGGAGCACCAGAGAGAGGAGTGCGGTGCGCAGCATGTTCTAAGCGTACGCTACTACGCTTCGATTGTTAGCGCCGCCGTAAGGACTGAATAATGCGCAAGCGTGAAGCGCGCCAAGCCGGTAGCAAACTGAATAAGACCGCCGTGGTTAATGTGGCTACCAGCAAAACTGTAATGGAGGAGACATCGATGGCCACAGGGATGTGGTCAAATTTGTAAATCTCTTGGCGGAAAATGGGTTCGCCACCGCCCAAAAGGCTTTCAACCAGTGGTAAGTGGGTTGCCAGGAACCAACCAAGGAGCAGTCCGAGCACGCATCCAAGTGTAGAGATGAGTAAGCCGAGACCGACAAAGAAACCGGTAATCCGTAGCGGGGAAGCGCCAAGAGCACCCAAGATGCCTATGTCTTGGCGTTTTTCAGCCACAGTGAGTAAGAGTGTGGCAATCAGTTGATAAGCAGCGACCAAAACGATGAATCCAAAAACCACCCCTAAAATTCCTTTTTGATTCTCTGCAGCACGCAAGAAATTTCCACCGATATCATGCCAAGTGGAAATTCGAGGTTGATCGATGAGACTTACCTCTGGAAGCATCTGGAAGTGGTCGCGTAGGTTTTGCGCGAGAATACCAGCATCCATGCCGGGGATAGCGTGTACCTTCCAGGAAGAGAACGGCGGTTGGCTGCGACATAGAGTTGCAAGGTCAAGGCGTCGCACAAATACGCGGTCAATCTCTTGGTCAAACCGTCCGGTGGAAAAATAATCTACCAACTCAAAGGTCTGACGCACTGGGATGGCGCGTCCGCGACCACCACGATGAGTCACAATCTCAACTGAGTCTCCGAGTGTTAGGCCTAAACTCTTAGCCAGAGGATGAGCCAACACCATGGGAAGCATATGCTCATCACTTGTATCCGGAATTTCAAGTTCGGCGTTATCAACGCCAATCATCAAGATACCGCTCAAATCAGCGCTACGTGGGTCATCAAGAGCTTTACTCCCGCGACGTCCAACTAAACCAAACCAGTTGAGCCGTGGTTGTGCGAGTGCTACACCCTCTACTTCTTGAATCCATTGCGCATACTGTTTTTCTGTCTGAGGGACCAGCCGTGGTACGTCGATCACCACATCGCCAGAAAAACTACGGATACTGCCTTCGAATTCCTCTAGGAATCCCTGAAAGACAGCCAGTACGGTAAATAAGACAGCAACACCTAATGCAATGCCAATGGCCGCCACCGGAAGGATGAGGCGTTGAGAGAAGTAAGCCCAGCCGAGGCGCAATAGGCTCATGCGAGCTTGCCGTCCTCCAGGTAAATGATACGGTCACATGCTTCCGCGATGCGTTCATCATGGGTTGCAAGCAACATAGCACTACCACGTTCGCGAGCGAGGCGTAGCAGCAAATCTAAAACGTCTTCCCCGGTTTGACGATCAAGGTTTCCTGTCGGTTCATCTGCAAGCAATACCGGTGGTGCAGAAATGAGAGCTCGTGCAATTGCAACGCGTTGTTGCTCACCGCCGGATAACTGGTTGGGTCGATGCTTCAAGCGATCTCCGAGCCCTACCTCTTGCAATACTTCCGTACCGCGACGCCTTTCTTTCTGCCGATTTGCAAACCAAGACAAGCTACGTGCGATTCGGCGGGGTAGCAGTACGTTTTCCAACGCCGACAGTTCTTGAATTAACTGAAACTGTTGAAAAACAAAACCTAACTCTTGCGCACGGATCTTGGCGGAGGCTCCAGCACCTAATGCGTGAATCGGGCGACCGCGTAGGGCAATGCTGCCTTGGTCGAGGCGATCCATAAGCCCAAGCAATTGCAGCAAAGTGGATTTTCCCGATCCAGAGGAACCCATTAATGCAGTGACTTCACCAGTGTGCAACTCAATGTCGACCCCACGGAGGACATCCAAGGTACCACTGCCCATGCGGTAGCTCTTGCGCACATTGCTTGCACTTAATACTGGGGCGGAAGCAGGATCCGAATTATTCATAGCGCAGAGCTTTGACAGGGGACAGAAGTGCGGCTCGAATTGCTGGAGCCGCGGTGAACAACAGTCCAATCAGGAATGTGCACATGGTAAGGAACAGCGCTTCCTGCATGTCCCAGCGTGCAGGGAGGCCTTCCACCACGTAGAGATCGGGTTGGAAAACGCGGAAATGGAAATTCTCGAATACCCAATCTTCTACCATAGCCCGATATAGGACCAGTTGATACGCACCGAGAAAACCAAGTGCGCATCCAAGAGCGGAAGCGATACCTCCGGTGAGAAGCATAAGGCCGCCACGTCGTATCGGACTATAGCCAACAGCGGCAAGTACCCCGAGGTCGCGAATTTTTTCGCGTACAAGGGTTGAAAGGGTGGCGAACAAACCAAAGGCTGCCACGACTACGATGAAAAACATAACCAGGGTTACGACACGTCGTTCGTTCTCAATCGCGCTCAGAACTAATTGAGAACGCTCTTGCCAAGTTTCTAGTGAGCCGCCATTAGGCCCGCCCGGCAACGGTAAACCAGCAGCGGACAAAGCTGCAAGTATGGATGTTTTTGCGTCGCTGGGGCGCACCCCAGCCTTGAGCTTAATTAAGCCTTCGGTGAAGTCGGCAGCACTGGTACCCAGCAAATTGTAATGCAGACCATTCTCACCCGAGCGGTTCATATAAACCCGATCCATCACGCTGCGGAAATCACTGCCGCTATAGGTTCCGAGAACATCGACGACGGTGTTGTGTGGAATAAGTTCTTCGCCCATAGGTGGAAGAATCGCAGGTAGAGACCCCAATTCCATTTGCACTGCTGCGCCTTGCAGCCCCATGGAGGCTAGGCCGTATGCAGTCGCGAAGGCATCACTGACCAAGACCCCAGGACTGGGGAAAATGGCATCGCTGCCCTGGAAAGGTAGGTTGAAATTCTTTACCGGAATCGTTTGTGCAGATTCCACCTCGAGTCGGAAGTTATTAACCAAGCGTTCCGCTTTTGGGTCAATGCCAACAACCTGGATTCCATTGTGATCCGATTGCCGAGCATTGGAAAGGTCGACCACATAGCCGGGGAAGCTGAACATGGCATAAGCAACCAAGTGCGGGGCAATAGCTTCGATTTCTGGAACCTTCTGCAGCGCTGTTTCATAGTCCTGCCAGTGAGGGAGTTCCGCAGTGACCGCAGGGATCAGCATGAGGTCGCCGAGCGGTCCACGGATGGCGTCACGGTTCATGCTGATGAGGCCGTTCATGACCGCAAGGACAGACAATAGCGCCAATAAGCCAATCGCTACTCCTAGTACGGCCAGCAACTGGACCGGACGTCGGAATAGGTAGGTCAGGGCTAAGCGCAGCACGCTGGAAAGTCTACGGCGGCGGGAAGGCTTGGATGGCGACCCCAACTCCAGTTCTTCGTGGTGCTATGGCGTCGGCCTCAGGGTTTTTCGCGGTTTTATTTTTTCCCCACGCAATCCCTTTCAATTCCAGCGGTTTTACGGCTCTCAACGCCCCTGGCTTGGTCACCATCTGGGGGCTCGAGGAACTCTTGGATTTTGGCAGCATGACTAGGATGATTGCTTGCATTCCCGTGGCGGTGGTGAACTTGAAAAGGCATACACAGACTCAAACCCAACTTAGCCTTACAGTTCTGGTTTTGGTGCTTCTTGGGGCGGATGCTTTTGCGAATCTTACTTATCAAAAAGTGACTAAGCCTCTCGCGCTGTATGAAACTTTGGGAATCCATGCCGGCTGAGCAGCGAGTGTTTCCTGTTTTGCGCTTAAGAATTCCTGATATTGGAAACCCGTCCTTGTTTGGATAGACTGAGATTCCTGTGAAGATTTGGATTCTTACTAAGCGCTCGCTCGCCTACGCTTTTTTTTTACTAGCATCATGGCCTGTTGCAGCGCAGGATTTTGTCGGTGGCGATTCCGCCCAGCAATCACAGTGGCTCAAGGCGCTTTGCGATGATGGAATTCAAGGGAATGCTGAGCACGCTTTTCACACTCTCCGAATGGCGGATTCAAGCTCCGCTTTAAGGTATGGAATTGAAGGGGCAGATTGGCAACAGCGATTACTTTCTGCGGTATTACTTGCCGAGGCCGGCATTGAGGAGCATGACCTGGCACGGGTCTGCAGGATTTTGATTTGGCATCTGGAGGACAATGTCATTCGCGGTGATGCCTTGGTTGCGGAGCATGCCTTGATCGTGTTAGGGGAGAAAGCAAAACCTTGGTTAGAAGCGGCCTCATGGAACCGAGAAGATGTATTTTCCCATCGCGTTCAGTCCGTATGCGATGGGATTAAACGGAGTGGTCGTCGCCAAGAATTTTTGCGGCGCGCGCAAATGGCGTTGGCGCAATGGGTACCAAGTTTACGCTGGGTCGGCGGCGGAAAACTGGCACGCCTTGGCTTGTCTGTGCCTTTGCCGACATTGGAGCAGCAACAAGCTAGGTGGCTTCTCGATCTAGAAAACGATGCAAGGACTGGAAATGCTGTGAAAGCATTTGCAGCTATCCGTGGAAGCGCTGGGGAAAGCACGGTCTCCTTGGAGTTCTTGGAACGTGGGCTAAACAGCGAGGACCGCCAACTTCGAGTCTTGGCCGCATCTTTGTTCATGGAAAGCGCAAGGGTGCCATCGGAAATCTTATTTTGTGTTGCCGTGGAGTGCCTAGAACAAGATAGCTTTGGCTCTCCAAGTACCATCAATGTAGGCAATGCGAATCTGGCCCAAAGTTTTTTTTTGCGGCACCCACTGCAAGCCCTAGAGTATTTACTCCCCGCTTTGGATTCACTTTCGCTCACATTACGCTTGCGTGCCGCAGCGATTTTGGCGCAAATCCATTGTTCGGAGACGGAGCGCTATGTGCCTTTATTGCTGGAGCACCTGAAAGACAATTCCTTCCCAGAAGATGCTGCGTTAGCGTCGCAAAGCTTGGCTCTACTTGGGGAAAGAGCTTTACCGTGGCTCGAGGGGCTAGCGGGGCTAGCGGACGATGAGCAACAAGTTTTCTATTCAGGTATCATCCGGCGAGCTATTCTTGCTCTAGAAAAAGATCCACAGGCCTCAATCCCTTTTAGTAAGGGTGGAATGTACCGTTTGGAGAAGTGAAATGCGTAGGGTAATCAAAACCACGATTCTCGGACTTAGCTGTTTGCTTGGCAGCTGTTTCGGCAATGACTTTGCGGATGGCAATCTAGCTCCGACGGCAAAGGCTTACCGCGGACGCTATCTCATCATTAGTCTCGCGGATCCTCCTGTTTTTCAACCATTTGAGCTTGAGCTTTTTCCGGACAAGGACATGCCAAGCACTGAGGATGCGCTGATTGCGTATTCTTCTACATGGAACGGCCCCGAAAACTATACTGAATCCGTCCGTAGATGGTTTTTTAGCCCAGACCGTTTGCCGATTATCGAATGGGGAGGCCAGTCGTATTTCCGTTTTACTGGCGAAGGTGCTTTTCAGGACCAAGGCTGGAAGGGAACGGTAATTTACGTTTCCGATTCTGATCCCGATGGCACCGGGCTAGAGGAGTTGCCTACTCCAGCCCACGCGCAACGGCTTTAGGCTTTGGTTTCGATTTCTTCTTCGGTCACCAGCATGCCCGTTTCGGCACGCAACTGTGGGAAGAGGAGTACATCGCGGATGGTGTCGCGGTCGAGTAGAACCATAATCAAACGGTCCAGGCCGATGCCGCAGCCGCCGGTGGGTGGCAATCCGTAGGACAAGGCGCGGACGTAATCCATGTCGACCTGATTGACGCTTTCCGGATCCTTATCTTGCACCTGCTCCTCAAATTTCTTGAGCTGCATCTGCGGATCATTTAGTTCCGAGAAGGCGTTTGCCAATTCCATACCACCGAGGAAAAACTCAAAGCGCCCGGCCCAAGTTGGGTCGTTGACAAGTGGTTTGGCAAGTGGGCAAATGGCAGCGGGGTAGTCGTAAACGAAGACTGGTCCACGCAACTGAGGCTCAACCAAATCCTCGAATAAGGCATTCACTGCTTTCCACCAAGCGTATTCGCTATCGCCATCGGGAGTCACGTCGTGCTCCTTCATTTTCGCTGCAACAGCATCGCGATCGGTCGGATCACATCCGACGTACTCTTTAAAGCTATCGGCATAGCGCAGACGTTGGAACGGAGCATCCATGCAAAACTCTTCCTTGCGGAAGGTCGCCTTCAGGCTGCCGTCTGCTTGTTCGCAGCCTGCAGCTTTCGCAGCAGCAACCACTAGCTCTTCGGTCATGTCCATCATTCCATAGACATCGGAGTAAGCCTCATAGAATTCAATCATGGTGAATTCTGGGTTATGACGCATGGAAAGGCCTTCATTGCGGAAGACGCGCGCCACTTCAAACACCCGCTCCATGCCGCCAACCACCAAACGCTTGAGGTAAAGCTCTGGGGCAATGCGCAAAAACAAATCCATGTCTAAGGCATTATGGTGAGTGGTAAATGGACGCGCGTTGGCGCCACCATAAATCGGGTGCAGTACCGGCGTATCTACTTCTGAATAACGTCGATTCAGGAACACCTGGCGCATGGCCTGCAAAATGGCAGAGCGCTTGAGGAAGGTCTCGCGCACTTCTTGGTTGGCGAACAAATCCACATAGCGCATACGTGCACGCAATTCCGAATCGGCTAAGCCGTGGAACTTCTCTGGAGGATTCTCCAGTGCTTTGGTGAGCATGCGGAAGCGGGCACCAAATACCGTTGGCTCACCAACTTTAGTCGGCTTCAATTCACCTTGCACGGCGACAAAATCGCCAAGGTTCATTTGCTTGAGCAGGGCGAAATCCTCTGCACTCACTAAATCCTTCTGCAGACATATCTGGATGCGACCTGTTTGATCGTGAAGGTCTAGGAAGGCTAGCTTGCCGTAGCCACGACGTCCGAGCACGCGGCCAAACACGGTGACGGTTTCGCCAGTGCGTTGGTCGGCGTCGGCCAGGACATCGGCGGCGAACTCGCGCTGAGGGCCAGCTTCCACTCCGTCTTGCGTCGGAAAGTTAGCCTGGGCCGGATATGGGTCGGCTCCGGAGGCTTTCAAATCCTCCAGTTTCTGAAGCCGGTCGGGATGGAAGAGGTCAGCCATCGTCAGATTGGAGGGTTAACAACGCTGAGAAGTCAGCGTAGTGAGGATGAATGGTGGAGCTTAGGGGACTTGAACCCCTGACCTCCACACTGCCAGTGTGGCGCTCTCCCAACTGAGCTAAAGCCCCATTGCATCCTGATTGGGCGTTTGAGGCAAAGCTCGCATACCCAGGGCGGGAAAGTGTAGCGGCGCTTTGCGCTTACATCCACCCAATTTGAGACTGGAAAAGCACGTAGAGGGCGGTTTCAGTAGAATCCTTGCCGGATTGTGGGCTAGGTGCCCCTGTCTGCATGGAATCCATGTCTGATTACGATTTCACCACCATTGAATCCCGCTGGCAGAATGCTTGGCGTGAACAAGATACCTTTCGTACCGCCGGTCCCGGCGAGGAAGGTTTTGATGCCTCGAAGCCCAAGTATTACGTCTTGGATATGTTCCCGTATCCATCCGGAGCGGGTTTGCACGTGGGGCATCCGAAGGGCTACACCGCCACGGATATCACTGCGCGCTTCAAACGCCACAAGGGCTTCAACGTTCTTCACCCCATGGGTTGGGATGCTTACGGTTTGCCTGCTGAGCAATACGCGATTCAGACTGGCACCCATCCGGCGGTGACCACGGAGAAGAATGTGAATCAGTTCCGCCGTCAGTTGCAGGGACTTGGTTTTAGCTACGACTGGAACCGCGAGATTAACACCACCGCGCCGGAGTATTACAAATGGACGCAGTGGATTTTCACCAAGCTTTACGAAAAAGGTTTGGCCTATCAAGCCGAGATTCCGGTTTGGTGGTGTGAAGAACTCGGCACGGTTTTGGCTAATGAGGAAGTCATCAACGGCTTTTCCGAACGTGGAGGTCATCGTTGTGTGAAGCGCCCCTTACGTCAATGGATGCTGAAAATTACCGAGTATGCTGACCGCTTGCTTGCTGGCTTGAAGAAGGTGGATTGGCCGGAATCCGTGAAGGCGATGCAACGCGAATGGATTGGGCGCTCCGAAGGTGCTGAATTAAAGTTTCAACTTGCCGATGCTAAAGGCAATTTGTTAAATAAATCCTTCGCAGTTTTCACTACTCGCCCCGACACCTTGTTTGGCGCCACCTTTGCCGTTTTGTCACCAGAGCACCCTCTTATTGCCGAGGTGGCAGTGGATTCTGCCCGCAAAGAGGTCGATGCTTATGTGGCTCAGGCAGCCACTAAATCCGAATTGGAGCGTGCCGAACTGCAAAAGGACAAGTCTGGTGTGTTCACTGGAGTTTACGCCTTGAACCCGGTTTATCCACAAGGGGATGCGCGTCGCTTGATGCCGGTTTGGACGGCCGATTATGTGCTGATGAGTTACGGCACCGGGGCCATTATGTGCGTACCCGATGGCGACGCCCGTGATCGCGAGTTTGCTGAGAAGTATGGCTTGGAAGTGCGCGAAATTATCAACCAGGAAGGTGAGTTGATAAACTCCGGTTTCCTTGATGGTTTTGCCCGTGAAAACGCAATCCCACGGATGGTTGCGTGGTTGGAGAAACGTTTCATTGGGGAGGGCAAGATTAACTATCGGTTGCGTGATTGGTTGTTTAGCCGTCAGCGTTACTGGGGGGAACCTTTCCCAATCCTGCATGAAATGAATGCGTCGGGCAAGCCAACTGGAGTCTCTAAGTTGGTTGACGAAGGTGATTTGCCGGTGACACTTCCGGAATTGGCGGACTTCACTCCATCAGCTTCCGGTGATCCACCCTTAGCACGCGCAACTGAGTGGATGAACGTGGTCGATGGCGACGGCAAAGTGTGGAAACGCGAATCGAATTCTATGCCGCAATGGGCGGGTAGTTGTTGGTATTACTTGCGTTTTCTCGATCCTCATAACTCCGTGGCCGCGTGGGATTCTGAGAAGGAAAATTACTGGATGCCGGTGGACTTGTACGTCGGAGGCGCCGAGCACGCGGTGCTGCACCTGCTTTACGCACGATTCTGGCATAAGGTGCTGTTCGATTGCGGTTTGGTTTCCGCGGATGAGCCCTTCCATAAGTTAGTCAATCAAGGCATGGTGCAGAGTTATGCCTTCCGCAACTCCGATGGCGTTTTAGTACCCGTCGATGAGGTCGAGGAAAAAGAAGAAGGCGTTTATGTTTCCACCAAGACCGGTGACGGCGTCGAACGTCAGACCGCGAAGATGTCGAAGTCGTTGAAGAACGTGGTCAACCCTG
The DNA here is from genome assembly GCA_045047305.1 of Planctomycetota bacterium. Lineage (GTDB taxonomy): Bacteria > Planctomycetota > UBA1135 > UBA1135 > UBA1135. The sequence continues at coordinate 71,949 of JASFYO010000029.1, read as the reverse complement.
ACGATGTCATTAAGCAGTACGGCGCCGACACCATGCGCCTATACGAAGCCTTCATGGGCCCAGTGACTGCTAGTGCACCTTGGAATCCACGCGACCTACCAGGAGTGCACCGCTTCTTGCAACGCACTTGGCGTTTGCTAGATCGCGGTGTTGCGAAAAGTGGACCGGATGAAACCGAGCGCGCCTTGCATCAGTGCATTCGTAAGTGCGGCGATGACTTGGAGCAAATGGGTTACAACACGGCGATTGCCGCCATGATGGAGTTCGTTAATGTAGGTACCAAAGCGAAGGGGGCTTTGACCAAGCATCAAGCATCCACCTTGTGTATCCTTTTGGAACCGTTTGCGCCGCACATCGCAGAACAGATTTGGTCCAATATCGGCATGACTGAAACTCTGGCTTATGCTGCGTGGCCGGTCTACGATGAGTCCAAGTTAACCTCGGACACGGTTGAAATCCCGGTGCAAATCAACGGTAAGTTGCGCGCGCGTGCCGTCGTCCCAGCCGGTGCTAATAAGAGTGTCATGGAAGTCGCAGCACGCGCAGCCGTCGCCGAGCACCTAGACGGAGAAATCCGCAAGGTGATTGTGGTGCCCGGCCGCATGGTGAACTTCGTGGTGGCTTAGGCAGCTAAACCATCACCAGTTATCGTGAATTTCTGATTCACTGCACCGTCAACTGAATCCAGTTCGACGCGTGGTCATTCTCCACCGCCTGCAGCCAAACCGTAGTGCCGGCGAAGCTGCTTGGTATGAAACGGTTAATGCTGGCATTGCCGCTGGCGTTGGCGCTGGTGCTTCCAGCTAAGGCTGGGGCGTCTAAACTCAAGATGGCAGCATTTCCTGGGACTTCAAAGATGGCGGTTCCAAGCAAACTGTACGCAAAACGCACTGGAACATTTGGCGTTGCCCCCGAAACTGAAAGCGTATTGTTGCTGCCGCCGACAAGGCTCGGAACCGAGAGCAGGAAGGGTGCAGGACGCATCACATATCGCGCCACCCAAGTTCTCCAAGTGCCATTGTCGGTGAATTCATGGTGCCCCCAGAAGGTGCCTGGAATATTTGGTTCTGCCTGGGTAGCACTGTAGTCGCCCCAACGCCCAGAGGTGTGGGCGGCAGCGGAAGTGCGCACGACTTGGGCTGGGCGCATGGTGCCGGCAGGATCGCTTGCCGCACGAGTCGCACGGTTCATGGAGATGTATTCATTTGTTGCCGAACGCGCAAAACTAATCGCCACATTGTCATTGGCATCGACGTGAATGCTCGGGAAGAAGCTCGAAATGCCAGGGCCAAGATCGATTTCTCCGTCCTGCGCCAAAGAGGGGTTTCCGCCGCTGGGCCAGCCATTCAGAGCAATTTCATACCAGTGAACCCGCGCGCGCAGATTGTTCACATGATGCACGGCCCAAATCGAATCATTACGTTCCACAACACTCCAGAAACGTGGTTCAAACAAGAATGGGCGTGAACTGGAACCTTTCTGCGGTGGCTGTGCCGGGTAGGTGTATGTCGGAACATTCAGGGTGAAGGTCGTACGCGAGTAAGCCGTAAAGGGATTTTCAATCGCATGCAAGATTACGCTGTTATTGGAGCCGAACTCCGTCGACTGTACGATGTACATGGTGTTGTTGGCATCGTAAACCACAGGGACACCCATCGACTGTTGTCCAGTTCCGGTGATGAGTTCGGAAGTCGTGGTTGCAACACCACCGTTCAGCACTGATGCTTTGTCGATGAGATACATCAGGTATTTGTCGGGATTGAAGAAGTCTGCAGTGAGTAGGATGCTGTTAGGGCCCACCGACATATTTGGTGAATCAATGTCGCCGCCAGCCAGAGCGGTTACATCGAAACGATATTTCCACCAATCGTTTTGGTCGTTAGGAGAATCATCTTTGGAGATGGCAAACAAGAAGTAGCTGCGACCGCTAGTGCGCTCATTGGCCATCGCAAGGAAACGATTGGAGTGTGGATCCCAAGTACATTCTGGGTCAAACACAAATCCGCCGGTGCCTAGAGATCCCCAAAGGCCAGCCGCGCCTTCAATCAAGTCGGTCCAACGCACCGTGCCAGTCTTGCTTAACGAAGTGATTTCGCCGTTGGTCATCACTAAAATATCGAAGGGGCCGACGGCCATCTCTGGGTCGGGTGGAATCCATCCAGTTCCTGGAACACCTTCAAAACCAAAGTCAGCACCAGCAGCTTGCACTCCAAGCAGGCGTCCGCGAGGGACAAAATTCGGATCCCAAATCGGTGGATTGGCGGCGCGCATGTCCGCGTCGGTGGTGGCTACTGCTGCAGTAGCGGGGCCAAGGTCGCGGGCAACAGGTGCTTGGAATCCAGCTGGAAGCCAAACTGCCAAGTTTGCCGCTGAGGAATCTCCAGCGGAACCCTGGCCATCAAAGGATGAAATTAAGCGTGCATCTGCACTCCAGACTAAGCGGGGGGCTGCAGTGGGGAGCGCCAATGCTCCCTGTTTGGTGAGGGCAAAAGCATGGGGGTCGATGGCCACGCCTTCGCGGCTAAAACGTTGGCATAAAACTGAACGTGGTGTCTTCGGCTTTTCATCATCGCGCAGGATGGTCTCGCCATCGTGGTTGTAGGCTACCGCGATATCTCCATTGGGAGAAACCGCAAGACTCACGCCCGACTTCCAACCATCTTGTGGGGTTGCAAGCAACATGGGGGAGAGCATGGTTTGCGCATTTGAGTTTAGGCTTTGAGCAAGCACGGCATAGCCACCTTGGGTACTGCGTAACCAGGCCAGCGCAAGTTGACCTTTTGCATTGGAGGCGACTACCGCTTCGATTTGGTCTACACCTTCTTGGTCCGCAAGTGCAAACTCCGGGGCGGTTGGCGCGCCCGCTGTATCAAGCAGACGTCCCATGATGATGGAACGCGAATCTTGTAATAAATTGCGTGTCCAGACGACTAAAAATCCATCCGCAGTTGCAGCCACGGATGGGCGCAAGTCGGTTGCGTTTTGCGGCGCGCTTACTAGCACTTCTTCAGTTTGTGTGTCCGGATGCAGCAAGCGTACGCGAATACCGCTTCCATCCATTCCTGCTTCTTCTCCACGCGAAGACCATGCCGCCAAAACTGCTGACTGGCTTGCGCGCGCAAGTACTACTTCGGTTTGATCCCCATCACGGTATTGGTTGACGGGGATTTCTGCTCCCAGCGGATTGCCGTCGATATCAAAGGCGCGCGCAACAATGCCGGAACCGTTTCCATCCTGAGAATACGATTCCCATGCAATCCAAAGGGTGTCGTCGGCCGCGAACTGTGCTGCTGGATGCCACTGTGCACGCGGCAGGAAAGTGTTGATATGGAGTTCCTGGCTCAGTGGTTGCCCAGCGCTATCAAACAGGCGTGCATAAATACCGAAGCTGCCACGTTCTTGGCGCTTACTTTCCCACACTAAAGCAGTGCGTCCATCGGAAGCTGTGGCCAGGGCTGCATTGCTTTGACTGCTGGATGTAAAGACGTTGCCTTGCACCGTGACCACACCTCCAGATGGTGCGGGCGTAGAGGAAGTAGTCGGTTGGATATGACAGGAAATAGGGGCAAGCGCGAGCAGCCCAAGGAGGTAGGTTTTGGGATTCATGATGAGCGGGTTTGAAAAAGTGGCCAGAGCCTCCCAAGTATCGCTTATTTATGCGTCCACCACCTGGATTCTGGACGGGATTTTGAGCTCTGGCAGCTCTAAACTACGCTCATGGAGAACCTGCAGGACTGGATTCAAATGCTGGACGCGGCTGGCGAGTTGAAACGCATCACCGTGGAGGTGGATCCATATCTAGAAATTTCGGAGATCACCGACCGCGTGAGCAAGGAGCAAGGCGCTGAGAACAAAGCCTTGCTGTTTGAAAATGTGAAGGGCAGCGACATGCCGGTGCTGATTAACGCCTTTGGTTCACGCAAACGTTGCGCGCTTTCCTTGGGCGTGGAGGACATTGAGGAGCATGCCAAACGTTTGCATGATTTGCTCGAGCAAGCGCCGCCGGAGAGTCTCGGTGATAAATTGCGCATGTTGCCGAAGTTGTTGAGCATTGGTTCGTGGATGCCGAAGAAGGTTTCGAAAGCGCCATGTCAAGAAGTGGTTTTACACGGGGACGATGTCGACCTCTGCAAACTCCCAGTCCTCACCACCTGGCCAGACGATGCTGGCCCCTTCATCACTTTTCCTTTATGCGTAACCCAGGACCCAGAAACCGGACGTCGCAATCTAGGCACTTATCGTTTGCAAGTGATGGGTCCAAAGGAAACCGGCTTTCATTCTCATCTGCACAAAGATGCGCGACGTCATCTCAAAAAAGCCGAAGAGCGTGGTGAACGCATTCCTGTAGCCGTAGTTATTGGCGCGGATCCTGCCACGTGTTTTGCAAGTGTGATTCCCGCGCCACCCGATGTCGATGAACTACTCATCGCAGGATTCATTCGGCAAAAAGGAGTGCCCTTGGTGGCATGTAAAACGGTGCCCTTGGAGGTCCCAGCCACCGCGGAAATCGTTTTGGAGGGATGGGTGGATCCAACCGACTTACGTGTCGAAGGCCCCTTTGGCGATCACACCGGCTTCTATAGCCTTGCCGATAAGTACCCTATTTTCCATGTCGAGTGCATCACCCATCGCAAGAATCCGGTGTATCACACGACCTTGGTCGGGCGTCCCCCGCAAGAAGATTGTTGGATGACCGAAGGTATCGAGCGATTGCTACTTCCGGTCCTGCAAAAGCAATTCCCGGAAGTGCTCGATTACCGCATGCCGTTTGAAGGCGTGGCGCATAACTTGATGTATTTGCAAATCAAAAAGCAATATCCAGGACACGCGCGCAAAATCATGAACGCGATTTGGGGGCTCGGCCAAGCCATGTTCACCAAGGTCATCGTGGTGGTGGATGAAGACGTCGACATTCACAACGATTCCGAGGTCGCGTGGGCTACTTTAAATCACATCGACCCGCAGCGCGATTTAGAATTCACCATGGGTCCCATGGAGGTGCTGGATCATGCAAGCCGCGCTGCATGTTATGGGTCTAAAGTTGGCATCGATGCCACCCGTAAGTGGCCGGAAGAAGGCTTTACGCGGGATTGGCCCGATGCCATCGTCATGGCTCCAGAAGTGAAGAAAAAGGTTGCGGAGCGCTGGAAGGAACTCGGATTCTGACCCCACTTGTGTCCGCAAGTCTGCACGTTTTTTCCATTGAGCATCGCTAGAATGATGCGCTGGCATCATGAAGACCTCCAGCATCCTCATTCTCACCCTCGGCTCTTTGGCCGCATGCGCAGGCCCAAGCCGCGTAGTTTCTGCCCCCGAACTCGAGGCGCATGTGCGCTGGCTAGCGGACGACGCACAAGAAGGCCGACGCACAGGTTCGGATGGTGCTTACCGCAGCGCGGAATACCTGAAGGATCATTTGCTTTTGGCTGGTCTTGAACCGGCTGGGCCCGACGGCAGTTGGTTCCAGGAGTTCGAAGTCAAAATGCCGGCAGCACCGGGTAATTCGAAGCTCCTGTTTAATGGCAAGCGCATGGAAGATGTCAGTACGGTAGCCGCCTCGCCCAATGAAACCGCCACCGGCAGTTTAGTGGTCGCTGGTTATGGGGTTGTTTTCCCAGCGCACAACTTAGATGAGTACGCCGCTGTCGACGTTTCCGGAAAAGTCGTTTTGGTGCGCCGCTACACTGAATTTGGCATGGATGCGAGTGAGCAGTTGAAGTCGCTCGGGAATCTGCGTAAGAAAATCCGCAATGCTTCTGCGGCGGGTGCCATCGGCATTATTCTAGGCACCCACCCAGACGATATCACCTTAGGTGGCGAGGAGCTTGATAGCTTTAACGCGGTGCAAGGTGCGATGCCTATTCCAGTCCTTACGGTGAACTCGGAAACGTTTGCTGTGTTGGAGAAGGGCTGTCAAAGCAGCAATAAGGTGGAACTCTACCCTTCGGTCCTGCATGAAACGCGGATCGCTCGTAACGTGATCGCAGCTACGCCTGGAAGCAGTAATCAATGGATTGTGGTTGGAGCTCACTATGACCACCTTGGATTTGGTGGTGAAGGTTCTTTAGCGCCAGGCGTACACGAGGTGCACAATGGTGCCGATGATAATGCATCTGGGACCGCTATGACTTTAGAGCTGGCTGAAACTTGGGGCGTGAAGTTGGCCGAAGACGGGCCCGGAGCACGGGGCATGTTGTTCTGTTTCTGGAGCGGCGAAGAAATGGGTCTGCTTGGTTCCGCTTACTGGGTGGAAAACCCGACCGTCGAGTTGCAAAACGTTGTTGCTAATCTAAATCTAGACATGGTCGGGCGCTTAGCAGATGGAACTGTCACCGTAGGCAGTGCCGCGACGGCTGCAGCTTTTGCGCCTGCTCTTGAGCATGCGCAAGCAGCCATGGATGCAAGCGGAGTCAAGATGCACCTCAACGTGATGCAAGGCGAAATGGCCGGAGGCGGTGGTTCCGACCACATGAGCTTCCATAAGATGGGCATTCCGGCGGTCTTCTTCTTCTCCGGCATTCACTCGGATTACCATAAACCAAGCGACGATGCCGATAAAGTGACTTTTGGTGGGATGGCGGATCTTGCTGTAGGACTTGTTGATTTCCTAGAGCAACTCCAAGACGCACCACGTAGCGGTTTTGCTTATGTCAAGCCAGAGGCGCCTAAGGATGCAGGCAAAGGACGCCGTGGCTTGGGGGATGGCGTATGGTTTGGCTCAATGCCGGATTACGGTGCGATGGTGGATCGCGGTATGTTGATCAACGGTACCTCAGCAGGTTCCCCAGCAGAGAAAGCTGGCCTGCTTGCAGGCGATATCATCATCCAGGTCGGTGACATCAGCATTGGCGACATCTACGACTTCATGGATAGCCTTGCTGAGTTCAAGAACGGTCAGACTATTACGGTTACCATTTTGCGCGATGGTAAATCTACTGATCTTCCGCTGACGTTTTTCCCGCGCTCATCGGGGGAGTAGAAGTCTCGTCATCCACGGCTGCAGACGATTGCAGAATCGTTTGCAGCAGGTTGCGATGGATCAAGATGGGATCACCGTGTAAGACAACCATAGTGGTGTAGTGCTCATCTGGCATCACTACCAAGACGATGCGTTCTACCTGCTGTTTGTCGTCGATGCCCTCTTGTAGTTTGGCTGAGTATTCTTGACCGCGGAAAGTGACTGGGAAGTGTTCTTCTTCCCCGAGATTTTCGACTCCCACTTGAATTTGCATGCCGGCACCTCCATCGAGCACTTCCTTCAGTAAGTCATCTTCGGTGAGGTAACCCTCTCTTTGGTAAATCACCAGCGAGGTTTGCTGATTGCGGTCGCCCAGAGCGATGTACATCAACATCGGATTTATGAGTGGCGCTTCAGTGTACATACCGAATTTAGGTTCAAAAATGTCTGGAATGGTGAAGTCACCGATACCGTCTAAGCGCTGGGCAATCTCCACTGGGTCCTTGGTCATCCCCAAATTGTTTTGCAGCCAGCGCCAGCCACCGAAGCCAGCCAAGAGGAATAAAAGCAGAAATCCACCACACCCAATTGCGACCTTTTGACCTGTACCCATTCTGGAATCATAACTTCGCGTGGATGCAGGATTCCGCTTGAGTCAAGGGCAAAAGAGGCGCATAGTAGGGCTCCGTTGACCACGGCAAGACCATGAAGGAAACCGCAAAACCCCTGAGTAGCAACCAACGCGAGAGCGGTGAGTTGCAGCCCCGCAACATCCCGACCTTCGAGGAGTGCTTCCCCGCGTCGGAGAAACGCGTGACTGAGATCGCATTCGAAGACCTCACCCTGGAAGTTCCTTATCGTCGGATTAACTTGACCGATGGCAGCCATTTCGATGTCTACGACACCTCTGGACCGCAGGGCTTTGACCCACGTTCTGGAGTGCCGCGTCCACGCCAAAACTGGGTCACTAAGCGTGAGGCTCGCGCTGACGAAAACTATTCGCAAATGCATTATGCACGTCGCGGATGGATTACCGAAGAAATGGCCTTTGTTGCACAGCGTGAAGGGCGCACGGCCGAATTCGTGCGTGACGAAATCGCTGCTGGCCGCGCTGTCATTCCGGCTAACCGGCGCCACTTGGAATTGGAGCCGGTCATCATTGGCCGTAATTTTCGCACCAAAATCAATGCCAACATTGGCAACTCGGCAACTCACTCCTCCATTTCAGAAGAGGTTGAGAAATTGCAGTGGTCGATCATGTGGGGTGCAGACACGGTGATGGATTTATCCACCGGCCATAACATTCACGAAACCCGGGAATGGATTATGCGCAATAGTCCGGTACCGATTGGCACCGTGCCTTTGTATCAGGCGTTGGAAAAAGTGGGTGGTGATCCGGCCAAGCTTAGTCTCGAGGCTTATATCGAAACTTTGGTGGAGCAGGCGGAGCAAGGTGTGGATTACTTCACCATTCATGCCGGGGTACGCTTGCAGTACATTCCGCTCACGGTTGATCGCATTACCGGCATCGTATCTCGTGGGGGTGCCATCATGGCTGCCTGGTGTCTAGCGCATCATAAGGAGAACTTCCTCTATACCGGATTTGAACGCATTTGCGAGGTAATGAAGAAGTACGACGTTACTTTCAGTCTCGGCGATGGTTTGCGCCCAGGGTGTTTGGCTGACGCCAACGATGAAGCTCAGTTTGGCGAGTTGCGTACTCTCGGCGAACTAACCAAGATTGCCTGGGAACACGATGTTCAGGTCATGATTGAGGGCCCTGGGCATGTTTCCATGGACATGATTCGTGAGAACATGGATATGGAACTGAAGGAATGCATGGAAGCACCTTTCTACACCCTTGGTCCACTGGTGACTGATATCGCACCTGGTTATGACCACATTACTTCTGGAATCGGTGCTGCCCAAATCGGCTGGTACGGAACCGCGATGTTGTGTTACGTCACGCCTAAGGAGCACCTCGGTTTGCCTAACCGCGACGATGTGAAACAAGGCGTCATCACTTACATGATTGCAGCTCATGCTGCCGATATCGCCAAAGGCGTCCCGGGTGCTCGTGACCGCGACGATGCGCTCTCCAAGGCGCGTTTCGAGTTCCGCTGGGAGGACCAGTTCAATCTCTCCTTAGATCCGGTGACTGCAAAGTCTTACCACGATGAAACCTTGCCTGCGGAGCCTGCCAAAACAGCGCATTTCTGCAGCATGTGCGGCCCTAAGTTTTGCTCCATGCGCATCACCGATGATGTGCGTAAAGCGATGGAAGATAAGTCGGTCGAGTTCTTCGCAGCAGGCGGCGAAGTCTACGGCGAAAAAGTCGAGGTCTAGGACGAGGAGCTCTCTAGCCCTTTCGCCAATTCGCGCAAATCCTCAAGTCGGTCACTGGTTTGAGGATGGGTGCGCAGAAAGGATCCAAAGCGATCCTGGAAACCGCGATCTTCAAGATGGAGGTTTTCCAGATTTTCAAAAAACTCCATCGATCCCGCTGTGGTTCCGTAGGTGCGGTAGACCAAACGCATACCGAAGTCATCGGATTCGGACTCCTGATGGCGCGAGAACTGCAAGTCTGCGAGGTACTGGCTACGTTGCAGTACGGTGGTGGTATCGATACCGCTGAGGCTAAGGGCTCCGGCAAGCAGAATCGACCTTCCAATGCGTTGTAAGCCGTGCCGGTACTGCACATGCCCAATCTCATGCCCTAGAACTAAGGCGCGCCCTTCGGCGCTGTGCACGTTTTCATATAAGCCTTGGGTGACGGCAATCAAACCGCCTGGTAGTGCAAAGGCGTTGACTTCTTCGGCTGGCAGGTACACCAAGCGAAAGGGGAAGTCATCCAGTTCCGCATCGGCAATCAGTCGGTCGAAGATGATCTGCAAATCATCTGGCACTGGAAGCGTGGGTTGGAGCAAGTCTTCAGTCCAAGAAAACCATTGCGCTTCGGTTTGAGGTGGCACCAGATTCACCGTGAAATCTGCAAGAACGCCTAGGCCCAGGTAAATCGCGGCTAAAACGACCACGGCCGAAAGTATGCCTTTGCTGCGGTTAAGCAGGGATTCTTTGCCGCCGCGGGAGTTCTCCGAGGTCTCGTTTAGTGCCCGAGGCCGAAATCTCATACTTCCAAATCGACTGGAACACTGTGCCGCGAGCGGGGGCTGTACCAGACTGCGGTGGCATAAGTGAGTACCTCTACAGAACCGATGTTGGAGTTGCCGCCACTCGAAATCGTACTGGTTTCAACCCGTAGGTTGATGAGCATGTCGCAATCCGCGCAACTTTCCTTTAGCCGTAGCATGGATTCGCGACGCGCACGATCGAGCAGGCTTGAATAAGAGTGAATCTCACCGCCAAACAGCTTCTTCAGGTTGGCCGCAAAGCGCTTGAAGTAGTCCACTGAAATCACCACCGAGCCAAGTGCCAATTCGGTACGCACTACATGATCGGGGTCTGGCACGGTCTTTAGAGAGCTGGCGGGTAAGGTAATAAAACCGAACTCACGCTTGCGTATGGCGCGGTAATGCAATCGCTCCAATGCGGAGCCCACTGTGAGTCCGAGCACTAAAAATCCAAGTGCAAAGTAAATTTGCAGCACGTTCTAATACTCCTCGCGGTGCGGGATGGGCGGTGGCGTCCCCATATCTGTGCGCTCATCGGCGAGTTTAACTGCAGTTCCGTAGCACAAGATTTCTGCTGCCCCTGCAGCCACCGAAGAGGTGGAGAAACGCACATTGACCACGGCATTGGCGCCATGTTCTTCAGCTTGAGAAACCATGCGCGAAAGGGCTTCATCACGCGATTCTTGTAGTAGTTCGGTGTAGCCTTTGAGTTCTCCACCGACAAGGTTTTTTAGACCAGCCATGAAATCGCGGCCAACATTTTTGGCACGAATGGTGCTGCCTTGAACTAGGCCGTAATGCTCGAGCAGACGTTTGCCGGGCACCGTTTCGGTATTAGTGATAATCATGAATGCGTTTAGTACCCGACCTCTGTAGTTTGGGGCGGTGCGGCAGGATACCAGCCAATGCCATCCGGTTCCTTACCTGTTTTAAAGACTTGTACTACGCGCTGGAGGCGGATGTCAATATCGGCAATGCGATCGGCGCCAGCGCAGGATACATAAAGGTGGTTTCCATGGCCCCCGAACACCATGCCAATCGGAACCGCACTTTCGCCGAATTGATCTTTGAATAGGCGGGTATCGGAATCATCCTTGCTGCTGAAACCAATCGGAATTCGGGCGATTTGTTCTTTCGTGGTGGTGTCGAACAGGGCAATGACATTGGCATCTGCACAACTCACAGCAGCGACGGAACCATCGGCAGAGAACATAACCCGAATCGGGAAGCCTGCGCAGGGTAGCTCTGCGATCTCTTTGCCTTCACTAGCGTCGACAATGCTGACGCTATCTGCTGCCCGATTGGTCACCCAGATCAAATCGGTTCCTGGCTGCACCCAAATCCCTTCCGCGCCCGCACCCGTCGGAATGCGTTCTCCGGCTTTCCAGCTGCCGTCTTCTTGTTGGGTGACTGGGGTAATGCAACCGGCAGAAATATGACTGACGAAAACATGTTTGTCATCCATTGCAGCGACCATATGCCCGGACCCTTTGCCGACGTCGATCTTTTTTATGACTTTTCCGTCTTTAAGGTCGATACGCCACAGCTCTCCAGTGACCTCTGCGGTAACCCAGAGAAAACGATTGCTCGGCCCAAAGGCCAGGCCGTGAGGTCGCATCGCTTGCCCTAAATCGATATGGCGAGTCTTAGGCTTCCCCATTTCATTGAGATGAATCAGGGTGAGGCTTCTACCGGGATTTTTGCCTCCATAATTAGCCACCACCGCAGTGTGGAAATCAGGTGATATCGCAACTTCGTGCGGGCCGTCACCCACTTTGATGGAGGCCATGGATTTGCCATGCGCTGCGTCTACCAAACGCGCAGTTGCGGCCGATTTCTCCAAGATAATCAAGTTTCCCGGGGGGTGCGTGGATGGGCCTTGAGTAAGCGTGAGGAGCAGAAATGCTAGGTATGACATGGACCTATCCTAGCAGGGGGAGCCATGTATTTTGCCTAGCCTCATCTCTGCCCTAAAATAGCGGCATGGCCGTTGAAATCGATGTTGTTTACCAAGGTGAGTTGCGCTGTCAGGCCACTCATGGACCGAGTGGAGTGCAGGTTGTGACTGATGCGCCGCTGGACAACTGCGGTAAGGGGGAGTCCTTCTCGCCGACTGATTTGGTTGCGACGGCTTTAGGCGGTTGCATCTTGACCATTCTCGGCATCGTTTCTGAGCGCCATGGAATCGCTTTGGAGGGCAGCACCATCAAAGTTGAGAAGCACATGGTGGCGGATCCAGTGCGTCGGATTGGCGCTTTGCCTGTGGTTGTGACCATGCACTGCAGAGTGGAGGAGAAACATAAGTCCTTATTGGAAAAAGCAGCAGCAACGTGTCCGGTGCATCAAAGCTTGCACCCAGAAATCGAAAAACCAATCACCTTTATTTGGAAGTAGGCTGGATTCATGACTACGATTCTTAGCGGGATTCAGCCAAGTGGTTTGTTGCATATCGGCAACTACTTTGGTGCAATCCATCAACACATTGCTTTGCAAGAAGAAGCGGGTGAACACTTTTATTTTATTGCGGATTACCACGCCTTAACTTCGCAGCGCGATCCAGTAAAAATGCGCGAGTTGGTTTGGGAAACGGCGGTTACCTATTTGGCTTGTGGTTTGGACCCTGAAAAGTCGGTGCTGTTTCGTCAAAGCGATGTTCCAGAAGTCACCGAGATTGCCTGGTTATTAGCCACGGTCACCGGCATGGGTTTACTCGAGCGTGCGCATTCCTACAAAGATAAGGTTAATAACGACATTAAGCCGAGTGTCGGCCTGTTCACTTACCCCATTCTTATGGCCGCCGATATCCTTGCCTACGATTCCACCTTGGTTCCGGTTGGCAAGGACCAAGTGCAGCACGTTGAAATGACGCAGGATATGGCGGGCTACTTCAATGGCGCGTACGGCGATGTTTTTCAGCGCCCAGAAATGCGTCTGCAAAAGACGGAGACCATGCAGAAAGTGCCAGGGCTTGATGGGCAAAAGATGTCCAAGAGTTATGGCAACGATATTTGGATATTTGAGGAGGGTAAAAAACTCAAAAAGTTATGTGGCAAAATCGTAACCGATTCGCGCCCACCCGAAGACCCCAAAGATCCTTCGGAGCTATTCGTTTTTGATCTGCTTGCATTGTTCCTGTCGGGTGAGGAGATGACCGGGTGGCAGCAGAAAGTACAAGCTGGTGGCGAAGGTGCACCTGGTTATGGCCACCTCAAAATGCGTCTGAAAGATGCGATGGAAGATTACTTTGCTCCTGCGCGTGCCCGGCGTGAAGAATATCTCGCGCATCCAGAGAGAGTCGAAGAGGTTCTTCGGGCTGGTGCTAAGAAGGCTCGCAGACGCGCCCAAGAAGTTCGCGATCGTGCACTTCAGGCTTGTGGCTTGCGCTAGGGTGGGCGTCTTCATGGGATTTTTGGACTGCTCTTGGAAATCCTTCGAAGCGGACGCCGTGAATTGAAAAGGTCAGACTCGAAACGAGTCTGACCTTGAAAGGAATTGCGGTTGGGTTTGCTTATTCCACCGGACGGGCGTCTGGCAGCCACTCCACCAAGAACAGGTTGGTGTCTCCGCGTTTCGCGTTGGCGCGGTTACTCGCGAAAATCAGCTGACGGCCATCTTCAGAGAACATCGGGAAGCCATCAAAGGTTGGGCCGTAGGTGATGCGTTCATCCGTTTTACCTTCATCGTCGGTCAGGAAAATGTCAAAATCACGACCACTTTCCGATGCTTGGTTCGAGCAGTAAATGATGTGCTTATTGTCTGGATGCCAGTACGGTCCGAAGTTTGCGGCTCCGTTGTCCGTAATCTGGCGCTTATTGCTTCCGTCGATATCCATGACCCAAAGCTGCAAAGCCATCGGTTCAATGGAATTGTCGTCGAGTAAGGCCTGATACTTGGCTTTGGCTTCTTCATCTTCTGGGTAGTAGGAACGGTAAACCAAACGTTTGGAATCCGGTGAGAAGAAGGGGCCGCCGTCATAACCCAAACGGTCAGTGAGTTGAGTTATGTCTGAACCGTCAATATTCATGATGTAAATATCAAGATCACCATTGCGTCGCGAAGTGAAAACGATCTTCTCTCCGTCTGGACTGACTACGGCTTCCGCATCGTAGCCCGGAGCGGGGGCCAATGGCTTTAGTTCCCAGGTATCCAGATCGCGAATGTACAATTCGTACTGCGGATAAATCTTCCACACATAACCGCGTGAAAAGTCAGCTGGCGGTAAGCAGTCGTCTGCTGATGCATGCGTGCTGGCAAACAAAATACGCCGGTCTCCGGGCATGTAAAAACTGCAAGTTGTTCTTCCAGTTCCAGTGCTGATCAAGCGACGCGCGCCACTGAGTAAATCCAGTTCAAAAATTTGGTCACAATCACGTCCGCCGAATGTGGCTTGGTAGGTGATATGACGTCCGCCATTGCTGAAGTAGCCCTCTGCATTTTCGCCCAAGGTGGTCAAGCGGCGCATGGCACCGAAATGAACCTCGCCGTCGTAGCGCAAGTCTTCTCGCATTGGAATCGCAATGTCTTGCTTGGCTGGAAGAGGTTGGATTTCCGGGCCTGGTTGGGCGTGCGGATGCTGAAGAAGGAGAGAAAGTGTGAATCCGAGAATCATGGCTTCGGTTTTCGAAGGGGAACCGGGTCAAATCCGCCGCGACAGAGGGGCTGGCAGCGGAGAATTCTCCAGATTGTAAGGCCGAGGCCCTTGATGCTTCCATGTATTTGCAGAGCTTCTAGTCCGTATTCTGAACAGCTTGGAGTAAACCTGCACTTGTCGGCGCCCAGAAGCGGACTCAAAAGGAAGCGATAGGCTTTAATAAGCCCCATAAAGAGGTAGCGCATGTCTAAGTTTTGGCCTGGTCCTCTTCGAACCAGCGGGCAATTTTTTTACTCAGGCGACGTAACTCGGCCTCAACCTCATTGGTTTTGTACTCCGCGCCACGAGCTGTAGGGATGAGAATGAGGTCCAGGTGGGGCAATTGGCGTCGCTGCAGACGGAATGCATCACGTAAAACTCGGCGTGCTCGATTGCGCACCACCGCCGAGGGATTGAATTTGCGCCCCACGGAAAGTCCCATACGCGCAGACAGGGGGTTCAATCCTGGAGCCGCAACGACTAGAATGAGCCGTCCCCGGGCGCGTTTGCCCTCGGCGTAGACTCTCGCGTAGTCACGCTTCTTTCTTAGGCTGCTGATACGTGGCAAACTCAGGCGAGCAGACGATGCTTCTTCGGCATCCCACCTTCCTGACTGCGCTGCTTGAGAGGTCTCCTCTGACATGAATACCCTTAACCTTACTTCCGACCAGGCTGTGCAGGAATCCCCCTTGCAAGCTTCTGGGGAAAAGGTGTTCTGCCTCGCCGCCGAAGCTCCGGTCGCGCAGGCGGCGGAAGCTCTTATGGAGACATGGCTCGCGCGTCCAGTGATCAGCTTAGTTTTGGTGCCTGAAGTACGTAACACAGCCTTCCTTTCTGCTCTTCGCTCGCGGATTTCGAAACTTCCGCTGCAGGAGGAGTGCTCCCTCGGTGAGCTCGCTTCCGCCGTACATCGGATTGCCGATGCCGGCGCCAGTTTGATTGTTGGTGGCGAAGATGGACACCCGGCTCTGGTTGCCAATCTCAAACTCAATCGGCAAATGCTTGCGAGCCTTGGGCGCGCAGCACCTATGCTCATGGTCGGCACTTTGGAAGAAAATGCTGCCGACGAAGATTTGTTCCTCGATTTTTGCCGCACCATCCCTGCGCTGGGCGGAACGAATTAAATTTCCCTTAGCTGCTTAGAAATGACCACATCCACACAAACTCATACCGATCCCCAGCAGGTTCACGAGACTCTCGGCCGCTGGATTCTGGCCGACGGCTACCCACTCGTTCTCGATTTCGAGAAGTCCCTGGGCGCTGAACTGCATGATTCTCGCAGTGGCAAAACCTTTGTCGACTTCTTCGGCTGTTTTGGCTCCACTCCAATCGGTTGGAATCATCCAGCTTTGATGGATCAGGCTTGGTTGCGTAGCTTGGATTACGTGATCGCCAATCGCCCAGCGAACTCTGATCTTTACACCACCGAGATGGCCGATTTCGTCACCCGGATGGGTGAGGTTGCAGCTCCCGAAGGCTTTAAGCACATGTTCTTCATCGATGGCGGAGCGCTTGCTGTTGAAAACGCAATGAAGGTTGCCTTCGACTGGAAGGTACGCCGCAATCGTGCCAAGGGCGTCGATGCTGATGTAGGCACCAAAATCCTGCACTTTGAAAAAGCATTCCACGGTCGCTCTGGATACACCTTGTCGCTGACCAACACTCTGCCAGACAAGGTTGATTACTTTCCAAAGTTTGAGGATTGGCCACGTGTGCTTGCACCTGCAGTCACTTTCCCGCTGGAAGGCGATGGCCTACGCGAGCATATTGCAGCCGAAGAGGATTGTTTTGCAGTAATTGATGCATGCTTTGATAAGCATGGAGACGATATCGCTGCGATCTTGATTGAAACTATGCAATGTGAGGGTGGCGATCGTCACTTCCGCGCCGAGTTCCTGCAAGGTCTACAGGCACGCTGTGAAAAGTATGATTGCTTGTTCATTTTGGATGAAGTGCAAACCGGTTACTTCGGGAGCGGCAAGCCATGGATGTTCCAGCATTACGGTATCACTCCAGACATCTTCTGCTTCGGCAAGAAGGCACAGCAGTGTGGCATCATGGCGGGTCCAAAGGTGGATGAAGTGCCAGATAACTGTTTCGAGAAGTCGAGTCGCATCAACTCCACTTGGGGTGGCAACTTGGTTGATATGGTGCGCGCCACCAAAGTTCTGGAAGTCATTCGTGACGAGAACTTGTGCGACAACGCCGCGAACCAAGGTGCATACTGGTTGGACAACATGCGCAAAATGGCTGAATCCTTTGACATGGTCGAGAACGTCCGTGGTGTTGGATTACTGATGGCCTTTGACCTTCCTAGCGGCGATGCTCGCGATAAAATGTTGAGCGAAATGTTCGACAATGGTCTTCTTGGGCTCGGCAGTGGCGAGCGCACCATTCGTTTCCGCCCACATCTGGCTATCACCAGTGGAGATGTCGACAAGGTGCTCGTTTTGACTGAGCAATCCTTGAAGGTGCTTTAAACCAAGGCCAAGTTTAGATTCGCCACGGCGAAGCTCTTAGAAGTCCAGTCCCAAAGTTTGGGGCTGGACTTTTTCCCATACTGCAGCAACAGCGCTTGCGCCGCTTTGCAGTAGGACGTCTCTCATGTTGGCGGCTGCTTCTTGGACCTCTGCACAATCACTGGCAGCTAAGGCCTTGTCGAGGTTCGCCATGATCTGCGCTTGATCACGGCCACGCCCAGCATCTTTGGCCGCCGACTCTAGAGACTTCCATGCCTTGGTGGCCTTACGGTACTGCGTGGTACGTTCCAGCTTGCGTCGCCTAGATGTGGAGAGGTCTGCGATTCCGGTTTTAGGGAATTCGTCGATCGCGCGAGAGAGTAAGGCAAACGCAAACAATGGACGCCCTTCTTCTTCGGCAGCTTCTGCAGCTAAAGGAAGTTCGGCGCCGATACCTTCAATCGCATCGCGTAAGGCGCGTGCATCTTGCACTCGAATGTCGAAGCCGGCCTTGAGATTGGCAAGCGGGGTGAGCTTATTCAGGGCTAATTTCAAGTCTCCCTTCTCGAACAAGCTAAGTGCTGCATCGTAGCTGGGCCCCAATTTTTCAAGCTCACGTAGTTGGCGCTTGTTGACTAAGGCCTCGATGGATTGGTCGAGGGGGGTGATTTCTGGCTCCATTAAATCCCAGCCAACATCCAGACGAAGGTTTGGGTCGCCTTCCCAGGCGACTGTGCCATCGACATCGATTAGCAGCAATCGGGGGATTTCCCAGCCACCCTGGCCCACGTTGTAGGCCGGGTAAATCAAAAACCGTTGGTCATAGAGAACGCGGACATGTTCCATCGGATGCTCCTTGAGCCAATCCAGCACTGCTTTCTCGGTGTGCGAATTGGTGACGACCACCACGACCTCGAGTCCGAATTCCTTCCATTTACCGACTAACCAATCATAGTAATCGGTGGTTGGTATCAGTTCGTCTTGATGGGGGGTCCAGAATGCGATGACCGATGGATGCCCGTAATTGTCGAGTAGAGTCATAGCTTCGCCCTGCAGCCATTTGCCGTGCATCTTGCTGAAGTCCGGTGGTTTCACGCCCTGGAATACGCCAGGGGCTCGGCTGGAAGGATCACTTAAGCGTTCCTTCAGTGCGATTTCACGTTCAATGCGGGCCGCTGGATCGTGGGGGTCGCGCTCCAAAATGCGGATGTTGCGGAAGTGTCCGTCTCCGGTTCCAGTGATGAGGCCAAAACTTCCACGCACACTATCGCGCGGCATTTCAACGCTGCGTAGATACTTGTCATCGAAGTAAATGTCGACTACGGCATTGGCGCCGGTTTGGGTTACAACATCGATTTTGAGTTTGTGCCAGCCGGGTGCGATGGAAAGCTGTTGGTGATCGCGCGTAGTCCAATTGCCGCCAGCCTTGGTCGCGACGTCGAGCGCACCCTTGGGATAAAGGCCGACGGCGTGTGTGTTGCGACCATCTTTGCGGCCGAAACAAAGCCCCATGAAACTAGGGTCCTTCCCGAAGCGAAATTCAGTTTCGATGGAGTAGTCGGCATCGAAGGAAACGTCGGCGGAGAGCTCTTGGGTTTGGAAGGAACCTGGTGGCGTTTTGATGAGCGGGTCATCGACGACCAGGACGTCGACAATCTTGCCGTATGCACGGTAATACTTATTGGGTTGCCATCCGTCGAGTGTGAGCTCGTTATAGGCGATTCTCCAACGCGCCAAACTGATACCACTTTCCATGGCTACTTCGGTATAAAAGGCGAGTGCTTCTGGCATCGACCAGCTGGCCGACATTCGCCTAGCGATTTCCATCGCCATACGTGGCATTTTACGTTGACGATAGGATCGCGCGAGTTTCAAGCCGTCGGTTTCAAGTTGGAATTTTAGCTTTTTGTGCTTTTGGAACAAGGGGTCCAGTTCTTCCATTAATTTGCGCGCACGCTCATAACGTGAATCTTCTCCCGCCAAGCCGCGTAACTCTAATTCGGAAGCAAAGGTTCGGTACATCGAACTTGCGCGGTCATACAGCTTTTTCTCCTCGAGTACGTTGGCAAGACTCCATTGCGTTTCAGGGTTATCCGGTGCGTAAAGCATGGCTTCTTCTAGCAGCGAAAGAGCGAGTTCGATATCGTTGCGTTCGATGGCCAAGTCTGCGTAATGCAACAAGTCTGCTTCTGCATCGCCTTTGCCGAGCTGGCGATCGCGCAACTCTAACAACCATTCTGCCCAAATCTCAGTGAGTTCGTCGACCGTCTTCACCGGCGACTTTTCACCGGATAAAACAATTTCCTCAAAGTGTTCAATGCGGCGACTGGGGCCTACACTGCCTGCTCCAGACAAATAGTATTCGTGCAAGGGTGCGCGTAGCACCGGAATACCGGTTTCTGGATCGCGGTAATTGTAGAGGAAGTACACCACCCCCCAAGTCGGCGCATACCATGGTGGACCCCATTCGTAGCGGTTCTCAATCAAGATGCGCAAACTTGGCGCCTTGGTTGGAGTGCCCCATCCACCTTCGTTGTCGCGGATGCCGTCGTTATAATCTTTCATCCATCCAGCTTCTAGGCGCGGGGCCAAAGCAAACAAACGACCATTGTTGACTCGGTTCCACCTTACAGTTCCATTAGACAGAATGGTGGTGCCTTCAAAGAAGGAGGCATAAGCTTCGTTGAGCCAACCAGGTACGCCGCCTTTTCCTGTGAGAGAAACATATTGGTGCGCTGCTTCGTGAAACAGAGTGCTGTACATGCCACGAATCCCGTCGGAACCTTCCGCATCGCCGATGTAAGTCTCCACCGCACTTCCTGTAAATTGACCTGCGGACCACTCTACCGGGCTACTTCCGAGGGTTAGATATTCATCTCGGTTCTTGAATACCAAGACATCGATTTTCGGGACGGATCCACCGTCTTCTTTGTAGTGGAAGAATCTGCGGTAGGCCAAACTCATTTGGTCCATCGCGATGCCGGCAGTTTGCAACACCATATAACCGGCGTTGGTGCGAATGCGGTAATACTCAGTTTCTTTACGCCATGCATTCTTCCAATCAGAATGCTTGGCATTTTCTTCGGCGATCCATTCCGGGTCGACGCCTGCGCTCGGGTCGGTGCCGGCGTAAATATCTTCTGTCGCGATATCGGATCCGCCTTCGCGTTGAATGGCCTTATATAAACGTAAGCCTTCTGCATTCCGTGGATCGATGTGCAGCACTTCATCGAGGATCGCAAGCGCGGAATGGAAACGTCCCCTTTTGACATGCTCCTTCTCTAGTTTCAATAACTCCTTGATGTATAAATCAGTCAACTTGCGAAAACTTTTAGCCTCGGTATCAATCAGAAGCAAATCCGCTTCGACTTCCTTGATTACTTTTCTCTTAACGGATGGTGTTTCTGCGGCGCGCACCACTTCGAGCCAAGAATGTAATGCATAAGCTGCGGTGTCTTTGTCGCCAGCCTTGGCGCAAACGCTAGCCCATAAGCGAAGGGCACCTAGATGTTGGTCATCGCGTTCCAGCGCTCGTTCGATTTGCACTCTGGCTTCGGCGACCTTGCCTGCTTCGAGCAAACGCGTGGCGGTTGCAAGCTGCTTTTCCAGGAAGGGGTTTTCACCACCACCGCTAGCGGGGAGGAGAGTCAGGCAGGCAAGCAGTAGGAGAAAACGCATCGGGTTTGATTAGACTTCGGTCGAGAGGTCTGGGGAGGGCAACCTGCGACGCCGAAGCTGACCACAAGCGGCGTCCGATTCCCGTCCAAGACTCCGTCTTAAGGTAACGGATAGACCCCTTGCTCGTAGCCGTTTCGCGAAGTCTTCCTGCACCAATGGGGCGGGACGGTCGTAAGACAGTTCCGCCACTGGGTTAAAGGGGATTAGATTTACGTGACAACGTCTTTGGTATAACAAAGAGGCCAGGGCTTCGGCCTGTTCAGGGGAGTCATTCACGCCCGCCAAGAGCACATATTCCACCGTATATTCACGCCCATGCGCCACGAATAGGGCATCGGCTTCGGCCAGAGTCTCATCGATGCTGCGTTTGGCGACTCCAGGTACCAATTGATGACGAAGCTCGTCGTCGGGGGCATGAAGTGAGAGCGCAAGATTTACCGGGCGGCCCCATGCGGCAATGCGCGGGAGAGTGTCTTTGGGTCCGACCGTGCTGAGGGTAATGCGGCGGGCAGAGAGGCCGAAGCCAGTGTCGTCGAGGAGGACATCGAGAGCACCCAGGACGGCGTCGAGGTTAAACCCAGCCTCTCCCATGCCCATAACCACAATGCGCTGAAAATCACCCTGTGCGCGCCTTAGCCACAACACCTGTTCGAGTATTTCACCTTGAGTCAGGTTACGGCTGAGTCCCTCCATGCCACTCGCGCAAAAACGACATTTCACCGGGCAACCGACCTGAGTGCTGAGGCATAAGGTTCGCCCTGCAGTGCCCGGCATACCGACGGCTTCCACCGTGGCATCGTCCGGCATTGCAAGCAGCACTTTGACCGCACCATCACTAGCTTCCGAGGTGTCGATTAAACGTGCGCGTAGTAGAGGGATTTCGGCCTCCAGCTTTTGGCGTAGAGAGGCCGGCAAGTCGGTCATTTCTTGCCACGAGCCGGCACCACGCTGAAACACCCATCGCGCGGCGTTCTTACCATGAAAGGAAGGCACGCCGAGCTCTTTGAAAATCCCCGGCCAAGCGGATGGATGCGATTCTAGCAAGGGTTGCATAAGCTCTAGCTGAGGCTTTCGACCGCGTGGTAGATATCGTGAGCCCATTCCAGGGCTGTGGCTTCATCCGGAGGATTGCACCCTCCAACGCCTTGGTGGCCGCCGCCGCCATATTTTTTCATTTCATTGCCGATGTGAAAATCACTCTTCGGCCGATTCCATGGATTCGAGGCCAGCGTAATATGCACACCCGCGCGAGTGGGTAACAAGGTGACGGCGTAGTTGATTTCTGGGTTCAAGTAGAACGGCGCAAAACGTTCGCGGCGAATCTTGCGCGAACGTAAGTCAGCGAACAAGGCGGTGGCCGATCGAATCTGCACATTGGCGCTGAAGTTCTCCAATGCATTATCGCGGTTGCGGCAGGAACGCTCATAGCACTTATCGATTTTGGGATCATTGGCGACCTGTAAAAGAGGGCGGTCGCGCATCAAGCCAACCACGCGGTCGTGGAAGCTCAAATCTGGAGCGCAAGTGAGTGCGCGGCTAACTCGAATGGCGGCTTCCGTCCCAAACATGGACTGGTCGGCAGATCCAAAGCGTGCGGCATCGATGATGTCGGACCACTTGGAAAGTTCTGCATAGTGCGCGCGGGGCTCGTATCCCCAATGTTCTATTGCATGCTTCAGGATAATGGGGGGGCAGCTAGGCGCGGTTGGGTCAAAGCAGCGGTTCTCATCTGGAGTGAACTTGGCTTGATCTTCTTCACTGAGGAAGGTGGTTGGGTGGTGATCAAACCAATACTTTGCGCGTGGGTGGAAATGAAAATCTACCACGGCAAAGTTTTGCCCCATGGCAAAGTCTTCCCAATTTAGGGTGCGGTCAAAGTTCACCCCTGCCCAACGGACTTGAGCTTCGTCGCGAGACTGCTCGAGAGCGTCCGCAAGGATGGCGGCTGAGGCCATGCCATCAAAGTCGCGGTGGTAATAAATGCGCATGATTCGGGGGAGTGGAAGGCAGACTAGAGGTTAAGCGTCGGAGGGCAGATTGCGCCCGTAGACATGCTGGGTGAAAAATTCATCCCAATCGAAACTTGGGTTGGCGGCTTTAAGTTTTGCCTCTAAATCAGAAGTAGTCCACCAAGAGTGGCTTTGTAGCTGCTGTTTTAGGATGTTATCGAATGCGGCTCTGCCACAGTTCTGTTCGATGGCACGCCAGACCAAAGGGCCAAAGCTGAGCAGGCGGCGGGGCCCGTAGAGATCGCCAATTTCTAGTAGCGAAAGTGGCATTGGTAGGGCGCCAGAACGTTTTTCGTGTAACTTCCAGCTGGCAAGGAGTGCATCGGCGTCGGCTTGATTGTCAGAAGTTTCTAGCAAACGCCAAGCGGCGTATTCAGCGAGAGAAGATTCCATGAACAGGGCCGCACTGCCGCGGGAGTGACTGCGCACACCAAAGGGCTCTTGGCAAAGAAGTTTGGCTAGGGCTGTGCGTCGGCTTAAACCTTCAAAGTCACTATCCACTGGCGCGCCAAACCAGCCACGTTGTTCATCCAATACTAAGAGTCCTGGCATCACTCGATCCCCAATCCAAGGAAAGGAAGCGACAGTCCAATGTTCACTGACTCCTGGCATCCATAGATCTAGTGCCTTATGCAGACGTACGATCTCACGCATCGCATCCTCTTCTAAGGTGGCGTTGCTGTTGAGGCGCAAGTGCCAGTTACGGCCTGCGGTCTGACGCAGTTCAAAGTCGCCGATTAAAAAGAACGGCCATGCAACTCCAGCGGGGACGGCTGCGAATTCTGTGATGATGGCTTTGTTGACCTCGTCAAATCTTTGGTGGATCACTTGAGTGGAAATAGCCTCAAGATTAGCCAGGTGAGTCACGGTCAGTTGCCACTCAGGAGGTTGTACATTTGGCAGACTAAGCGCTGGCGACGGCATCGCCAACCAAAGGGGATTCAAAGCGCTGAATTCCTGCCCATCGAGGCGGGTGATACCAAAGGTAGCGCCAAATCCGCCATCTTCTCCAAGCGGAACGCGATAAACCACCCGACGTCCACCTAAATCATCCTCTTGCGGTTGCAGCGCGGCGCCGCTGGGAAGTTGCCAAGTGAATTCCTGGTTTGGAGTTGGGCCTAAACCGGGGGTATAGCTAACCCGAACTGTCATGTAGGCATCTTCCTTAAACGCGGGCGAAAATATCTCTATCTCCATTTTACCTGGGAAGAGTGGAGCTTCCGCGTTAGGCCCTAGGCCGCGGTAGATATCGATTTCTGGCGGGGGAAGCGAGAGCCAACTGGATGGCAGCTTGAATCCGTCGAGTAAGGCTTCGGCTGCTTGTTTGCCAGCGAAAGGACCTTCCCACAAAATCATGGTCATAGCCTCGCCTTGGATGGCAATCCGTTGCAGTACCACCATGGCTTTGTGTTCAGAGGGATATTCAATGATCCATCCGGCCGCTTCAATGCCGTCGACCTCACCAGCCCATGGTGTGATGCTGTGCTGGATTTTTTGCAGACTTGGTGCCCACAAGCGATCACGAATGTCTTTGGCGACCGCGGCAGGAATCGCTCCGATGGTGACCGCGTAATGGCGCACTAGAAAACGTGCACCTGCGTCCTCGCGAGCACTGACCCAGGTGCCTAGTTCCTCAGCTGAAGCTTCAAAGGGGGCATAGCCTGCGGGCAGGTCAAATTCAAAAGGAACCGACGGTGCTTGCTGCGCCGCCGCCAAGAGGAGGCTCGTGAGGAGTCCAAACATGACCAAGGGTTAGTGTGGGAAGCCTAGGCGGTTTCGCGACGGGCGTTCTCTTCGCCCCCTTCCAGCAAGACATTGGCATTGCCGTTACGAATCATTTCGCCGGTAATCACAAAGCTACGTCCAGGGGAGCCGTATTCCGGGAGATGGAACATGAGATCGTGTAGTACGCCTTCCAAGATGGAACGTAGGGCACGGACGCCGGTTTCACGTTCAAATGCTTTTTTGGCAATCTCCACCAAAGCTTCTTGGGTAAAGGATAACTCGTGTTCTTCCATGGCGAAGTAAGCCTGGAACTGACGAATCAGCGCATTTTTTGGCTCAACCAAGATATGCACTAAATCTTCCTGACTAAGGCCAGCGAGGTGAACATGGACTGGAAGACGTCCGACGAACTCAGGAATCAATCCATAGTCGACTAAATCTTTGGTGTCGAGCAACGGCACCAAACGATCACGGTCGTTGAGGTCTTTGACCTCAATCGCTTTCACCGATTCTTCAGGAGAGTGGAAGCCAATGGAACCTTCGCCTACACGGCGCCCGATGATCTCTTCAATCCCAGAGAAAGTTCCGCCACAGATGAAGAGGATGCCGGAAGTGTCCATTTGAATGCAGGATTGCTCCGGATGTTTGCGTCCGCCCTGGGGTGGCACATTCGCCACCGAACCTTCCAGAATCTTTAGCAAGGACTGCTGTACGCCTTCACCGCTGACATCGCGGGTGATACTCACGTTGGAAGTGGTGCGCGCAATCTTGTCGATTTCATCGATATAGATGATGCCGCGTTGGGCCTTCTCCAAATCAAAGTCACAGGACTGCAGCAGCTTCAGCAAGATGTTTTCGACGTCTTCACCTACATAGCCGGCTTCGGTCAAAGTGGTGGCATCGGCAATCGCGAAGGGCACATTCAGAATGCGCGCCAAAGTCCGCGCAAGCAGGGTTTTTCCAGAGCCGGTCGGTCCTATCAGCAAGACGTTGGACTTCTCCAACTCCACGTTGGCCCATTCCGGTTTTTCCGCACCGTCTTTGACCGCAGCCATGCGGGCATCGGCCTCTAACCGTTTGTAGTGGTTGTGTACCGCAACGGCCAGGACACGCTTGGCGCTTTCCTGACTGTAGACGTACTCGTCCAAACGATTGACGATTTCGCGCGGAGTCAGGAAACCCACCGAGGTTTTATCGGCCTCGGGTTCGGTGACGGATTGCAAGCGCCGGTCCTCTTCATGCAGGATCGAGTTGCAGATTTCCACGCACTCATTACAGATATAGATTCCAGGTGGACCCGCGATTAACGACTCCACCTGGGCGCGCACCTTCTCACAGAAAGTGCAACGTTCTACTTCTCCTCGGTCTTGGCCCCTTGCCATACGTATAGTCTACACTAAGAAAGGGGCCTGGAACGCTAGTTCACCTGACCGATAATCTGGTCGACGAGACCAAACTCCACACTTTCCTCAGCGGAGAGGAAATTGTCACGGTCGGTAGCCTTCTCGACCTGTTTCAGGGTCTTGCCGCTGTGGTGGGCAAGGATGCCGTTGAGGCGCTTTTTCAAGTGCAGAATCTCAGCGACCTGGATTTCCATGTCGCTGGCGGTGCCTTGCGTACCACCCCAAGGCTGGTGAATCATCACCCGGGAGTTGGGCAGGATAAAACGCTTACCCGTAGCGCCTCCACCCAGCAAAACCGCACCCATGGATGCGCATTGCCCGATGCAGAAAGTAGATACATCACAGTCGATGTACTGCATGGTGTCGTAAATCGCCAACCCAGCGGTGACCGAGCCACCCGGGGAGTTGATGTACATCTGAATGTCCTGGTTCTTATTCTGCTTAAACAGGAACAAGAGCTGGGCGACGATGACGTTGGCGACCATGTCGTCTACTCCGGTGCCGAGGAAGATAATGCGATCTTCCAGAAGGCGGGAGTAAAGGTCGTAAGTGCGCTCACCGCGACCGGTCTTCTCGATGACGTAAGGAATGGAGAAGCCTTGGGCGGGCTGGTGCTCGGGCGAGTTCATGGCAGGAAAGTAGCGTTATTGGCGGGGCAAATCAAACCTCGGCATCCAAAAAGAAACGCCGAGAGCCCCTTGAAGAAGCTCTCGGCGTTTATGGGCGGCATCCTTTAGGAAGCCTGGAAGGATTCCAATTAGGATTCCAGCGGCGCAGCGGCCTTATCTTCGCGGTGCTTGGCGACCACATCCACGATCGTGGAGCGGACTTTGGACTCAAGGATTTCGCCACGGAGGTTATCCACCATGTTTTGCTCCTTATAGTAGGTCTTGACCATTTTGATATCGACTTGTTGCTGCATCGAGATCGAACGGTAGGCCATGTCCAAATCCTTAGACGTCACCCGTACCTTCATTTCAGCGCCAACTTTGCGCAGAATGAACCAATGCTTGAGGCGTTTTTCTGCATCCTCCACCATTTGGTCCACGTGCTTGGCAGCCTCTTCTTCTGCCTGCTCTTCGCTCGCGCCTTGTTGCATCATGCGCTCCTTGTTCGACTTGGTGGTGGCAGCAGCTTCTTCTTCAATCATGCGGCCCGGCAGTTCGAAAGGACGCAGGCGAACGATGGTGGCCAGGATTTCATGGGCCTGACGCTCACGCTCACGCTGTACGTTATCAGCGGCAATGCGTGCTTCTAAGCGCTCATCGAGCACTTCTGGGCTATCTAGGCCAAGCCCCTCACAGAGTTCTTCCTTGGTTGCAGCACGTTGCTTGAGCACCTTGAGGACCTTGATTTTGGCGATGCCTGTCTTGCCAACCCACTCTTCTTTGGAGAAGCCTTCGTTGAACTCGACCTCGAGTTCAAACTCGCTGCCAGCTTGGGCGCCGCGTAGTGCTTCGTCGTATTTTTCAGAATCCGCGCCGTAAAGCGGGGAGCCGAGGCCAAACTTAAGCTCTTTGGCTTCGGGGCCAGTTTCGCCATCTAGTTCGTAAACCAGATCGATTTCAGCAAGAAGCTCTTCGTCGACGCTACCGTCTTCGACTTCCTCGAACTTGGCATGGTTTTGTCCCAAACCGTTGAGGGCTTCTTGGATTTGCTCTTCGGTCGCTTCGGTTTCTTCCGCTTCGACATCAATCTCCGTCCATTCTGGAAGATCGATTTGAGGCATGGTTTCTACTTCGAATTCGAACTCGAGCGCGGTTCCATCTTCGACGGTGTATTGGCTTGGATCGAATTCCAGCATGCGCAAAACTTCACTGCGCAGCCCAACCACACTCAATGCATCGCCCGAGGTGTGCTCGAACAGATGCTCGGTAGCATGTTCTTGGATGCCGTCTCCAAGGAGTTGGCGAAGGACCGATGCCGGCGCTTTGCCAGGACGGAAACCTGGAATTTTCATGCCCCGCGATGCGGATTTGTAAGCATGATCAAATTCCTCGGTCACCCGTTCAGCAGGAACCTTGACGGAGATTTTGTAGTGACAAGCACCGAGTTCGGTCTTGTCGGCTTCAATGGGGAGGGATTTCGGCACGTCTTTTGGGTGGGTCCACATGACCCAGGACCGAACATTCTCCCGTCGCCGCCCCTAATCGGCAACCTTTAGCAGACGATTGAAGGGTTCCTTTTTGAGGTAGGGCTGAAATTCCGGTAAATCTCGGTAGGGAGCCAGCTCCTCAGGCCTCAGCCGTGCCGCCACAAGCCACTGCCCAGCCTCTTTGGAATGCTTGGCGCCAGCTGCCGCGCGTGCAGCGTAGAAATAATCCCATTTCTCAACCCGGCGCACCACAGGGGTGCCTTCGAGGGAATCTAGGGTCTTTTTGTATAGGCGATAGGCCGATTGAAACTCATCGACCTCGACCTGAAGCTGGGCCAAAGCGAATTGTGCGCGCCAGTCATCTGGGTTGCGGCGGGCGGTGGCCAAGGGCTTTTCTAACAAATAGTTGCGCCCCGCTTTTTCGCCCAAACGGTGCAAGGACCAAGCGATTTCGAGGCTATATGGCGAACGTGGAAGGTCTTTCAGCTCACGGGCGAGTGCTCGTACCCCGGTTTTCCAGCGAAAAGCGGTGGCGCCAGCTTCGTAGGCGTGCAGGGAGTCCACCTTTGATTCGGTGGACAAGCCGGTCCCAGTGCGATCGAGTACCCGGTCAAGCAGGTAGTCCTCGGCGTTTTCTTGTGGGTGGGCGGTAAGCAGCGTGACTACGCCAGCGACAAAGGCGCGTTGGGTTTGGCGGAAGGCCTCGGTGGGGAGCTGAAAGCTATCGGGTAAATCTCGATTAGCCAGCTCATCTAGAGTGGCCCCAAAGAGCTCCAAATCCATTTGCGCAAAATCCATCCGCGCGACCAAGGACGGTGTTTCCGACACATGGAGGTGCAGCAAGAGTCCACCTAGAGCTGCTTGGCGCAAGGCCGGGTTGGCATGGTCAAGGTAGGTGCGCGCAAGACTAAGGGTGCGTGGTCCACCCTGCGCAATTACGCTGCGTAGGGTGTCGGGCTGCCGTGCTGGAGGCAGCTGTGGAAGAATCTCTAGCAAACGTGCTGAGCCGCCTGAGTTGAGGCATCGGGCCAGCAAGAGCAGAATGCTTTGCTGGGCGTCAGGCTGGTCGAGTTCTCCGCGCAATGTTTGCTGCAGGGCGTTCAGCAGGGGTTCTTGAATCTCGGGCGCGAAATTCAGCAGGGGGTCCATAGTGCCACGAGCCGGTTGGTTCAGATAGGCAGCACCGTGGTCCTTCCAGGCCTGCTCCGCATTAGCACGCCGCACGGCGGTTCGCTTTTGCAATGCCGCTGTCAGGCTTTCGAATCCAGCACTCGGTTCTTGAGGGCAGGAAATGGCGAGTGGCGCGCACAGGAGGAGGGCAACGGTAAACATCAGAGTGCTTTAGAATACAAAGCTCGGCAGGTTGCGTCCTGCGCTTGGAAATGATGATAGATTCCCACGATGTTTTGGTGATTGGCGGTGGCCATGCTGGCTTAGAAGCGGCAGCGGTGGTGGCACGCCTGGGCCTTCAGGTCGGCCTCGTTTCTCTCCAAGCCAAGGCTTTGGGGCGGATGTCGTGCAACCCAGCGATTGGAGGGATTGGCAAGGGCCAACTCACGCGTGAGATTGATGCTCTTGGCGGCTGGATGGGCATCATCACCGACCGTGCTGGTATTCAATTTCGCATGTTGAATACATCGAAAGGACGCGCAGTGCAGTCGCCACGGGCGCAATGTGATCGCGAGGGCTATGAGCGTATCGCCCAGGAAATGGTGGCGGCACAGGAAGGACTTCATGTCATCGAGGGCGAGGCCGTAGATTTACTCTGGAATGAGAAGCAAATCCGTGGCATCCGCATGGCCGATGGCCGCGAATTTGCAGCCAAAGCAGTCATCTTGACCACCGGTA
Organism: Planctomycetota bacterium; assembly: GCA_045047305.1. GTDB lineage: Bacteria > Planctomycetota > UBA1135 > UBA1135 > UBA1135. The sequence continues at coordinate 42,013 of JASFYO010000029.1, read as the reverse complement.
CTTTCTTAGAGGGATTGCTCCATACTGGTTTGGTGAAGACCGAAGGCGGGCGTTTTGGCGAAGCCGGTGCTGCTGGTCTTGGTCAAGCATTACGCAAATTGGGATTACCCACGGCGCGTTTAAAGACTGGAACCCCGCCACGTCTTGCTGCTGATTCGGTGGACTACTCGGTGATGACGGAACAGAAAGGCGATGCTGATCCGGTTCCATTTAGTTTCCTTCACGATCGCATTGATAACGAGCAAATCTCTTGTTGGCAAACCACCACCACGAAACGTACGCAAGACATCGTGCGGGAAAATTTGCATCTGGCTCCCATGTATGCCGGACGCATTGATGGTGTCGGTCCGCGTTATTGTCCGTCGTTGGAGGACAAGGTGGTGCGCTTTGCTGACCGCGATGCGCATAATGTGTTTTTGGAGCCGGAAGGCGTCGATTCCGATTTGCTCTACGCCAACGGCATTTCCACTTCTTTGCCTATCGAGGTACAAGAGGAGTTTGTGCGCACCTGTATTGGCATGGAAAACGCGGTGATTGTGCAGGCGGGATATGCGGTGGAGTACACCCATGTTGCCCCGCGTTGCCTGCACCGTACCTTGGAATTGCGTGACTGGGATGGCCTGTACCTCGCCGGCCAGATCTGTGGCACTTCTGGTTACGAGGAAGCAGCGGCACAAGGATTGATGGCAGGATGGAATGCCGCGCTCAAAATCTTGGGGCGTGACTCGATTGTGCTCGGTCGACATCAAGCCTATATCGGAGTGCTTATTGATGACTTGGTGGTGAGCGATCCCACCGAACCTTACCGCATGTTCACATCGCGTGCGGAGCATCGATTGTTGCTGCGTCATGACAACGCCGACATTCGCCTCACTCCGGTTGCACAGGAGTTTGGCGGCTGTTCGAGGCATCGTTTTGAGCGTTATGCTGCGCGTAAAGCAAGGCTCGATCTAGCGCTGGCGGAATTGGGAGAACACCTGGCGCTTTTGCGTCAACCGAAACACGGTGGCTGGCAAAAGGTGTTGGAAGTTGCACCCGAAAGTGCGCGTTTTGGACTAAGCAATCGCGATTGGGAAACTCTTGAAGCAGATGTGCAATATGAAGGCTATGTAAAACGTCAGGCTGCTTGGGTGGCACGTGCTGCATCACGCGAAGGAACTTTAATCCCTTCCAATTTTGCATTAGATAACATCAAGGGATTACGCAATGAAGCGCGTCTAACCTTGGAGGAAGTGCGACCGGAAACTCTGGGAAGTGCAGGACGATTAGCCGGAGTGACTCCTGCGGATGTCGCCTTGCTTGAAATTGCCTTGGCGCGCTTCGAAAAAAGCGAAGCCCAATCGAATTAAGGCTGAACGTCGAGAATCGCCTGAACGCTCTCACGCATAGGCAAGGAACCAACCGCGAAATCAGAAATGCCATCGTCATCTATAGGACCGGCTGCGATATCTAGGATTCCATCGATATTGATATCGCCTAGCGATGCTACCGCAAGCCTAAAACTCTCCCCACGGAATACACCGACTTGGGAGTCATCGAAGTGATGGTCACCTCCAGTGGTTTCTTGTGCGAGTAACTGCGCGGATAAAAAGGTTAATGTAATGCCAGCCCAAAACGCGAGTTGGCGGCGGGAAGATCTTGATTTTATGTTCAACTTGAACTCCGAAACGGGGTTTGTTCAAGGATAAGGAGTGAACGTTAACGATGTTAGCAGAAGGATAACATTGGAATGCTGAATTGCTATGGAACCTGGGCCGCTAGTGCATTGCTGAGTTCTGCGGTTCCGTCGCCAAGTAGCTCAATGGCCTGACTATAAAGGCTATGCCCGGAAACTCCGCGTGGAAGGGTGGTGGTGAAATTCACCACGCCGTTCTCGTCTGCTGGGAATCGAGGTGTTTGCAACCACGGAAAAGTCACTGAGATGTCGCCGAATAGAGATGAGGCTCATAGCCCGCTCCTACCCTGACCTCAGCTAAGGTAACAAAAACTTAGCGCGAAACGGATACCGGCAGACTGCCAGTCAGGATCTCGCAAATGTCTAAGTAGCGGGATCTGGTTTCGGCAATCACCTCGGCAGGAATGCTTGGTGGTGGTGGCGTTTTATCCCACTCGGTAATCGAGCGTAAATAGCTGCGCACGATTTCCTTATCGAAGCTTGGCGGTTCTTGCCCAGCAACAATTTGATCCTGCGGCCAGTAACGGGAGCTATCCGGGGTCATCACCTCATCGATGAGAACAAGCTTGCCGTCCACCCGACCAAATTCGAACTTGGTATCGGCAAGGACCACACCTTTGGCGGCTGCGCGTTGGCTGGCTTGGTTAAAAATCCGCAGAGCGAGTTTGTGGATTTGCGCAGCCTCGTCTTGGTTTCCAATGAGTTCGATGGCTTCGACCCAGGTGACGGGTTCGTCGACCTCGGCCTTGGTGGTTGGAGTGTGCAGGACTTCTGGTAGTTGCGAAGAGTTTTGCAAGCCTGCGGGGAGGGCGTGATCCCACAAGCGGCCGGTTTTTGCATACTCGCGGAATCCGGAACCGGCGAGGTAGGCACGCAATACCACTTCCACATTCACCCGATCGGCTTCCTTGGTCCAGGTGGCGCGACCACGCAGCGCGTCGTGGAATGCCGTCGGGAGGTCAGGAATCTCTTCCGGATCGCAGGTGACCCGTGCGGCAGGCATCCAATCGGCAAATTCTTGTAGCCAGAACTCAGTGATGTGGGTCAGAACTCGACCACGATCGGGGATTGTTTCGGCCATCACCACATCAAAGGCGCTGAGGCGGTCGGTGGCGACCATCAGCATGTGCTGAGGGTGGTTAGGATGGCGATAAAGGTCGCGCACCTTGCCTACGTAGAATAGATTCCACCCAGGAATCTCTATGCCACCGGCGTAACCATGGGAAGTGAGGTCGGAAGGGGATGCACTGGCCATGACAGATTCTAGAATCTCCCTATGCGCCGCGTCACCCTCGACCTTCCAGGATGTAAATCCGTCTCCCAACGGGCGTTGATTTTGGCGGCACTGGCTCAAGGCGAAAGTCGGCTGGTTGGCTTAAGTACGGGAGATGACAGCGTCTTCTTGCAACAAGCCCTGCGCCAACTAGGTTGGAGCCTTGAGCTAGACGACTGCGGCAGCCTGCTTGTGGTTGGGCGCCACGGCCCGCAAACGGCAACGGTCGATGCCCTGACTCTCGGTGAAGGTGGCTCCACTTTGCGCTTTTTGGTGCCGCTGCTGGCTGCTGTTCCGCAGGACTTAATGTTGGGACTCGCACCCGGCCTTCGCGCGCGGCCGCAACAAGTGATGGTCGATGCCTTAGCTCAATTTGGAGCTTCTTTGACTCCCACAGCCTCCGGCTTTCACCTGCAAAGTTCAGGCCGCGCTCTACCTCAAGAGATGCAGATTCCAGTCGACCTCAGCAGTCAGTTTTTCAGTGGTTTCCTGATGGCTTCTGGCAAGCAAGCGCAAAGCTGGAAGTTAGGGTCTGAACCCGTGTCGCGTGGATACTTAGACATGACGGTTTGCATGCTGCAGCAATTTCGCGGCCCCGATGTCCTGCAAATCCAAGCGCACGGGTGGCAGCAACAAGCGGGTTACGGTCTCGGCCAAGACTTGCAAATCCCATCCGACGCCTCCGCTGTGGTCTTTTTCGCTGTAGCTGCCATTCTGCAACAGCGCGAGATTCAAATCCGAAGCCCTTGGGATCTGTCGCACCCGGATATTGCGGTGCTGAACTTTCTTCGCCAGAACGGACTCCTGCAAGTCGAAGGGACGACCCTCGTACCGATGCCAGCCGCTGCGGTTGCCGCTTCTTCCGGGGTGCCCATCTTTGACCTTCAAGATTCGCCTGACAGCGGCCCAGCACTTGCCGTTCTCGCCAGCCAAATGCCCAACGGCATGGTTTTTCGCAATCCAGAGCGGCTGCGTTTTAAAGAATCAAATCGGTTAGACGGCATGCAACATCTGGCCGCTATCCTGGGAGGTACGATGTCTGCGCGAGCAGGGGAGTTACGTGTGAAGCCAGGTGCACTAACCCACACGCAAGCAGCGTTTGATTCTTGCAATGATCATCGTTTGGCCATGGCCGCTGGCATCGCATCGTTACGCTATCCACAGCTGAAAATCGCAGGACAGGGTTGCGTCGCTAAATCCTTTCCTGATTTCTGGAATCAGCTTGCACGTCTCCAATGAAGTTTCGCCTCCACCGTTGCGCATGTCCAGTCTGGTCCGTCCTTGTGGGCGGCACTCTCTGGTTTCCATCTTGTGCAGCAAGCTCGTCTGCGTTCCCATTGGAAACCAATGCGCCTTATTCGCAGCAAGTCCCTGCGGATTCTTGGCTGGATTTAGCGCGCGCCGCCGAAGTTCGGCTGGATTACGCCGAAGCTGGCATGTGGCTGGATCGCTATGCCACTTTGCCCGAGGCTGAGTTGGATGAAGACTTCTGGTTTCGGCGCGCGGCTCTTGCAGAGAAAGGTGGAGACCCCTATCGCTCGGCGGAAGTGCGCGAAACTTTGCTAGCGACCCGGCCCGATGATTTGTGGTTACGGATTGATCTGGCAGATGATTACCAGCAAACTGGTCGCGAGATGGAAGCCTTGGCGGTTTTAGACGTAAGTTTTGCGGACTCCCAAGAACAGGCCTATGCCTGGGCGGCGATGGTGACTCTGCTCTTGCAACAGGACCGCAAGTTAGAGGCCGCTTTACGTTGTGAGCAACTGGGGAACCTTACCCAAGGAAGTGAGTCTCAAGAATGGTGGCAGCGAGCTTCTAGTTTGCATGAGCAAATGGGTGATTTGACGCGCGCCATGATTTGTATCGAGCGGGCTCTTGATGGTGTGGTTCTCCGCGAAGAAGAGCAGCGCGTAGTGCAACGCTTGCATGCTTTTGAGTTGGGCCAGCCAGAGAACGTGGCCGATGCCCTGATGCTGCTACGCCACCATACGGACCCAGATATGCGGCTTGAAGGAATCCGCTATCTTGCCCGCGACCGCTTCCCCAAAGACATCGGTAGTTTTGAGTTCGCGTTGAATGATCCCGATTTGCGCGTAGTGCGTTTGGCAATGCAGCAACTCGCCCTGCGAGCCCCAGTCGGGCGCACGGGTGCCATTCTTCCTTTTTTGCAGCATCAAGACTCGGCAGTCGTGGTGCAGGCTTTGCGCAGCTTGACGGTTCTAGGTACAGCGGCTGAGATGGCTCCGATTTTGGATGTCATGGACCCAGAAGATCGTTCACGATTCCGTGGCGCCCGCGCTGCTTGCGAGGCGATAACCAACCACAGCATCGGACTTGGTCTCGATCCGGACCTTGAACAGCGAAGGAGCCTCAAGTTAGCTTGGTGGGCGTGGTGGAAAGAACAGTCCGACGCCGGCAAACTAGGAGGATGAGAATCCTAGTCACGGGTGGCTGCGGCTACATCGGTTCTGCAACAGCGCGCCTCCTCGAGCGCAAAGGCTACGACGTCTTGGTGGTCGATGACTTTTCCGAAGGCCATCGGGCCGCATGGAAAGGTGCCATCGAGGAGTTCGATTTACGCGACGCCTCCAAAGTGCATGCTTTTGCAGCGCGCGAATCTTTTGATGGCATCATTCACTTTGCAGCGCGCGCTTACATTGCACAGAGCGTGGTGCAACCCTTGCGCTATTGGCATGCAAACCTAGTACCGGTCATTCATCTATGCGAAGCATTCCCCACAGTGCCCTTCGTGTTGAGTTCCACCTGCGCGACCTATGGAGAACCGGACGTCGACTTGTTGTCGGAAAAGCTCACGCCAACACCGGTGAACCCCTATGGGGCAACCAAGCTCGCTGCCGAACGTCTTTTGCGCGACCGAGCTGATGCCAAGCAAGGCGATTTTGTAGCCCTGCGTTATTTCAATGCTGCTGGTGCAGAAGCCGAACCTGGGTATGGGGAGCATCATGATCCGGAGCCGCACCTTATTCCTCGCGCTATTTTGAGTGCAATGGGCTTGCTGCAAGAACCCATGGCCGTTTTTGGCATGGATTGGCCTACTCCCGATGGCACCTGTGTGCGTGATTACATCCACATTGAGGACCTTGCCGATGCCCATGTCCGCGCTTTGCAGTACCTGTTTGAAGGTGGCGCACCGATTTCACTCAACCTAGGCACCGGCCAAGGCCATTCCGTGCTCGACGTCATCCGCGCCGTCGAGAACGCAACCGGTAAGTCGATTTCATGGAGTCCAGCGCCACGACGCCCCGGAGACCCCGCACGCCTGGTGGCGGACCCCAGTTTGGCTAAACAAGTGTTGGGTTGGACTGCTACACGTTCCGAGCTATCCTCCATTGTGGATTCCGCGGTACGCTGGCATGCTGCCTCACCTCAGGGCTATCTCTCATGAAATACATCCTTTTCCTAAGCGCACTTCTACTCACCCCAATTCCTCTTGGGGCGCAGGAGCCGACTACTTCGGCTAAGGTTTATGAGCGCACCACTTTGGAAGAGGTTCTGGAGACGATTACCGAGCAAGATAGTTATGCCAACGTTCAGATCCTCGCAGCACCCGGAATGGGCGGCCGCGGCACCCTAACTCCTGGCTTTGAACGCGCCGCAGTTTTCGTGGAGGAGCAACTGACTGCCTTGGGGTATCAGCCTGCCAACGGTGATTCCTTTCGTAATCCAGTTTCGATTTCCTGCGTGGTTGCAGGCAAGGATTGCCATTTTGAGGTCTCTGGTTTGGCAGAAAGTATGCCTCTACTCGTGGAGCAACATTTTGTTCCCGTCATTGGTAGCCAGGAAGAAAGTGCATGGGGAGAAGCGGTGTTTATTGGTTATGCGATTGACGCAAAAAAAGAAAAATGGCGTGATGTCAAAAAGAAGGATGTGAAAGGCAAAATCGTATTTGCCTTCACCCGCGAGCCCTTTGCTGATGACCCGAAGTCACGGCGCTTTGATGGCACTGCTTCAACTCGCTATTCAGAAGTCAAAAATAAGGCGCGCGAAATCGAAAAGGCTGGTGGTTTGGCTTTGGTGTTAGTGCCAGACCCAGGTATGGTCTTCGACGATACAGAACCGCTGCCTGGCATGGTTCCGTTCGTCGACAACCGTGGCGCCGGTCCAGTGGGACTACAAAGAAGATTCGGCTTTCCCTCGATTCCGGTTATGTCGGTCTCGCGTGAAGTCGCAGGTCGTATTTTTGATCAAGACATTGGTGCTTACTACCAGGGTATGGAGAAAAAGAAGAAGGCCAAGGTGCTAAAATCGAAAAAGGGCATCGAGATTCACTTGGAGGTTGAGTGGGAAAGTGAAACCCGCAATACGTTTAATCTCGCCGCCTTGTTGCCGGGTAAGGAGTCTGGAGGCGAACATCTCATTTTGGGTGCGCATTTAGATCACGTCGGTTTTGATGTCGCTGCCGACAACATTCGTTTCCAACTCCGCCCTGGCGCAGATGACAATGCCAGTGGTAGTGCTGCCTTGTTGGAAGTTGCACAAGGACTTGCCGGCACCAAACCAGAAATCGACGTTCTGTTTCTGTGGTTCACCGGCGAGGAAATGGGAATGCTGGGTTCGTCCGCCTATTGTGATCATCCGATTTTCCCTCTAGAAAATGCGGTAGGCATGCTGAATATGGACATGGTAGGTCGAGGGACAACCAAGAAAATCAACATTGGCGGACTCTGGGACCGACCTGGTTGGGCAAAGTTGGTGGGGGTCATGCATAAGCGCATCAAGAGCCCTCTGAAAATGGATAATAAGCAAGGGCGTGATTTGTATGCCCGGAGTGATCAGTACAGCTTCCATCAGAAAGGAGTGGATGGGCTTTTCTTTTTTGAGGCGGATCTGCACGACAACAAGGATTATCATCAGCCAACCGACATCGCTGAAACTATTAACGCCAAGAAGATTTCTCTGATTGCAAAACTGTACACCGCTGTGGCTTGGGCCGTAGCGTATGAGGGCGTGCGGCCTTGATCCGACGATTGCGTTTTCACCTGCACGTTTTCCTGTTGCTTGGGATGACGTCGCAGCTAGGTGCACAGGCGTTGCCGGTGGACGCGGTTGCCTCTCCAGCGAAGTCGAACCCACAGTTAGATGCTATGTTAGAGGCAGTCGATCGGGAGCATTTCCTGGAAGTGGCGGTGCACGTCGAGACTTTGGAAGGGGAGGTGCTTTACGACTTTCGCGGAGATGATCCGCAGCGGCTTGCCTCGAATAATAAAATTCTGACTACAGCTGCGGCACTCATGGCTTTGCCGGATACCTATCGTTGGCACACCAAAGTTTTCTTAAATCAAAAGGTGGTTCGCGTGGTTGGGTATGGAGATCCCTCTATGCGTCGGATCGGAGATATTGATTATGCAGCACGTTTTGTTCGCGCATTGGCGGACCGATTGCGTGAGCAAGGTTTGAGTTTTATCGAAACGCTGGAGTTAGATGGTCGCTATTTCGATAAGCAGTATCGTCATCCAGACTGGCCGAGTAATCAGGCCCAGCAAACTTATTGCGCACCGGTTTCTGCACTTGCCATTGAGGGCGGTTGCCTCGAAGTGGTTTGCACCGAAGGCCGTATTCATACTGTGCCCGATGTCTCTGCTGGCATGCACATTCGCTACGCAAAGAAGAAGGGGAAATCTTTATCCGCGTGGTGGGGGGCAAGTGCGAATGAGATTGTGATTGCTCGGTCCACCACAGGAAAAAATGAGAGTGTTCGCTTTGCGGTGCAAGACCCCATGGTAGTTTACGCCGCCTGGCTGAAGACGGCGCTGAAGAAGCATGGGATTGGGGTTGGTGCGATTGCACAGCTTGATTCTGCTGCAGCTCCGCAAAGCGGAGAATTAATACTGGACTGGCGTTCGGAATGGACTCTGGCCGACGTGCTCGTTGTCACCAATAAGCAAAGCGACAACTACCTTGCAGAAGTCCTGATGAAGACGCTCGGCGCTGAAAAGAAGCAGGCGGGCGATTTCGTTTCTGGCGCTGCGGCCATCCATGAGATTTTGTCAGGTGAGCTCAATCAGGAACTTGGTTTTCAACAGGCCGACGGCAGCGGTATGGCACGCTCAAGTAGCATGAGTCTTAACACTTGTACGGCGGAGGAGCTCTGTCACATTTTGCGCCAAATAGCGCAACATCCGCGCGGTGCTCTGTTCTTTGACACTCTGCCTATTGGCGGCGTCGACGCTAGTTTGAAGACGCGGTTTAAGAACCCCATTTTTAGTCCTCAGCGCATCCATGCTAAAACCGGATTCATTCTTGGAGCAAGCTCCTTAAGCGGTTACTTGTTGCTGCAGGATGGACGTATCGCCGTGTTCTCCTTTTTAGTGAACTTCGATCGTTCCAAAAACAAGAACACCAACAACCGACGCTTTAAAGAACTTCAAGACCAATTTTTTAGCGCTTTTCTGCGCAGTGAAGCATGAGCGCCACGGATTCCTTAACTGCTGCTTTAGCTCAAGCCGAAGCGCTCGCCCTCGGTGCCGGAGAAATCCTTTTGGATTGGAGCGGACGGCTAGCAAAGGATCAGATCGGCTCCAAAAGCTCCAGCCGTGATTTGGTGACCGCCGCGGATCTGGCTAGTGAAAACTATTTGCTGAAGCATTTGTCCGCTGCCTTTCCTGAAGACACTTTCCTTGCTGAGGAGAGTGCGGGTGATGCAGTGCGGAACCCTGATTCCACATCCATGTGGTGTATTGACCCCTTAGACGGGACGGTCAATTTCGTGCATCAGTTGCCCATGTATGCCGTTTCGATAGCTCGTCTGCATCGGGGTGTGCCACAACTGGCAGTTGTGCATTTACCACGCTTGCAGGAAACTTTTACCGCGATTCGTGGTGGAGGGGCTTTTCTAAATGGAAAGCGCCTTCAAGTTTCCGATAGTAGAAAACCGCTTGAATCTCTATTTGCAACTGGTTTTCCCTACCGTCGTCATCTTCTTGCAGATAATAATCTCGAGAATTTCAATCGCATGTTTTTGCATCAGCGCGGCATTCGCCGCATGGGTTCTGCCGCGATTGATTTGGCTTATGTTGCTGCCGGTCGCATCGATGCTTTTTGGGAGTTGCATCTATCCCCATGGGATGTGGCAGCAGCAGGTCTTTTAGTACAAGAGGCAGGCGGTGTTGTCGATACTCTGTGTCCCGGCGGGGATTGGGTTTTTGATGGTAATCTTATTGCGGGCCCGCAAGAGCTGGTCCATGCCACGCGCGCCTTGCTGGCGGAAAATCGAGGTCCTGACTTCCCCGACTTGGGAGACCGCGAAACCTAAGCATGGCTTCGGACTCCATTCGCCTGCGGGGTTTGCGTGCAGGCAACTTGAAAAACCTCGATTTGGATCTGCAACGCGGCAGTTGGACGGCGGTGCATGGTCCCAGTGGAGCGGGCAAAAGCGCTTTGTTATTTGGGGTGTTGGAACCTGTTTCGCGGCGCCGATTCGAGATTTTAGAGGACCCGCGCGCCCTTCCTGGACAAGAAGAGTCTTGGCTGAAGCCATTGGCTGATGAGGTCGTGGGCTTGGATCCCGTGATAGCCTCAGCAGGTGAAATCCCGCGTGGTCGCCGTAAGGTTGCTCTAGTTGAGGTACTAGATTTACTTTCCCTCATGCAAAAGGCCTGGGCGGAAAAAGGCGAGTACTTGTGCACCGGGTGTGCATGTACTTGGCGTCCGCCATCGGTTGAGAAAATGTTGGCTATGGCTGAGCATTGGGATGAGGGTGCGACGGTATTAGTTCTGTCTGCCGCCGCGGATGCGGATTCTGCCGCCCTGTTGCAATCTGGATGGACTCGTTACCGCATGGGTGAAACTTTGGCGCGTCTGGAGGAAGCTCCATCGCGTTTGGCGGAAGATGCATGGCTGTTGCTTGATCGATTCAAATGGCGTGGAGGACAGGAACTGCGACTCCGCGATGCCTTGGCCTCTTCCCTGGCCAGAGGCGTAGCAATGCGCTTAGTGGTCCATCAGGAGACTTTCGATTTCGCCGCCGCAGATCGTTGCCCGCACTGCGGACTGTTGCATCAAAGCCATGCAGTAGAAGATTGGTATCGTAATCTTCAGTTGCAAGACCGCTGCCTTGAGGGCAAATCTTGGTCTGCCTGGATGGATCTGCCGCTGCAAGATTGGCTGCAGTTGAAACCTTTGCCCAAACATGGTCGCGCCCGCCGACGCTTGGAATTATTGCACCGCACAGGGCTTGGCCATTTGGCAGGGAATCGTCTGCTCGGCACGCTTTCCTTAGGCGAGGCCCGACGCTTGGAGTTGGTGTCCTGGATTGCGCAAGTGCGTCGCGGTCAAACGGTGCTGTTAGATGAACCAGGCATGGGCTTGCACGGGCGCGAGCGGCAAACAGTGGCAGTGCTTTTGCAAGAGTTAGTTGCACAAGGGAACACGGTATTTACTGCCGATCCAGCGCGCGAGTTTTTAGAAGCGGCACATCATTGGCTGGCCCTTGGGCCGCATGGTGGCCCGGGAGGCGGCTTGGTGGTAGGGCAGGGCCAACGTGCTCAATTGCCGGCGGAAGATTGGCTAGACGATCCCTCTACTGCGCCGCCCGCGCAAGAGTTTCTGCACTTCCCTAACGTGCAGACACGCCATCTCAATATGAAGAAGCTCAGCATACCATTAGGTCGCGTGGTGACCTTCTGTGGTGTATCTGGAAGCGGGAAGAGCACTTTGTTGGAACAAGAAATTCTGCCACGGCTACGGGCAGAAGAACGCGTAAAAGGCAAAATTCCGGAGGGTGGTGTGCATTCACTACTGGAGCGAGCTTTGCGTTGGTCTCCTGCAAGCACGATCGCCACGCTCTCTGGTGTGTGGAAAGAAGTGCGTGATGCTTTTGCTTCGAGTGAAGAAGCTCGGATACGTGGAATCGAGGCCGGGCATTTGGTGGCTCGTCCAGGTAAAGGCGCTTGTCTTGTTTGTGATGGCTACGCAATCGACGTTCACCATTTACCGTGTCCGGCATGCGCAGGATTAGGCTTGCGCGAAGACTTATTGGAGTTGCGTTTGCGCAATCGTCCGCTGCGTGATTGGTTAACTACTCCGCTAGAGAAGCTAGAGAAACGTCTGCCAGCGAAAGGAAGGTTGCGCAGTACGGTGCGTCATTTAATTTCGCTAGGTATGGGTGACCGCACTTTGGGCGAACGTGGCCGCTTCCTTTCTTTAGGCGAACGTGGCCGTATTGCCTTAGCCAGGGTTTTGTCGACCGCACGTCCTGGGGCGCCAAAATTATTCATTTTGGATGAACCGTGTTTGGGTTTGCCGGTGCAGGAAGCGCGTCGTGTGGTGAAATTGTTACGCGAGTTATGTAAAGACGGACATAGCTTTTGGGTGGTGGAGCATCATGAATACCTATTGCGTGCCACGGATTGGATGATAGAGATTGGCCCTGGCGCGGGAGCGGATGGCGGCCAATTGATTTATCAAGGGAGCGCCGAAGGAGTCCTGCTGCAAGATACGCCAACTGGATCTTGGTTGGTCTCGCGGCGTCGCAGTGAACTGGAGCCACCCTTGCCGCCGCCTCGTCAAGCCCTGCGTAGTCGCCGCATCGAGGAGGATGTTGCACGTTGTGGACGAGGTCATTTGGAAAAGGAGTTGGCGCGCGAGCTTGCGATGCGCAGTCCTTTATTGCATGACCTCGTTGGCGTGGATGCTGGAGATACTGTGGAATCTGATTCAGTAGTCGAGGAAGACTGGACGCCTGCCGCCTGGCCAGTGGACCCACCGCGAGGAACCCATTTAACCGCCGTTCTTGGCCTCTCTGCACCGATTCAGACAGTTCTTGAAACGCATGGTAGTTCGGTTTGTGCCGGATGCGGTGGGGGTGGACCTTGGATCTCCTTCGAACAAGCCGCACGGGCGCTTTCCGACTCCGACGACCTCATTTTCGCTACCCCACTGCCCGATGCCTTTCTTGAACGCAAAGAGCATACCGCCTGGCTCCAAGCCGCGGGCTTTCGACGTTTCTTACGCGGAAATGAGATTATCCGTTGGCGTCGCGATGAGCAGGAACCACTGCGAGCTGGGGACATGGTTTGGTTGGATCGCCTCAATCCAAATGAGGAAGATGCCATCGGCCGTTTACGCGATATCGCCCACCACTGCGTTTTACTGGGCGAAGGTAAAGCGATTGCCGTGGTGCCGCAAACCTTTAAGCATCAGTGGCATTTTCATCCAAAAAAATGTCGTGATTGTGAACGCGAAAACATCCCGATGGAGGCGCGGCTTGGCAAGCTCAAGGCATCCGACTTGCAGCGCTACCCCTTGCTGGATGTGTTGCGCGTATGTGCGCAGCAAAAAGATGTCATTCCGCTTTTCGCCGACGCAGTGGAATTGCTAGCGGGTACTTCCTTGCTCTCTCGCCCTGTTGGCCACAACTGGACCTCTTTAACTAACTTGGAGCAACAAGCTGCGCGCTTATGTGGTTGGTTATTGAATCCACTGCAGGGCGTGGTGTTACTTGCAGATCAACCGCTCTCTGGATTGCCACCTGGAATCGCACGGCGCTTCGCCAAGCGTATGCTGAACGGCAATGCCATTTTCCACTTCACCGACCCCGAGGCCTGGGCCTTGGATGAAGCGGGGAGGACAAGTGAGAAACTCCTGCTGGACCCACCCATGCCATTTCCGATGCCTTTCTCCATGAAGCAATGGTGTGATCCACCACGCGCCAAAGTGGAGATGGATTTGCGTGCAGCCTTGGGGGTTGAGGTTGAATTGAGCCAATACTTTCAGAAATCAGAGGTTGCCCGCTTGCATGGGTGGGGCAGCGTAGACCTAGATGTGCGACGCTCGCCGCATCGTTGTGCCACTTGTCGTGGCCGTCGCCTCGTCTGGCTTCACCCAGAATGGTCTCTGGCGTGCCCAAGTTGCCATGCCACCGGCTGGTCTGCGAGCATGGCCCCATTGGAGGAACGTGGTGTGCGCTGGATGGACTTAGGGCAATCCACAATCGCCGAACTAAAACAGCTATTTTCTGACCATCCGCGCCTAAATGCTGTGTTTACATGGGCTTCTGAACTGCGCCTCGGGGACTTTCGATTGGATACCGCGTTACGCAGACTGCCGCGCGGTACCCGCATGTTGGCCCCATTTGCCGCATGGATGGCTGCCGCGGCCGATGTCGGCCCTGCAGGTTCCTCAGGCGCCCGCATCGGATTAGCCCTTGCTGGCTGGATTCCCTTGGAGGCAGAGCATATTTCCTCTAGAATTACAGGCTTCCCCACTGCCCATTCAGGGCATGAATGGAGGGAACATCATCCCCTGTTTAGGACCTAGTTGAGCCTCGGCGACCACCCCCTAATTCTTCAAAGCGATATGACTATCGTGGTGGAGACGGCACATCCGGACTTTATCGCGATGCGTAATGGCTTGCTTCCCTTTGCTGAATTGGTGAAGTCGCCAGAGTATTTGCACACCTACCGGATTACTCCGGTTTCAGTGTGGAATGCGGCAGCAGTAGGCTTGAACGCCGAAAGCATACTAGGTTTTCTCGGAGAGAACGCACGTTATGGAATCCCGCAAAACTTTCAGGTCGAAGTCACCACTTGGTTTCATCGAGCGGAAGTATTTACCCTGCATGCGGATGAAAAGCGCGGTGATTTACTCTGCTTGAAAGCGTCGGAGGCCAAAGTTCTAGGCGAGCTCGTTCACGACCCTGATCTGGTCTGCCATTTTGATTCCTTCGACGCTGAGGCTGGTTTGGCTTGGGTGACCAAGGCGCGTCGTGGTTTAGTCAAAGAGCGGTTGATGAAGCTCGGATATCCAGTACAAGATTTGGCTGGTTACGTCGCTGGCACGCCCTTAGAAATTAAAATGCGCGGCGTAATGGAGAATGGTGACCCCTTTGTTTTGCGCCCGTATCAAAATGAAGCCGTCTCCAGTTTTCATCATGATGGCCGTGCTGATGGCGGGAGTGGCGTGGTGGTATTGCCTTGTGGCGCAGGGAAAACCATTGTTGGGATAGCTGCTATGCAAGCGGTTGGCGCGCATACTTTGGTGGTGACCCCGAACACTGTTGCCTTGCGCCAATGGCGCCGCGAACTGTTGGACAAAACCGAGCTCACGGAAGATCAAATCGGTGAGTATTCTGGAGAAGTTAAAGAAATCAAACCGGTTACTTTGACCACTTATCAAATCCTGACTTATCGCAAGAACAAAGGTGAGGATTTCGTCCACTTTGATTTATTCTCGCGCGGAGATTGGGGACTCATTATTTACGATGAGGTCCACCTTTTGCCTGCACCCGTTTTTCGTGCTACTGCGGAAATCCAAGCGCGACGACGCCTGGGCTTGACCGCTACCTTAGTCCGCGAAGACGGCAAGGAAGACGAAGTATTCTGCATGATCGGTCCCAAGCGTTACGACGCTCCGTGGAAAGATTTAGAGCGTCGGGGCTATATTGCAAAGGTGGAATGCATCGAAGTGCGCGTGCCATTAAGCGAGGAACTACGCTTGGAATACTTGGCCTCCGGAAAGCGCGCTCGTTTTCGCTTGTCCTCCGAGAACCCATGCAAAACGGATGCTTTACTCACATTGCTGCAAAAGCATGATGGCGATCGCATTCTGATTATTGGTCAATACTTGGATCAGTTGCACGCTTTGGAGAAGGAACTTGGCGTGCCACTAATCACCGGGAAAATGCCGAACCCAGAACGTGACAAGCTTTATCAAGCCTTCCGCGACGGAACGGAAAAGGTGTTGCTGGTCTCCAAAGTGGGTAACTTTGCGATTGATTTACCAGATGCAAACGTGTTGCTTCAAATTTCTGGCACCTATGGTTCACGACAGGAAGAGGCACAGCGTTTAGGGCGTATTTTACGTCCCAAGAAGGATGGTCGCGGTGCAAGTTTTTACACCTTGGTGAGTGAGGGGACTTCGGATCAGGATTTTGCCGAGAAGCGTCAGCGTTTCTTGACCGAACAAGGCTACACCTATCAAATCCTCCCTGCGCAGAGCCTTCTGCCTTCCAAACTCTAAAAATGGTTCGCATCTCTCTCGCTCGCACTCTTGCTTCCCGTTCGGAAAGCGAGTTGATCGATTTGCACGACCGTTGGATTGGGGGCACACCTCCTGCACGACGTGCCGTTATAGTCCAAGTGTTGCGTGACCGCATGGTCGATCCTGTTTCGGTGAGCAATCTTTGCTTCGGCCTTTATGGGGCCTTAGCGCCGGTCTTCCGGGTCTTGAGCGTAGACGCTGGAGACGGCCACGATTTCGATTACCTTCGCTCCATCGCAATCAAGGAAGGCGTTGCAGAGCGCAGTGTGCGCCCGGCGCTTTCTGATTTAGTTTCGACGGGATTGGTGGCGCAAGTTTCTCATGGAAGCAATGGATCAAGTAAACACCTTTGGGGAATCCCAGAGGAACTGGCGGCTGTATTGCCAGAGCACGGGGCTCAGGAAATGGTGACGAGTAGTCCCATTTCATTGCGCGGCTGGCTGACTGAGTTTTACCGCACCAAGATGCCAGCTGCTACTGGCGGTGAAGCTGTGCGTAAAATGTATACGCTGTTGGCCAGTGAAGATGCTGTGTTATCGCGACTCAAAAACCTGGATGAGTCTGTGCGTATTCTTGTGGAATCCCTTGCCATGCGCTGGGGCGGATTGCTCCCGGTAGGTGATTATGATGATCTTGGCAGCGACACCAAGATTGATGTCGTGGTGAAAGCTCTGGAGAAGAACTCATTAGGTACTCGTTTGAGCTTGAATCTAGAAGGCTCAGGGATTCGTCAAAACGGGCGTGTACTCTGCTTGTTCCAAGAAGTAGTGGTCGCGATTCTCAAGAATATTTCCTTAACCGGGGAGCCTAAGCCTGATTCCATCGCTTCCTTTGGAGTTGATTTTGTTTCCAACTTCTCGCGTTTTGCCTCGTTCGTAGAAGGCGATACCGTTCGCTTCACGACCCGCGGCACAATCTTCAAAAGCACGGGTAAGCGTATTGCTGAACAGTTATTGCCGAATCCCGGCCGCGAATTCCGTCGCTTTGAGATTCTTGAACTGGAATATAGATTCGCATTGGCATGTCAATTCATTGACCGCACTGGAGCGCGCAGTTTTCGTCTCACTCCCGAGGCGCAGAAATTCCTCAGTATGACTTTGTTGGAGAAGCAACGATTGATGCTGGATTGGTTTGTGGAGGACCGTGAGCTTCCAGGAGATCTTAGTCATCAGTTACGTTTGCGTCGTACCACCCTGCGCTACATTAAACGCTTGGAGCCTGGAGTCTGGCACGATGCCATGTTCCTGCCATTCATCGCACGCAATCACCACCTAGCTGCATTAACCTGCACGGAACTGGTCGAGCAAGAAAAGTCTTCTTTTCCGGTGCGCTCTTCCGCAGACATGCAGAGCCTGTCGTGGAACCTATTTGTCTGGATGCGTAAGTACCTCTACTTACTTGGCATCATCGATATGGCTTATGACTCCTCTGGACGCGCCGTCGCGATTCGTCTCACTCGCGTCGGTGGAGAATTGCTCGATGTCATCCCTGGCCGCGAAATTGAAGGTAGTGGTCATGTGGTGGTGAATCCGGACTTTGAAATCGTCCTGTTTCCAGACAGCCGCTGCCACGATTTGGTGTATCACCTCGATCGTTTCTGCGAACGTGAGTTCACGGATTCGCTATACCACTACCGTGTGACGCCAGCGAGTTTGCACCGTGCCCTCTCCGAAGGCATGAAACTCGACGAAATCTTTGCTTTGCTCAAGGACAACAGTCGGACTCCAATGCCTCAAAATGTAAGTTATTCCTTGGAGTCCTGGGCGCGAAAAGGAGGGCTGGTAACTTTTACTGACGATGGGCGTTTGTTTTGTGAACATAAGGAAGTGCTTGACCGCTTAACCTTGCATCCAGAGCTTCGCGGCATAGGCTTTGACCGTTTGGACGACAGCACGGTGCAACTTCATGGCGAAGTTGAGGTGGATTCCCTCTCCTCTTGGGTTCGAGACTACGGCGCTAGTTTACGCGTGGCTTGATGACTGGGCCCATGGAGCAGATCCCACGTGGGGTGTGGGCTATAGGCTCGGAACTCGCAGGTGTTGCTGAAACGCAATCCTTTTTGCAGACTGCCGCTTTGTCTGCTGCAGTGACTTTACGTCGGCCAAGTGGTGGAGCGAAAATCGCATTGTATTCGGCAAAATCTTTGGTGCAAAATGCATCCTTCGTTGCCGTCCACGGACATGCTGATCTCGCTTTGGCGGCCGGGGCTCATGCTGTGATTGCAGGTTTCCGAAGCTTGCCTATTTCAGTTTATCGCGCAAAATTTCCTGGCCTATTGCTCGGAGCGTCCACCCACACGCAACAAGAAATTGAGTTAGCCCTTCATCAAGGAGCAGACTTTCTCATCTTCGGCCCCATATGGTCCACGCCGAAAAAAAATGGCATTCTCGAGCCTCGCGGGATCGAACAGTTGAGATTGGCTTGCAGTCATCAGGTTCCTGTGATTGCCATCGGTGGGATTAGCCATCAAGCCCAGGCGGAAGCCTGTATCCAAGTCGGCGCACACGGAGTTGCGGTTTTACGCGCAGCAAAAAGTGCCGCGCAAATGCAGGATCTCGTTGGTGCCTTTGCTTAACTTCCTAGGCGCCCTCTAGTTGGGCGGGAAATGCACGCGTTTCGCAAAAGGCGTTTCCATATTGACTTCTGCGGGAAGGAGGCCATCGCCGCCAGCAGAGACCACAAATAGGGCCATCATGTTGTCGGCGGTGCCGAGCATAAGTACATAGCCATGTCCCCAGGGGTCGACCGGCAGGTAGCCATTCTCGGGCATTATTTGCTTGAGGCTCGGCGGTGCTGTATTGCTCTGAGGCAAGCCATCTGGCAGTAGGCCAGGGCCAAGCATCGGTAGTGGGAGCTCTGCGGGAGCTGTAAATTCTTTATCCTCAAGCCCCAGATATAGCTGGCTCGAGAGATAAGAAATCGTGTCGCGCGCCATTCGTTCGTTCCCACGCTCAACTTCTGCGTCCAGGGTGCTTACAATCGTGCCAACGATGACGGCAAGCAACAACAGCGTCCACAGCCACTCATTACGAGTGAGGCCGCGATTATGGCGTGAATTCAGGTGCCTGAGGTTCATGGGATGAGTGGCTACCGCGAGGAAAGCCTGCACCGCATTTTCCAATCTTCCTTCGTGCGAAGGAAGGGGATTCTGGGTCCAGGTGCCGATTGTGCGCAATTGACCCCACCAAAAGGCCGCCGACTGTTGCAAACCGTAGATCAAGTCATTGCCGGAGTGCATCTCGCGGCCGCTGCGCCCCCCAAAACTTATGCGCGCAAACTCTTGCGCCGGACCTTGAGTGACTTGGCCGCCGTCGGTGCAAAGCCGTGGGCGGTTTCTTGGACCCTTGCGCTTCCACCCACATGGACTGCCGCTCAAATCCGCAGTTTGGCCACAGCTTTTCTCGCCGAGGCCGAAGCCTTCGATGTCCCTGTCATTGGTGGCGATTGCAGCATGGCATCTCAAGTGGTCTTGACCTGTACAGCCATCGGCTTGGACCAAGGCCCGGTACCTGGTCGTGCGGGGGCCAAGCTGGGCGACGTCGTCCTAGTGACTGGTGCGCTTGGCGATGCAGTCACAAGCGGTGCGCATTTGCTTCCACAGCCACGTCTGCAAGAAGGCAAACGTTTGGTGCAACGTTACAAACCGCATGCGATGATGGACCTGTCCGATGGCTTGGCTAAGGATTTACCCCGTATTCTTCAGGCAAGCGGAATGGGTGCCGAAGTCGAGTTAACTTCTTTACCTTTATCGGCAACGCTCGTTCCTGGGCTCCATGCGTGGAATAGCGCCATCGGGGAAGGTGAAGATTATGAGCTTCTGGTCGTGCTGTCGCCGCGACAGGCCAAGGCTGCGCTGCAGGACCGGTTACTGCGCAAAACCGGTATCCACGAAATTGGTGTGATTGTAGAAGGGTCGAAACTGCGTTGGCTAGAAAATGGGAAACCAAGGCGTATGTCTGCCAAGGGGTGGGAGTACCAGTGGAAATGAGCGTGCCTGGCTTTCATCTCGAAGAGGAAGAACAATCGGAACGCTTTGGCGAAGTCCTGGGACAGCTGCTTGAAGCGGGGGATTGCGTGGGCCTCATCGGGGAGTTGGGGACTGGTAAGACCAGTATCAGCCGCGGAATCGGGCGTGGGTTAAGTTGTGAAACCCCGCTGCGTTCTCCAACCTACCTTTTGTGCCAAGAACATCAAGGACGCCACCCCGTCCTGCACCTCGATGCTTACTTTGAAGCGCGCATGGATTCTTTGCTTGGGGAGGGTTTATGTGAACGATTTGATCAAAAACATGTTCTCTTGGTCGAGTGGGCGGACCGATTAATGGAATGGTGGCCGGAGGATCGCTTGGAAATTCACCTAAAAGTGGTGAATTCTGGCCGTTTTGTTCAATTATTTGCCCTTGGAATTAGGTCGCAAAGCCTGTTATCGAATTTGGAGAAATCCTGGGAAAAGGAGCTGAAAGGTTGAACTCTTTTGCGCCTCGTCCGTTTACCTGGAGACCTTGTTCATGAGCACGGGAACCCCAGATGATTTCCTCGTTCGTTTCAAAGCCGGAGACACGGCTGCGTTCGACGAGTTAGTCGCCGAAATGGCCCCAAGGCTCAAGGGTTATTTTCTTCGTCAAGGCGCTCAGCCAGCTACGGCGGAAGACCTAGTCCAAAATGTTTTCGTCCGCATCATTCAGAACTTGCCTCGCTATCAACCTAGCGGGCGCTTGGATGCCTTTTGCCTGCGCATCGCACGCAACCTGTGGATCGACAACCGCCGACGCTCAGGCCGTGAGTTTTCCTCTGAAGAGGCCAGTGAGCGCCCCGATGAGCAACCAGGCCCTTTGGATTCTGCCGATCAAGAAGACCGTGCCAGTCAACTGCGACTTGCGCTTGAGAGCCTCGATGACGAAACGCACGAACTTCTTGAGCTTGCAGTACTGCAACAACTGGCTTACAAGGATGTCGCGATGATCCTGGATATCCCCATCGGCACGGTGAAATCGCGTGTTTACTACAGCTTGCGTCGTTTGCGTGAGCGTGTACAGAAGCTTAACCCAGGAGCGG
Organism: Planctomycetota bacterium; assembly: GCA_045047305.1. GTDB lineage: Bacteria > Planctomycetota > UBA1135 > UBA1135 > UBA1135. Next base: position 21,012 of record JASFYO010000029.1, on the reverse strand, counting down.
AGTCATGAATCTCGAAGATCAAAACGAACTCGATCTTTTCGCTGCCGAATTACGCCAAGCGCACCCGCAACCAGCTCTTTCGGAAGACTTCCATGAGGGCTTACAGGCCCGCCTGCGGCAGAGCTGGAGTTTTCGTTCTGCTCTGCGCACCAATCCACTGATTCGGGTTGCCGCCGGCTTATTGGTGATGACCATGGCTGCTGCTCCAGTGGCTGCTCTGATGTACTTATTCGGTCCTACCAAAATCGAGAAAACTGTTTTAGGTTTTGAGCCGCGGCAGGAGTATTCAGAAGAAGGATGGCGCCAAGATGCCGCGGACGGGAACGTTGGCTACACGATTATCGGTCCAGAAGGGGAGTTTGAGAGTCATCCGCCCCAGTTAAGTGCGATGCAATTGTTGGAATTACACCAATCTAGCCGTATGGCTCGCGTCAGCATGAGTTGGAAGGCTGCGCAACGCCCAAACGCTGGGGTGGCACAGGTGGACTGGGTGGCTTTCTTGGCTGCTTGTGAAGATGGAGTTTTTGCTTTGAGCCCGGCCCAGCGCCAGCTTTTCGCGCAAACGCCACCAGCATCCACCGCTGCAGACGGGGCCTCCCGTAGTGCTCAGGCCGCATGGCATTGGGTCTTGACGGGGGAGTTGGCCATGCCTGCTGAGGCTCCTTTGGGTTGGGAAGGCGCACCTTTTATTCGCTCTGGGCAATAGACTGCTCAAAGCCTCTTAAAGCTACAAACCTAGGGCGCAGACGTCCGTACCATAGCGCTGAAGCTACACCCGTAGCCCCTTCCCATCATGTTGCTGTCCCTCGGTTTTTTAACCCTTTTCCTGGCCCCCGCTCCTGCTCAGGAACCCGAAACGCCTCCCGTACTCCAGCTCAGCCTGGAAGAAGTAGTTTTACTTGCATCGGAACAGGCACCTGCGCTTGCCCAAGCCCGCTTGCGGGGATTGGCTGCAGAAGGTGGCGTGTTGGAGGCCGACGGCGCGTTCGATCCTGTGTTGTTCGCAGATGTCACCTATTCTTTTTCGGAATCACCAGCGAACGGCTTCTTCAGCTCCTTCGGCAACACCAAAAGTAGGCGCTACGATGCCAATCAGGGTATCCGTCAAGCGTTAACTACCGGTGGCTCCTTCGATCTGGCATTCCAAGAAAGCTATAACGAGGCCAGCTTCCTCCCCGACCCCCAATCCGACGTCTCGCTCACCCTCAACTTCACTCAGCCGTTGCTGCGTGGTGCCTGGGACATGACCGGAACCCAAGCACTCCGACTCGCTGAATATGCGCGCGACCGTGATCTTGCTGGAATCCGCCAAGCGGGAACCGATGTCGTGCAAGCCGCAGTCGATGCCTATTGGGATTTGGCTTTCGCCTACGCCGATCGAGATGTCAAGCAACGCTCCTTGTCCTTAGCAGAGGAACTGAAGGCACTCACGGAAGCTAAGTATCGTGTGGGTGCTGTTGCCGAGGTGGAAGTGGTGCAAACCGAGGCCGATATTGCCTCGCGCACCGATGCCCTCCTTACCGCCCACAACACGGTGTATCAGGCCGCGGATCGTCTGCGTATTTTGCTGTTTGGTTTAGAGGATGGCGGTCAATGGGATTTGGAATTGCAGCCATCGAGTTTGCCTCCGGTTGCAGAAGCAACGGCTGTGGCTTGGCGGGACTCCTTCGCCAATGCTCGTGAATTCCGTGCCGATCTGCGCCAACTACGTATTGACGTCGAGCAAACCAACTTGGATTGGGAGGTCGCACAGCGCGGAACTCTACCCAAGTTAGACCTCACCGGAAGTGGAAGTTATTCCGCCCAAGAAATTCAAGTTAGTGATGCTTTTGGCAATCTAACTAACCGCGATTTCCCTGGTTATAGCGTAGGTCTGATTTTTGAAATTCCGCTTGGCAATGCGCTCTACAAAGGTAAGGAAAATCGTACCCGTCAGTTGAATCGCTTGGCTGTGCGTACTCTGCGCGACCGGGAAAATGAAATCGCAAATGAAGTACGAGATGCGGTGCGTAATATTAATTTCAACGCCGAGCGCGTGGTGGTTACCGCACGTGCTAGCGCTGTCGCACGTCGCCAACTGGAGGCAGAGCAGCGTCGCTTGCAAGAAGGTGCGTCAACCAACTTCCAAGTACTACAGTTTCAGACCGACTTAGCGGTCGCTGAAAGTCAGGAGTTCAAAGCGCGGATGGACTATGCCAAAGCCAGCACTAAATTATTTACGGTGCAGGGGCTTAACTGGGACGGAAGTCGTCCAGATTTAGCTGATTTGGATCAATACTTGCCGAAGTAGAAATGCGCGCGGCAAGCGCTTCAAGGTCAGTCATGCTCTCAAGAGCGTGACTGGCTTTTCGCATGGTGGGGGCGCCGGGAATCCCGCGGAAAAAATCGGTGGCTAGGCGGCGCATGATGCGCATGCCCCGGTGTTCGCCGTAGATACTGCACACGCCGGCACCGAGTTCCAATAGAAGTTGTGCGCGCGTTTCTAGGTTTGGATCTTCGGGGATGACGTCGCCGGCAAACATGGCACGGGTTTGCTCAAACAACCATGGCCGCCCTAAAGCTCCACGCCCAATGGCGATGCCTGCAACTCCGGTCTCTGCCATACGGGCGGCGGATTTGAGGTCAACCACATCACCGTTGCCAACCACTGGAATGGAAATGGCCTCGGAGATGGCATGGATGACATCTAAGTCCGCATGGCCCATATATTTTTGTTCGCGAGTACGGCCATGCACGGTAAGGCCTGCAGCGCCAGCTTGCTCCATACGCTTGGCGAATTCAGGTGCCGAGCGATCTTGTTCATCCCAGCCGGCGCGCATTTTGACGGTGACTGGGATGTCGGTCGCGTCGTTCATGGCTGCGATACAACGTTCTGCAAGTTCAGGTTCTCGCAAGAGGGCACTGCCACCACCGCCACCAGTAATCTTTGGCACGGGACATCCTATGTTGAGATCTACGATGTGAAATCCACGCTCTTGAACTTTGCGTGCGGCATTGGCCAAGATTTCAGGGTCGGCGCCAAACAGTTGCGCGGCAACCGGCTGTTCGTCGTCACCACGCTCTAGAAAGGTCAGCGTTTTTTCGTCGTTGTGATGCAAGGCCATCGAACTCACCATTTCCGTGGTGGTCAATTCCGCACCGAACCGGCGACATAAACGACGGTATGCTAGGTTCGTGTTACCTGCCATCGGTGCCAGTGATAGACCATGCTCGAAGCGATGGGGGCCGATGCTGTAGCCAAGACGGCTTTTTTGTGCCTTTGAGTCCGACATGAAGCGACTATTCTACCCGAAATCTGCCTGCCTACTGATGCTCCTTGGGACTGCAGCCCTGCTTGCGTCGTGTGGGCAAAAAACTAGGCTGACAGACTCCTCCTCGGGCAACGGGGTGGTTCATTCCGCGCGAATCTTCCGCGAAGGCGCTTTGGTAAAGCCCTATGAGGCTCCCGGCGAAGGCGGCTGGGCCCGACGTTATGTGGACCACCTACACGTGGGTACCAAAGCCGCGCATCATTTTGCCCAAGAGCGTTTGGTGGAAATCGGCTCCGAGGCAACCCCAATTCTGGTTGAAGAGCTGCGCGCTGAATCAGGGAATCGCTCCTCAATGGGGTATTTAGTTAGCCTTTGCGCCGCGTTGGCTGCCTGTGAAAACCCACAAGGCGCTGAGGTCTTGATCGACCTGCTGAAGTTGAACCCGGCTCCCGTGGTACGGACCGCTGCATTTGAGGCTCTTGCGAAGTTATTGCCAGAGGGGCAAGAGCTCGCCGTATTAGAACTTGTTGCCAAAGAAACGGAAATCGCTCCCCGTGCTGCGGGCTTGCAGGTTTTGGCTGCGTATGGGAATCCAGAATCGATTGCCTACTTGCTTGAAGGGGCCAATGCTTGGCTCAACTCTGAGCAGCAGAACTCCGCTGGAGAAGCGTGTTGGAAGGCGTTGTTGCTGGTGGAATCTCCTACAGCTGCGTTGGCTTTGCAATCGTTGGAACCCCGGCTTGCGCCATTTCCCACCTTGCAGGCCTATGGCATTCGGATTGCCTTGGGAGAACGTGATTTGGCGGATCGAATCAAACCCTATCTAAATCCAGAGCTTTACCCTTCCGCCGGTACACGTGCATTAGCTCTACAATTATTGGGCGAACTCGGGGATTGGGAATCTGTTTTGTCGGTGCAAAACAGTCAAGTGATTGAAACTGAGTTAGCTTTGGTTGCATTATTGCGCCGTTCCGATGCGGCAGAGGCCGGCATTGGTTTGAATGTTCTCGATACCTATGCTGAATCTGCTGTCGATGAAGATGTCCGGTTTAATGCGCTATTAGGGTTACTGGAACGCGGTTTCAGTAATCGCCTAGATCCTTTTCTACGGCTTGCAAGAGAGTTCCCTACCGGTAAGGGGTCGGTAGCAGCCCTACAGCTTCTGGGAAAGGATGGGGTTGCCGATGAACGGACTGCGGGGATATTGATTGCGCGTTGGCCGTTCGCGCAAGGGTCGCATCGTTCCAGCTTGCTTAAGGCTTTGACTAGAACCCACAGCATGGAAGCGGCAGAGTTTCTTTTGCAGCGCGTTTTGGACGAACAAGAAGATCCAGAAGTGCGCAGTGTCTCAGCTACGGTGCTGGCTAACTTTGGGCCTGAAACCATTTCCATGTTCGAGCAAATCTGGAATCAAAGCCCAAGCTTGGCCAATGCAAAAAGGGTGGTCCCGGGTGTCGGTCGTTATCCGGACGAACCAGCCGCAAGAACTTTGATTTTGGAGTTAGCGTCCGCGCCCGATATCGATGATCGGGTGCGTCGCGCAACCTTGGAAAAGATTCCGATGATCTTTAAGCAAGATGGATATCAAATGTTGGTTGATATCGCGGCAGAGGAATCGCGGGTAGAAATCCGTCAGTTCATCAACGGGATTCTTACCGAGTACTATTAGGGTTGGTTTATTCCGGTGCCCAGGATCGCGCCATAAACCGAACCAAGAGGCAGACCGGAATCGCAATCAGCGATTGCAGCATCAAGCTAGTCTCGCCGCTGGCGAGCAGGACCAGCCCTGGAATCAACGGTGCCGCGCCTAAGCTGTGGCGGACCATACTTTGGACCTTTTGGGGACCCCAATATTCATAGCGAGCCTGAAAGGCTGGACGTAACAGATAACCTGCGACAAGAATCCATGCCGGTAGGAAGAAGATCGAAACATGACCGTCGTAGTAAAGGACGGCAGGTGCCAAACTAGCCATAAAAAGGAAGGAAAGTCCATTCACTCCTTGAACACCATGTTCTTCTTTTTGCGCTAAACGTGATACGAAGAGAAAGAAAAGGGCATAAGCGCCCACGGGGCCATAACCAAGTGCGGTGAGTCCAGCATCAAAGCCGAAACTGGCATAGGCTGCAAAACTTAAACTGAGGCCACGTGCCGCAGCAAGAAGGGCGGGTCCGAGGTGCTGGCGTAACCCGGAACTTGACAGGTCATACGCCAGAATGATGGTTAAGAGAATCAGCGTTGGCCAACGAAGATGAGGGCCGGCGGCTTCGGCAAGTAGCACCGCACCGACAAAGAACAGCATCACCATGATGACGGCTGCGCTCACAGAAATGCGGCCATCGACTAAAGGGCGACGTCGATTGGCCTCGGTATCCTCCGCGCGATCACGCAAATCGTTCAGCATCATGCCACCGTGGTAGAGCAGCAATAGAGTGCCTGCAGCGAGCGCGGTGGTGCGCTCCCAAATCCCGCTAACGAGAATAAGTCCAGCGTAGAAATCCCACAAAATGGTGGGGAAGAGAGCAATTCGAGCTAGTTGGAGCCAAGCTTGCATCTCAGTTGAATAGGCGTTGAATGTCAAGGACGGTGACGAAAACTAAGAGGAACAAAACGGCAAAGACGCCGACCACTTGGAATGCGTTCTGTACCACCATGCTGACTGGGCGTCGCGCGATGATTTCATAAAGGGCAAAAAGAATGTGCCCGCCATCGAGTGCCGGAATCGGTAACAGGTTTAGCACTCCTAAGTTGACCGAAATCATGCATAAGAAGAAGAACAGAGGGATGAGGCCCTGGCTTGCAAAACTATGCGTCGCTGTACCAATGCTAATGATGCCACCTAGGTTTTTAGAATCGATGGAGCCCGACACCATGCGTTGCAAGGTTGTGAACACTTCACCGATCATGTTTTTGGCTTCGGCGAAACCTAAGGAAATGGCGCGTAAGGGGCTTTTGGTGCTCACCTTTTCCATAACGATTTGCATTTCCAAGTCATATGCAACACCAGGGATAGGAGCCAAGGTGACGTCGACCTTGTGCGAGGCGCTAGCACCTGGGGAAATGACGTCGAGGGAAAGGGTTGGTGGAGTTTTGGCGCTAGAACTGAATCCTAAAACCAAGCTACGCAGTTCTTCGAAGCTAGGCACCGGCTGATCATTCACGCGCAAGATTTTGCACCCATCTTCTAAGCCTGCAAGCGCGGCGGCACTGTCAGGGTGAATGCTGTAGCGGACTTCCGCGGTGGAAATCAAGTGAAGATGGCTGGCAACCTCCCTTGCGCTGATTCTTATGGGAGTCTTGAGCACTCGATCGACGGGGGGAGCGTTTGCACCATCTTCCCGGTAGCGGAAGGAGTGCAAGTCGCCAGCTTGGTGGACCGCCAGCAAGACATCGTTACGCCCACGGATTTCGTGTCCATTGACCGCCAATAATTCAATGCCTTCGGTGAACACATTATCCAGCGGTCCAGTCGCTATTTCGACTTTGCGCAGTAAAGGCGAAATCCCAATTTGATTGGGCGCATTTTTTGGGGTGACGGCGGTTGCGGCGACCGAGGCGGAGTTTACTTCGCCAGCCGCATTGAAATAAGTGACCTGTAAATCTGTTCCACTCAGGCGAGCATCTTCCAGGACTGCGGCAAGCAGAGCCCCGTTCGTGGTATCGACACCGTTCACTGTCTGCAAAGTGGCATCGCCCGATGATTTGGCTAAATCGCTTCCACGTGGGAAACGTAACTCCATGAGCGGGTTCACGCCAATGCCCTGAAACCCTTTTTCTGTATCGTATTTGGGAGTTAGCTGTAAATGCCGAGTGTTGCCATCGGAACCAACCACCACCATTTCAAGACTCTCTCCTTGAGTAGCAAGCGCCACCGCAGAGTGCACATGGCGGAATCCATAAACGGTACGTCCATCTACTTCTAAAACCCGATCACCGTCTTGCATTCCGGCAATCCACGCAGATTCACCAGGATTGACCGAGCCAATGATCGGTGCCTCAAATGGAACACCAAGCATGAACAAAATTGGGATCAGCAAAAACGCAAATAGAAAGTTGATGATGATGCCTCCCGCGTAAAACAGCAGGCGTTGCGGTGCGCTGGCATAAAACAAATCGCCAGGTACTGGAGTGGCATTGGGGTCTTCTCCAGCAACGCGCACGTACCCACCAAGAGGAATCCATGCCAAACGGAACTCGCATCCATGACGCGTCCAACCAAATATGCGTGGTCCAAAACCTAAGGAAAATACATGTACCTTGATGCCGACAGCGCGAGCAGCAAAGAAGTGTCCTGCTTCGTGAATTAGCAGTAAGAGTCCAATTCCAAGGACCGTGAGTAGAGTGGCCATCATGAGCAGTTAGGCGTAGTCAAAAGGTCGGCAACGAAATCGCGTGCGCGTTGGTCAGCGGCATAAACCGCGGTGAGGTTTGGAATCGGGTCGCCTCCGAGCTGTTCCAGCGCGGTTTGGCACAGTTCTGCAATGCGCAGATAGGGGATTTCCCCAGCGAGAAAAGCTTCCACCGCGACTTCATCTGCGGCGTTTAGCACTGCGCCCGCATTGCCGCCCATGGAAGCCGCACGCCAGCCCAAATCCAAAGCTGGATAGCGCGCGACGTTGGGTTCTTCAAAAGTGAGGTTGGAGAAAAGCTTGGCATCAAATCCCTGCAGTGGGGAGGCTCGGCGCTCTGGGAAATGAATCGCATAATGGATGGGAAGACTCATGTCGGGGGGGCCGAGTTGCGCGAGCATGGAGCCGTCGACAAATTCCACCATGGAATGAACTACCGATTGCCGATGCAGCAACACTTTGACCTCTGCTGCAGCGATGTCGAATAAGAAGCAAGCCTCGATGATTTCGAAAGCCTTATTCATCATGGTTGCGGAGTCCACCGTAATGCGCGGCCCCATATCCCAGTTGGGGTGCGCTAAAGCCTGGTTCGGCGTCACTTTCTCCAACTCAGATATCGGTAAATCGCGTAATGCGCCGCCAGAAGCGGTGAGCCAAAGGTGCCGCACATCGGCGTTTTGGGCACCGACTAAGCACTGATGGATGGCGGAATGTTCGGAATCTACCGGCACAATCTCCGCCCCAGTTTTACGCGCAAGAGGCATCAGTAAATCGCCAGCCATCACCAGAGATTCCTTATTTGCCAGAGCTAAGCGGCGGCCGGCCTTGAGCACGGCTTCGGAGAAGGGGAGGCCGGCAGCACCTACAATTGCGTGGAGGCAGACGTCGTAATTGCCTTCTTCGAGAAAGGCGAGCAGAGCAGCGTTTTGCTCGGGCTGGATGGTGTGGAAGCGGAGGGCGTCGGCAGGACCCAGATTTGCCAGCTTCTCGGCTTGCTGATGGCAGGATAAAGCCACCACCTCCAGCGGTGAGGAGGACTCTTCCAGGATGCTTAGGGCCTGAATTCCAACAGTCCCAGTGGCTCCCAGGATGACAAGGCGGCGGGGGGAAGACATCGTTGCAGGAATGATACGCGCGACGAGGTAGAATCGGTGGCGATGAGCGAGCAGACCTCCTCGAATTCCCTCAGCTACCGTGACGCAGGCGTGGATATCGCCGCGGCGGAAGCTGCTCTTGATGCATCCAAGCAGGCCATCCGCCGCAGTCATGGTGAGCGCGTGCTCGCCGATGTCGGCAGTTTTGGAGGCCTATTTCGTGCCGATGGACTTGCTGATAAACCAGTCCTGGTGGCGTCGAATGATGGTGTAGGCACCAAAATTCGGATTGCATCAGCGATTCAGCGTTTTGACACTGTCGGGCGCTGCTTGGTGCAACATTGCATCAACGACATCCTGGTTCAGGGCGCAGAACCGTTGTTCTTCCTCGATTATGTCGGGGTTGGCAAGCTTAACCCCGAGATGGTCGCATCGGCGATTACCGGGGTGGCGAACGCTTGTGCTGACCACGGCATGGCCCTGTTGGGCGGCGAGACCGCAGAAATGCCTGGCGTTTATCCGGACAATGAGTTCGATCTTGTCGGTACAGTGGTCGGTGTGGTCGAGCGTGATTACTTGATTGACGGCAGTAGCGTCAAGCATGGAGACCGCCTGATTGGCTTGCCTTCTGTAGGCTTACATACCAACGGTTATTCCCTCGCCCGGCGCATCGTCGAAGAGCGTATGGGGATTACTTACACCGATATCTTTCCAGGAGACACCCGCAGCGCTGCCGACGTCCTCCTCGACCCACATCTTTGTTACCTCGAGACCCTGCGTCCATTCCTGCGCAACAAGGCGCTGCACGCGATGGCGCATATCACCGGTGGTGGCGTTCCCGGTAACTTGCCGCGCGTGCTGAATGGGCTTGGTGCCAAGGTTTCGCGCCTTGCGGTGCCGGAGCAAAACGTCTTCCAGCAACTGTGCGCGGCTGGAAATGTCGAACGCGATGAAAGCTGGAAGGCCTTCAACATGGGCGTCGGCATGATTTTGGTCGTGGATCCATCCTTCGAGCAAGAATTTCTTAGTGCGCTTGAAGCACAGGGACAACCTGCCTTTGCCATGGGCGAAATCAGTGCCGACGTCGAGGGCGTGGCTTGGTTGGATTAATCTTGTGGCTGTGGAGCTCGCTGGCTCCCAATCCTTCTGCGCATCAGGGGCCTGTCCCTGAGCGTCACGTAGCCCGAGCTGCAGAGCTGCTCAGCGACCCGCACCCTGAGGACCTCCTGTGGCTAAAAACCTTGTTTCAGTCGCTCACGCGGATCGAGCATGGGCCTGTGCGCATCGTTCGCCAGGGATGGGCTTACATGGCTGCCGAGGGCACCGATGCTGCCCAAGCAAATTTCATTCTTTACTGCCGACGTCAGGGGTTACCACTCCCCGCGAAAACGTTATCAGAAGGGGTCAACGCGGATTTGGAACGGGCATTATCCCTATGGGGAGAAGGCCGTTTAGCCGCTACTGAAGAAGCGCTGAAAACGGGGCTTCTAGCTTATTCTGGAGATTCTCGTTATCGCGGGAACCTTGATTGGCTTTCCATGGACCCGCCTCAGTCGGTTTCCTCCGTTTCCACTTCTCGCGAACTGGCTCAAGCCGTACTCGCCTCCCGAAACTCGCGCCTTTAAGCTAGTCACCACATGAAGCGAATCCTCACTCTTCTCGCCCTTATTATATTTGCTCTGCCTCTTTTTGCGCAGAGCGAGCCGGAAATGAAATCCAGTGATCTCAAAAAACTCGGCAAGCCTTTTGGTGAATGGGTCGATGCAAAGATTGAAGGTGATCCTGGTAAAGCTGCTGAAGAAATGATGAAGCTTGAAGGCATCATCCAGAAGATGGACAAGAAGTTGAAGGGGCGATCTGCTCTTTCCTTGGTGCGCGATTGGGAAATCGTGATGCAGACTGGTCGAGGTTTCGATAAGTCTGGAAAGAACATTAAAAAGGGAAAGACGATTGAGCAAGACTTGGGTGCTTACGGAAAGTTTTTGGTATGGTTACCCGCTAGTTATAAACCGGATAAGGTGAACTATCCGGCCATCTTGCTTTTGGATTCGGACCCACAAGCAACCATCGACGGCTTGTCAGATGAAACCAAGGAAGCCTTTATTATTTTGGCCCCGTTGATTGGCGGATTAGATAAGTCGGTGTTGATGGAGGCCGAGGGCCGCAATCTCATTATCGGCCCTATCGGGCGTGGAACGGTCGCCTACCGGGTTGACCGTAGCCGGTTATTTCTAATCGGCAAAGGCGAGCAAGGGGTTTCCTTTGCGTCCGCCTACGCCGCTGTGATCCCACACTATTTTGCTGGAGTGGCGTTGATTGGAGCGGACGCCGGGGATGTGCCGGGCAAGGCGAATTACAGTCTAGTTGTCGTGGAAAGCAAGGATTCGGTCGAATCTGCTGCCAATTGGGCATTAGGCCTTGAGTCTCCCGATAAGTATCCAACTTCTTTTGAGGTGGAACTGGTGGAGCCATGGCAAGGTGTTTTCTATTGGGTGCAAGCGCTCAAGTTTGATACTGGCGACGCCGTCCCAGAGGGCAAGGCCTCGCGTTTGAAGGTTTCTGTTGACCGTGGTACGAATACCATCACCATTGATGGCGAGTATGTTTATCAAGTGCGCCTGATGTTGAACGACATCCTAGTTGACCTCGATAAACCGATTACCGTTTTGCGCAATGGGCAAACCTACACCTTCCAGTCTTCGCGTTCCCTCGGAACCTTGTTGGGGAACTACGTCAACAGCTTGGATGGCTCTGTTTATCCGGCACAACTGCGTCAGTTGGATTTGCCTTCCGAAGCGAAGGAACCCACCGACGGTTAAGAGGGAAGCATCATGACATTGCTTGCAGCAGGGTTGGCTGGGTTTGCTGTCCTTGCCGTGGAGATTCTTGGCGTGCACCTTTTGGCGCCGTGGTTTGGGACTTCTGCCTTAGTGTGGAGCCAGCAAATTGGTTTGGTGCTGGCCGCCATTGCGTTAGGCGGCTGGCTTGGCGGACGTCTCGCCACTCGTAGTCGTGCCCCTATGCGAGCTGCTGCGATTTGCCTATTTATTGGCGGAGTCCTATTGAGTTCTGGCATCTTTTTGTTGGAGCCATTTGCGCAAACCCTTTTGCCGGATGGATTGACTTTGGATGAAGCTGCCGCAATATTCTCTCGCGGTGCATTTACCGCAGCCATGCTGTTCTTTGTGCCTCCGGTACTACTGCTGTCCATGCTGAGCCCTTTGTTGGTTCAAATTCGTTCTGCGGAATGTTCAGCCGGAAAGGCAGCGGGCGACGTTTCGGCAGCCGGGACCTTGGGGTCTTTACTTGGCGTCTTTTTCTCCACCTTCTACGCTATTCCTGTATTAGGCGTGCGACTCACTCTAGTTCTAACTTGTGTGGCTCTGTTGTTAGCTGGAGCCTTGCTATGGAATCGGAAAGGGTTAAGCGTGGCAGCGGCTTTGCCTTTGGCCTTGCTCTTGATTCCTGACCCGGCAGCTGGCGCCAATCTTCCCACTGGGGCTGTGGTCAAGGCTGTTGCGAATAGTTCCTATCAACACCTGCGGGTCATCGAGTTCCCTGGCGGGGAGCGTTGGCTTCAGATGAACGAAGGATTGGATTCCTTTCAATCTATATGGCGTGAAGGCCAAACTTGGCCTGGTGGTTACTATGATCTTTTTGCCTTGGCACCGATTTATGCTCATGCGGGATTAGAGCGTGAGGCATCTTCTTCCATCAAGACGTGGGTCCTCGGTTTCGGCGCCGGAAGTGCGATGGAGCCTTTACTCTTTGGTGCTTCACCGAATCGCTTAGACGCGGTAGGAGTTGAACTAGATCCTGCCGTGGTAAAGCTTGGTCAAGAATGGATGCCAATGCGTGAAAACACTGCGGTGCAAGTGCGCGTGGTGGCCGGGGCAGATGCACGCAGTCTTTTGCGTGTCGCGAAGCAAAATTTAGATTTGGTATTGCTCGATGCTTACGCGCGTCAGTTTGAAATCCCATTGCACCTCGCAACACAAGAATTTTTTGCAGAGGTATACAGCCATTTGCGCCCCGGAGGGGTGTTGGCATTGAATCTTGGTACTACTGCAAGTATTGATGCCGAGATCGGTTTTGTTGACCGTATCCGCAAAGGATTGGAGCTTAGTTTTGGCGACAACATTCGCATGCACCGAGTTCCGAAAAGCCGTAATTGGGTGGTTTTTGCACGACGAGAAATGCCATTTCCAAGCTTAGAGGAGTTGGTCCAGTTGTTACCAGAGGGATTGCCTTTGGAACTCGGCGCAGCCTGCCTTCCTGGGCAAACGCGTAACGGGGGAGTGCTTAAGCAAGGCGTGGAACCTTTTTCAGACGACCTCAATCCACTGCAGATTCAACAAACTTTGGAATGGTGGAGGGAAGCTCCCTAATGTTTCGTTTGCTCCTTTTATCTAGCGTAGCCTGGTTCTTTTTTGGAGCGGGTGTTCAAGCACAAAACATTGCGGCTGCGCATGATGCCAAGGGATTCCTCGAAGCCCATCAACAGTGGCTTACCCAATCAAGGGCCTTGCGAGCTACGGAGTCCTCAACTTTGAAACGGTCCTTTTTCTATCTTCGTGCTGGTGCCGAAGGGGAGTTGCGCGAGGAAATCGACAATCTAACTGAGCAGAATCCAGATGCCCTTCGTTTTGCGATGCAAGCAGATTGTTGGAACCCGTCCAATTTCCGGGCTGGGCATGATCGCGCGGTTCTTTGGTTGAGTCGCTACGACAATCGGCCTCAAGTGGAGACGGATTTTGTGGCGTCGGTAAAAACTTTTTTGGGCGATGCAGAAACTCGCCGGCAATTCGTGCATGACCGTAGCGCTTCCACTCGTTGGCTCCCTTTGCTTGCAGCCGGGTTGGTCTTGTTACTAGCTGCAAGCCTAGACCGTCTTCTACCATGAGCGCATTCCTGCGCCGCAAACAAAAGTCTGATTTGGTTCTTTTGTATCGCATGGGTGGAGGAGAATGGTCCCGCGAAATACCTGCGGGAGGCTTGCACAGTTTGCTGCAACAAATGCTCTCTGAGGGGGGTTCCCCGGCCATATTGCAGTGGGAACACGGGCAACAACTTGGCATAGGATTCCTAAAGGAAATTTGGTGGGATGGGTTGCCGCAGCCTGAGCGCGCGTTTTTGCGTGAAATAGGTAAGCCTGGAAGGGGCCGCTTGGAGCTTCAAGTGGATCTTTCTCAGGAACATTCGCTGCGGGAATATGGCGACAGCTTAATGCGCCTGCTTGAAGGAAAGAGTCTTTTGCAGGAGGTCGAGATTGGCGCGCCAACGCCCGCGCCAACGCCCGCGCCAACGCCCGAGCCAACGCCCGAGCCAACGCCCGAGCCAACGCCCGAGCCAACGCCCGAGGTCGACGTGGTGATGCCTGGGCAGCGCGTGTTAGCGACCGAGGGTAGGCGCTGGGAACAAGATCCCGGCGACCTGTTTGGCTTAGTGGGGGAGATTCACCCCGCTGATTTGAATGATCATGGTTTAGAAATCCAGCAAGCCGACTTGCTCTGGCTCAATCCAGGTGACGCTATTATTTCTCCCCGTCGCGGTCCCTGCCGGATTAAAAAGGTTGAGGATGACGCCAACCAAATCATTGCCAAGGATGAGAATGGGCAAATGGTTGTGATTGAATTCAACGAAATCTTGGCTGAGTTTCAGTTTGACGACGGAAACTAGTCGAGCCCAAATGCATAAAACATAAAAAAGGAGGGGGCGCGTTTGCGCCCCCTCCTTGGTGCCCTGCAAACAGGGTTCCAACCTGGTCTACAGAATATCCAGGATGCCGGTTCCAGTCTGTTGGTCGATGAGGGTCGATACCGAAGCTCGGTAGTTCAAATCTTCGCCGAAGATGGAGTTCCAAGGGAAAATGCCTTGGTCTGCAACCATACCGAGAGAGACTGAAGCAAAGGCTCGGCCAAGAGCAGTCAAGCGTTCGTTGGCCATGGTGTCAACGAGAGGTTGAACCGAACTCTTGTCGCCAATGAAACCCAAGGCGGTTGCAACTGCAGAAAGTACCGCCAAGCGTGGCTTCTTACCATCCTCGGGAGTGAGGTACGCGAGAAGTTTACCGACTGCGTTTCTGTCTTTCATAAGCCCCAGTCCAATACTGGCCTGCTTGAGCAAGTCAGGGTCACGCTTGGATTCATCCACGACTTCACCAACATAACCCATGTATTCCCGTGCATTCAGAAGGCCCAAAGCGATGGCCGTGTAGCCACGGAATTGAGATTCACGGAAATCCTCAAGTGCGACGCGTAAGTCAGTCTTAGCAGCTTCGTTCTTCATCAGTCCAAGAGCGATTGCGTAAGCGCCTTTGGGGTCAGGTGAACGAGTCTTCTTGAACTTGGTCAAAGTTGCATCCATGACCAGTGGGCTGATGGCTTCGCCATTTTCATTTAGCATAAAGGCCATAACGCCTAGCGCTAAACCACACCAAGGCTCATATGGCGTACTTGATTTCTTCATGTGGTCAATCAAGTACTTGGTGACATCGTCCCGAGTTTTGCCTTTGTCGGCAACACCTAAGTAGGCCATGGAGATTGCAGTGTAATGCTTAATCTGCTGATCCCTACCTTTCTTCTGCTGATGCACAAGAATGTCGAAAATATCCTCGTTGCGTGGGTCGCCGGCAACCGCGAGCATGCCTACCGCTTGAATGGCCGATTGGCGCACTAAGGTTTTGCGCTTTGGCTTGTTTTTGAGAATCTTGATGAGCTGATCAATCGTTGCATCGCGGGTTGCATCGCCAGCAGGTAGGCTGCGAAGCATTTTTGCCATAGCGTTTGGGATGTGAGCAAGAACCAGTTGATCCATTTTCCGCTCATCGAGAATCGCGCTTAGTTTACGCACCATTTCAGTAGGCTCAGGAAGCTCAAGTACGCCAAGCCCAATCACGCAGGCTACACGGATGTCCTTGATGGAGGAGTCATCGGTGACGAGTACATCGAATAAAGTATCGGCAACGTTTTGCTTCACTTCTTCGCTGGTCGATTCGCGCGCAATCATGGCTAGGCCATAAGCAGAGAAGGTGCGAGTACGAAGATTAACCTCTTTGCCGCCAATCATGTCTTGCCCTTCCTTGGTGTCGCGTAAAAGCAACTCAAGGGCGGGGATTGCACCTTCGTCCTTCATGATGCCGTAAGCCAACGCAGCGGTTTCAGAAACTTCTTGGACAGGAGAATCGAGGTGTTTTTCAAACACCTTACGTGCATCTTCTGCGCGGAAGCCAATCTTGGCCAACGAAATCATGGTCGCGGTTGCAATATCGCGGTCATCTTCTTTCTCGATGAGATCGAAAAGGGCAGGAACAATGATGTTTTGAATCTGCGGCGTGGTGGGGGCCAAAGTATTTGCTACTTGTGCACCAGCACCAAGGCCAGCGAGAGGGCCAGCGCCGTCGGTAACCGTGGCGGCGCCGTGGACCTTTGCCTTGAGGTTAAGGAAACGATCTTTATTGAACTCCCACCAGAAAACCCAAGTACTGAGATCAGGGCCTGCCGAGCCACCGCCACCGGTGGTTGGGCCTGCACCGGGAGTCGCTGGCCCACCAGGGGAGCCTGGGGTGGCTGGAGTCGCTGGAGTGGATGGCGAGCTCGGAGAGCTTGGCGAACTCGGGGAGCTAGGCGAACTCGGGGAACTAGGAGCGGCAGGAGGCGAGGCACCACCGCCACCAGGGGGTACAGTATCCCCGGGGCCTTTATAGGTGCCACCGTGTGCGGAAAGGTCCGCGGAGCTGAAAAGGAATCCAGCCGCGAGAGCGAAAATCAGGTACCAGCGTTTCATGTTTAATTTCCTCGGGTTCAGAGGCAATGCCACTAATGCAAAGATTGTACCAACCTTAAACCGCCTTGAAAAAGCCTTATGGTTCCTTTCCGGGAACACTTTTAGTTGAATTTTTCTGGGTTCCAACTATATTAAAGAGCAATGCGTCTGTTTTTGATTCGTCATGGGGCGGTGAGTGTGGCAAAACCCGGTTCCTTTTATGGAGGAACTGAGGTAGCGTTAAGTACTCAGGGACGTTTGGAAGCCCAAAAAGCCGCGTTTCAGGTTGAACCTATTACATTCGCAGCGGTCTACGCAAGTCCTTTGGGGCGTGCTCAATATGGAGCTCAATGTGTCGTGGCCAGCCGGCCAGGCATGCAGGTGCGGACACTGGATGGATTAAAGGAGATTTCACGGGGCCGATGGATTGGCTTGACCGCAAATGAGGTCGACGTTCAGTTTCCGGGTGACCTTCAATTTCATCGCCAGGATCCCTGGGATTGGCGCGCCCATGGCGGTGAATCCTTAGGTGATCTGAGGGATCGGGTCTTGATGGCTCGCGACACGATTCTTAGAGAGCAGGATTCGGATGCCGAGGTCGCTTTGATATCTCACATGTTTCCCACGCGGGCGATATTGGCCGATGCAATGGGTTTGGATTTACCCGCATGGAATGAGCTGCGAATTGACACTGGGTCAGTGAGTCTGGTGGAGTATGGGTGCAACGGGGATGCGAAGGTGATCTTCGCGGGGCGTATTTCCTAATTCCTTCCGGGTGATCAGGGATCGTTTATCCCAAGGTTATCCACAGGGTTATCCACAGAACTTTCCACAAATGGGGTAAATACGAGGGAAACCAAGCATTCCACGCGCCCCGCCCTGAGTCTTTCGCAACATAATATATATTATCGGACGTTATGCAGGGCGACAAGTACACCACGAATGAGGCTCCTTAACCCCCGCTAGTCGGTTAATCCGACGAGGTGATTGCTGTATTTGGCATCAAGGCTTTTGGAAACCAAGCAGCAACATGAAATTTGCCCTGCCGCCATTGCCCGCGTAATGCGTCTCCAACTTGGGGTTGGAAATCCAAATCGCTCGGCCACCCAAGCACTTCAGCCTGGTCTGCGTCGTCAGCACTGACTAAGAGAGGCTTTGATTTTTGCACCAACGCCATGCTTCCAATCTCAGATGGGCTCGAAGCCCATCCTTGGTTGACGCGAACCACCCGTTGGATCAGGCTTTTCGATTCCTTATTTAGCTGGATTTCGGCACCTTGTTCTTGGGCAAGCCACAGCAAGAAACCCTCAAGTTGCTTGAGTTGGGTGTCTAAGATTTTGCTCGATTCTGCCTGACAAAAGAAGGCCAATATTTGATGTTGATGGATTTCATCAGCCTCCAAGTTGCGGCCAAAAATATTGCGTAAGAACTCCAAGAATCCGCTTATCTGTTCCAGGGTTTCTCGGCTAGGATGATTCCCTAGTTGTTCCTGTTCCCACAAAAAGGTGGCCATCCACATAGCGCTTCCTGGCGCTTCTGCAGGTCCAACGGTTTCATTTGTGGCCTGCTCAGCATGTTTGATTTCGTCGTATGGGTCACTAGTCCCTGGTTTCAGGCCCAATTGCTGTTCCAGCAGCGCAAAGGATTCTTCCACATCTTTCCCCGCGTGTTGGTCTTTTTCAAAAGCTAACAATGCATTTTGGACGGCGGCCTGATCCAATTCGTCATCACCTAGGTTGCGCTTCGGTTTCGTTGTTGCCGTTGGGGTAGATGTTAATCCGTGAAGGCAATGCCGTAACCCCTCTAAATCCAATTCGGAATCAAAGGCAATTTGGTTCAAGGTTTCTTGCGCCCCTTGAGTCTGAATCAGGTGCAATACTTGGCTCATCGTCCATTTGCTTTGCCCTTCAAGCAAAACAGAAAGTTGCTCTTGGTAATCCTTCGAGGCTACTGGTTCTGCTTCTTCAAGTAAGCGATAGGGTAATAATAAATTTTCACATTGTTCTTGTGAAAGTCTGGATCTCGGTTGTTTCGCCCGAATGCTGGATAGGTCTTTGGCGAGCGCATCTGCCAGCCCCGGGGCAATAAGGAAAGCGGCTCCGGTAAAGGGGACGTGGTGGTCCTCTCCGCCCACAGCTACCCGCCCCACCAGGACCCCAGCTTCATCCATATTCATTTGTTTTCTAATCAAACGAATTTGACGCCCACTCCATAAGTCTTCCAATAAGGGATAGCCTTCATCGTCGCTACCGATGCCTTGGAAAATCCCATAGAAGGAGTCTAGTAAACGGTGCCATATGGAATTGACTTCTGGGCTTTCGGGTGCCCAAATTACTGCTGGAGGGGCCCCCAATTTGGGGGACACTTTTTCTAATAAAAACCACTCCCGAAAGCGGTGCATGGCATGAGTGTTCAAACCTTGACTGCCGAGAAAATTGGATTGTGCTTTCCCCCATTCCTGTTCTAGGATTGGGTCTGCTTTGCAGCGTGCTTCAAGTTCATGAAACAGGGCTAGGAAGTCTTCTTGTTCGTGCTCTACAGACATGGCCTTCAACCCCGCATTTTACGTGATTGGTTGGCATTGGTCGATACCGGGCTTGGGGTTTAAGCTTGAAAGCTTTGGTCTTTCCAGCGTGCAAAGCAACTTGGGCGGAAGCGTAAGCGATGTGCTTCCATTTCTACCAGGAGGTGGCCATATGTGTTTTTCCACAATCCCCAATCTTGGTCTTGAGTGACTGCTAGACGCACCTCAAGTTGATCTCCAAACCATTCCAGACGGATGGAAGCTGAATCATAGGCAACCGTAGTGCCCTGCAGCCAGAGTGCTAAGGCTACTGCCGCCTCGGGTGATGCAATATCGGGGAGTCGGTCACCTGCTTCTTCTGGAGTCCCTACGCCTAGGGCGGTTGCCAGGAGGACGGCAGGTGCCTCTCCCCCATAGCAACGTTGGATAGGAGGAGAATGATGGAGGACAGCGCGTAGCCAATCCAGACGCGCAAGCAATGCAAGGTCCTCTTCCATGCGTTCTCGTAATCGGTGTTGTTCTCCTTGCGGAATACCAATTTCAATCCAGCCACTAATGAGGCCCCGAACTCCTCGGAGACGGTGCAGGGTAATGCTAAAGCAGCGGTCAACTAGATCGCTTAACAGTGGATCGAATGACTGGGACATAGGCCTGGTAGGGGTCACACTAGAAACATACCCGTTTAAGGGGAGGCAATTCAAGCCTGTTTAAATGGTGCCGAAGGGGGGACTTGAACCCCCACTCCCTTGCGAGAAATGGATTTTGAATCCATCGCGTCTGCCAATTCCGCCACTTCGGCAACGAAGGCGGATATGTTCTCAAGGCTTGGCCTTCAGGTCAACCGTCAAGCGTAGGTTCTTCGCGGTTAATTTGGTTTAAAGCGCAGAAGTTGTTGCTTGCAGGACCAGACAAGATGTTTTCGTCTTGTTGTAAGGTCTTCTGGACCTAAGCACAGTCCACTTTCCAATTCGAGGAAATCATTTGCTTTGGCAGAGCCTCCCGGAATCAAGGCAGTTTGGATCCAGCTTTTTGAACGTGCACTTAAGGCTTGTTTAGAAGTTTGAATCGAATCTACGCCGGATCTATTTTTAACCGGGGCAAATTCTTCTTCACGCAGCGCGAGTTGAATTACGGATTTGCGAGCTAATGGGAGAGCATCGAAAACAAAGGTTTCGAATTTGACACCTTCGCGTAATTCAGAGGTGACGCCATCTGCGGAAAGGCAACGAATTTCTTTACGCGCGAGGTGCAATGGCAAGTTTGCCTCTGCCATTTCTTCCATAAAATCAAGTTCAAAAATATGGATGGCAATGTTGCCTGCACGAAACTTGAGTCCGCCATCGGCAGCGCGTTCAGCTTGAATTTCATCAGGTAGATCAGAATATTCTACACAGGTATTTCGTTCACCATCGGCCACGACTAAGCCCACTTTTTCCGCAGGTTCGGTTTTCTCTACAACTTTAGCCGACATTCTGGCGCCCTGTTGAAGATGATAGCCAAGAAACACGGGGTCACCAATCCAGGCCAGTGGATTGTCGATTTGGCAATAAAAGAGTGTGCTCACTCCTGCTGCACGCAAAGAACCAATGGCGCCTGAATTTTTCAGGGCCCGGTAAACCCCACCGTGCCCATCAGGATTGCGGAATAGCCGATCTGGAGCCGCAAGTAGCAACTGCCCCTTGGGGGTGAGTGCTGGCAAGGTTCCTTGGCAAACAAAACGGATGGTGGAGGCGCCAAGACCAAAATGATTCCGTTTCTCAAAGAACGATTTCGTTTCTGCGTGGTTCCCCGGGCCTGTTTGAATCACCCACGCAAGCTTGCATCGATAAACCTCTCGCAAGCGACGGATTTGACCGGCAAGGATTTGAAATAGGCTGGCACCGCTCAGGGCACCTAAAGGAAAGGCCCCTTTGGGCCCTTCGAAGCCAAGTCTTGAAGCTTGGCCCCCAGCCACGGTGAGGATGGCAACGCTGCCAGCTTGTAAAGCCGACTCCCCTATTTCTCGCGCGGACTGTTGCGCAGCGCTGCCATC
>JASFYO010000028.1:0-24131 GCA_045047305.1 Planctomycetota bacterium | reverse complement strand
TGGTTCGGCAATTTTGCCGAACCAATAGGGAGAATGGTCCTCGTCAGCGTCGGAATTGGAATCGCACTAATCCTGAGCTTCCTACCTGGCGGCCAAGCCGAGATCATCCGACGCCAACGAACTTTGGTCTATCAAGCCGCAATGCTGCTGGTGTTTTTCAACGCTGGCCAGCTTCTGCAAAACTAAACTCGCTTTCTTCTGCGGCGAGCAAGGCCATCTTCAAGTCCGTGCCACCAGTAAATCCGCCCAGCTGACCGCTGGCCGCCAAAACACGGTGTCATGGCACCACCAGTGGGATTGGATTCCTGCCCATGGCAGTACCAACAGCACGACTCGCACCAGGCGATCCCACGGCAACTGCGACCTCGCCATAACTCATGGTTTTACCAGCGGGCAGCTTGGCAACAGCGGCGTAAACCCGTTGCGCAAATTCAGTTTTCCCTGGGTTCGCCCAAACGCCAGGAAAATCACCTGCGTTTCCAGCCATGTAATCGCGTAGCCACCTTGCTACTGCAGCCACACTTGGCGCTTGCTTTGGACGTGGCCCTGACTCGCCATTGGAAGAACCGAGCACTGCGCAGGAACGCAGAGAAATCGTCGCTAGAGAACCGTCGGGCATGAAGGTGAAGCGCACCTTGCCAACAATTTCGGTTGGAACCACCATTGCGTAGACGTCTGCCATGCCGCCAGGATAACCTATTCGGCGTGGAACGCACCGAAGCCCGCGTTACCCGCCTGATTCTGGTGGACGGCCATGAGCAGCAGTACATGCAGCTCAGCGAGGAAGGTGTTGGCCCCAACAAGCGCTCCCTCACGATGGTGATTGGACGCAATGCTGCGGTGGAAATCACCCAGTGCTTGAAGCGCGAATATCCGTCGCGGCCGATGACCCACCAGCTCACTCACTCTCTCATCGAGAAGCTGGCGGGCCGCATTAAGGAGACGGTCATCCACGAGCTGGAACAGGGCACCTACTTTGCCGAGCTGCGAGTGGAGCGTAACGGCGAGGTCTTCGGAATCGACTGTCGCCCTTCCGATGCCATCGCGTTATCCTTACGCGGGTCAGCCCCGATTTACATTACCGAAAAAGTCTGGAATCAAGCTTCGACGGGCGGCTAAGCCCTCGTTTGATTCCGCGCGGAGAGGTGCCAGAGTGGCCGAATGGACTGGTTTTGAAAACCAGCGTCCTTCACCGGACCGTGGGTTCAAATCCCACCCTCTCCGCCATTTTTCCTTTTCTACTCCGGCTCGGATGACAACGGGTAGAGGGTTGCGTATTTGAACTAGGAGGGAGTCCTCTGAATATCAGGTGTGGACGATTCCTTTTCCACGACGCGAAACCGTGTAGATGGAGCCGCGGACGGACTTCCTAAAGACATCAATTGACCAGTCATCCACGTGGTTAGCCCCCCGTTTTTGCGAAGTCTGGGGTGTATTCCGCCCCTGCCCGAAGCACAAAACGGGGGGCTAACCACGAAGACACTGAATAAACACATACACCCTTGGCAACCAAGCCCCCCACGGCTAAACTTTGCCCCGATTGAGCGGAGAGATGGCAGAGTGGCCGAATGCGGCAGCTTGCTAAGCTGTTGAGCTGATTTGTCAGCTCCGAGGGTTCAAATCCCTCTCTCTCCGCCATTTTTACCCACTTGGAAGTCGTCCTACCCACCGAATTAAGTGGCCGTAAGGTCCTGGTGATGGGTTTAGGTGCCTTTGGTGGCGGTGCTGGGTGCGCGCGAGCCCTGGTGCAACTTGGAGCCGAAGTCACGGTCACGGATTTACGCCCAGCCGAAGCCCTACAGGAAGCCCTCGAATTGCTGGATGGGCTACCGATCCAATACCAGCTGGATGGACATCACCGAGAGATGTTCGAAGCGGCCGACGTCGTGGTGGTCAATCCTGCGGTCCCAAATGAATCGAAGTGGTTGCAAGTGGCGCGGGAGCTTGGCTGCGCACTCACCACGGAAGTGAATCTTGCCTTAACTTTGGTTGCCGATTTACCCGCCATCGCCATCACTGGGACGCATGGGAAATCAACCTGCGCCTCTCTCTGTGCACATCTCCTAGAAGCCCTTCCTGGCACCACATTGCTGGCCGGAAATTTAGGCGGATGCCTCCTAGAGCAAGTGTTGCCACTCGGCAAGGGCGATCGCTTGGTGGTGGAACTATCTAGTTTCCAAACCGAACGCTTAGTTGCACCGGAAGGATGGCCCAAGGTTTCCATTCTGACCAGCTTTGGCTCCGACCATTTAGAGCGCCATCACACGGTAGAAGCCTACGCCAAAGCCAAGCGTCGGTTGTTGATTGCGCAGGATGAAACTTGCACCGTGTTGCTTCCACCAGATGGTGAGGAAGCGCAACGCTGGAGTGAGAATGCGCACGGCAAGGTGGAACGATTGGACATTCAATGCCTCGCTGACTTTGGACTCACAACAGCGGACCTCCCCTTCACGGAACCGTATCGCTTGCCGTCTGTACTTGCCGCCCTCCATGCCGCGCGCCTTCTCGGATTGGATGACGCGAACCTACGCCAACAGATTCACAATTATTCTGGGCTGCCGCATCGCATGCACACATTCATCGATACCCATGGTCGCAGCATCATTGATAATGGAGTCGCAACCCATCCGGAACCGACCACTGCGGCACTGGAACATTTAGAGGGAAACGTCGTCCTTCTCGCTGGCGGCAAAGACAAAGGGCTAAATCTTCAGCAATTATCCCGAACTTCGGCCCGTTGCGCACGTCTTTACCTACATGGAGAAGGTGGCAAACGCCTTGCCAGAGAGTGTCGTTCTTTAGGTTTGGAGCCTCTCGTCTTTGACAATTGTCGCGCCGCAATGGTGGCAGCACTCAAAAGTTGGATTCCTGGCGAAACAATACTTTTTTCTCCAACCTTTTCTTCCTACGATGAGTTCAGGAATTTTCGCGATAGAGCTCGAATCTTCCTCACTTTTTGTAGCTCTGTTCCCGTAGACAAGAGTAAGGCGGACCACGAAATCGCGTGACATGCCCGTACTCACGACCTAGAGAGAGAAACGATGATTTGCCAATCCTGCCAGAAACTGCAAGCGACCTTGCACCAACTCGATGTGGTCTACGACGACAGCGGGAAGGCTCAGGTGTCGGAGCGAGACTTCTGTGCGGTTTGCGCCAAGAAAGCGGGCTTACCTGTTCCGAAAGCAGCCACTTTCCCAAAAATCATTTCCATGCTTTCTAAGGCCTTCCTTCCGCAAGAATCTGCGGGAACGGCCACCCCCATCACACCCGATTCTCAAGATAATCTCACCTGCCCCGATTGTGGTTGGACCCTGCGCGATTTGCGCCAGACCAGCCGACTTGGGTGCCCGAACGACTACGAGGTTTTTGCGGATTATGTGGGTGAGATGCTGGAACGGCTGCATGGCCACAGCCAGCATGTAGAGTGGAGAGAGGACAGTCTTCTCGACCAATTGAGCGCCGAAATGGATCAAGCAGTCCTCTCAGAGGACTACGAGGCCGCAGCGCGACTCCGAGACCAAATCCAGAAGCTGGAAACGGGCTCAGAGCCTACAGGGGAATGAGCTGGGATTTGGGGCTTATCAAGCCACACCGAGCCGATGCCGATAAGGAAGATGTCCCAAGGGGGGGCTAGAAATCATGTTTGATCGTTTTACCGAACGCGCCAGAAAAGTCATGGGATTCGCACGCCGCGAGGCGCAGCGTTTCCACCACGAGTACATTGGTACTGAGCACATCCTGCTCGGTCTGATTCAGGAGGGCCAGGGAGTCGCAGCCAACGTGCTGAAATCCATGGCCGTAGACCTGGAGAAAATCCGCCGCGAGATTGAAAAAATCGTCAAGGCTGGCCCTGCTCTGGAACCATCTGTTCAGATTCCATTTACCCCACGGGCCAAAAAAGTGGTCGAACTGGCTTTGGAAGAAGCTGGCAATCTTGGGCATAACTACATCGGCACCGAACACCTTCTGCTCGCTCTTTTGCGCGAACAGGAAGGCATCGCGGCTCACGTTCTGCGTGCACTTGGTGTGCGTTTAGATGAAGTCCGCGAAGAAGTCATCGAGTTCCTTGGTGGCGCTCCCCAAGAAGAGTCCGACGATGAAATCGAGGAACTGGGCCAGGCCTCTACTGGTGAAGCTCCGGTTTCGCATGGCAAATCCAAAACCCCTGCCCTCGATACCTTTGGGCGTGATCTCACTGAATCCGCACGTCGCGATGAGTTGGATCCGGTCATTGGCCGTGCCGACGAAATCGAGCGCGTAGTGCAAGTGCTTTCGCGACGCACCAAAAACAACCCCGTCCTCTTGGGTGAGCCTGGTGTAGGCAAGACCGCCATCGTGGAAGGACTAGCCCAGTCCATTATCTCTGGCATCGTCCCAGAAATCCTGCGCGGACGACGCATTGTGTCGCTCGACCTCGCCGGCATGGTTGCAGGTACCAAATACCGCGGCCAATTTGAGGAACGCATTAAGGCCGTCATGACCGAGGTCAAGCGCTCCAAAAATGTGATCCTGTTCATCGACGAAATCCACACCCTAGTTGGTGCAGGTGGCGCAGAAGGTGCCATCGATGCCGCCAATGTCTTGAAACCCGCGCTTTCACGCGGTGAGCTTCAGGTAATTGGTGCCACTACTCTGGATGAGTACCGTAAGCACATTGAGAAAGATGGTGCATTGGAACGTCGTTTCCAATCGGTCATTGTGGAGCCACCTTCACGCGACGACACCGTCGCCATCCTCAAGGGCCTAAGCTCCCGCTACGAGGACCACCACAAGGTGGATTACACCGCGGAGGCCCTGGCTGCCGCCGTGGACTTCTCCATCAAGTACATCACCAACCGCTTCCTTCCAGATAAGGCCATCGACGTGATTGATGAGGCCGGAGCTCGTTTGCGCTTACGCACCATGACTCCACCGCCAGATGTTTCGGACCTGGATGAACGCATCACCGGGCTCGAAAAAGCAAAGGAAGAGGCGGTCGGCAATCAGGATTTTGAAGCTGCAGCACGTAAACGCGATGAGGCCTATCAGCTACGTCGCAAGCGCGAGGAAGTGCTGGCTGAGTGGAAAAACGAGGAATCTGAAGATACCGAACGTCCGCAAGTCGATCGTGAGATCATCGCAGAAACCGTGTCCAAGATGACCGGCATTCCGATCACCAACCTTGCTAAGGAAGAGGCCGAGCGGCTCTTGCAGATGGAAGAGGAGATTGGAAAAACCGTCATCCACCAAGACAAGGCCATCAATGCGATTGCCCGTGCCGTCCGCCGTAGCCGCTCTGGGCTGAAAGACCCAAACCGTCCAACCGGTTCCTTCATGTTCCTCGGCCCATCGGGTGTCGGTAAGACCTGGTTGTCCAAACAGCTCGCACAGTTTATGTTCGGCAGCCCAGAGGCCTTGATTACCATCGACATGTCGGAATACATGGAGAAGCACAATGCTTCGCGCTTGGTTGGATCGCCACCGGGATACGTCGGCTATGACGAAGGTGGTCAGCTCACTGAGCAAGTACGCCGTCGCCCATACTCGGTGATTCTTTTCGACGAAATCGAGAAGGCACACCCAGATGTCTACAACATGCTGTTGCAGATTATGGAAGAAGGTCGTTTGACGGACTCCTATGGCCGCCAAATTGACTTCCGCAACGCCATCATCATCATGACCTCGAACGTGGGTTCGCAGGTAGTGCAAGACGGCGGCGGGCTGGGATTCCAGACCTCTAAGGAAGCGCAAACCGAGCGTATCCATGAAGGCATCATGGAAGAAGTACGGAGGCAATTCCGCCCGGAGTTCCTCAACCGCTTGGATGAAATCGTAACCTTCAACCCACTAGAACGCGAGGACCTCTACCGCATCATCAACATCGAGTTGGTGAAGGTGGAAGAGCGCATGGCCGCGAAAAAGCTGGTGCTCCATCTCAGCGACAAGGCGCGCGATTTCCTCATCGATAAGGGTTTCAACCCGCAATATGGGGCGCGACCATTACGTCGCTGCATCGAGCGGCACATCGAAGACCCACTCGCTGAAGAGCTTCTGCGCGGGAAACTGCCAGAAAACTCCTTGGTCGAGATGGACCTCGATAAAGGCGGCGAAAAGCTTTGCTTTCACGCCATTCCGTCGGAACCCGCTGAAGAAGAGCCGGAACCTGCCACCGACTCCTCCGGGGAATAGGACGAGAAAAAAGTAGGCCAAAATCTACTGGCAGAAAATGATTGCTGACGGCCCGTTTTTCGCGGGCCGTCTGCTTTTATTTAGGGAATAAACCGCTGATAGAATGTTCGGTTCATCATGGGTTCCCTCCCTCTCAGGCTACTGTTCCTCTGCACCGCCCTGCTAGCAGCTGGTGGGTGCGCCACGCCTGAAGAGCACGTCGCAGATGCCGACGACCAGGTTTATGCGCTTTTGGATCAACGGCGAGCAGAATTGTTTGAGATGGAGCCTGGATTTCGCGTTGAGCGTAGCCCGGAAGCCCTGCGCATGCAGCTACTGGGAGAGCAAGCCGCGCCAGACCAGCTTGAATTGAGCATCCTCCGCTCTCTTGAAATTGCTGCAGAGAATAATCGCAACTACCAGGATCAGCGCGAAAACCTCTACCGCACCGCCTTGGATCTGACTTTGGAGCGCTGGCGCTTTTCATGGCAATCCACACTGACTGGCAGCGCTGGGGTTTCGGGAACCGGGAATGACTCGGCATCGGCATCGGTCGACGCAGACTTGGGAGTATCCAAGTTGTTTGGCAGCGGCGCCTTAGTCTTAGGCAACATCGGCACGACCTTGCTCCGCGCGATTGATCGCGGAGATGGCTGGGACGCAATCCAAAATTTAAGTCTGTCCTTCACCCTCCCCTTGTTACGCGGGTCTGCACGGGAAGTCGTCTTAGAACCGCTGACTCAAGCGGAGCGTGATTTGGTCTATGCAGTACGCAGCTATGAGCGCTTCCGCCACAGTTTTGCAGTTGATGTGGTTGGGAGCTACTACGGCTTGCTGCGTACGCTGGACAACATCGCCAACGTGAAAGCCAACTATGAATCGCTCAAATTGCTGCGCATGCGTAACCAGCGCTTGGCGGAAGCCGGCAAGTTGACCGATATCCAGGTTGACCAAGCACAACAAGATGAGTTGCGCTCCGAGAGCCGATTGCTGCTTTTGGAAGAAAATTATGGATTGCAACTAGACCAGTTTGCGATTCTTCTCGGTTTGCCGACAGAAACCAATCTTGCACTGGACCGCACGGAGTTGGAGTTACTCAAAGATCTCGACGGCGCCGACCTATTGCAACTGCAAGAAGGCAGCCTTGGCGCTTTCGCCCTACAAAACCGCCTGGATTTGATGAACCTGCGCGATCAGGAAATCGATGCTGAACGTCGCACCCGCGTAGCAGCCGATGCCTTGCGCTTGGGTTTGGATATACAAACTTCCATCAGCGGCAATAGCAAAGAAGGCCGACCCTTTGCCTATCAATCCAACGCCTTGCCGTGGTCCTTTGCCTTGGGTTTCGATTTCCCAGTCGACCAACTACCGGAACGCAATGCCTACCGCTTGAGTCTACTCAACCATGACCGCGCGACGCGATCCTTAGAGGACAGTCGTGACCGGATTCTCGCTGGGGTCTACGACGACTTCCGCCAGACCAATAGCACTAGCAAGCGCTATCAGATTCAGCTTTCGGCGGTAAGCCTCGCCGACAAACGCGTTCGCTCTGCTGTTTTAAAGCTAGAAGCCGGACGTTCCAGCACCCGCGACGTTTTGGAAGCCCAAGAGGATTTGCTCTCGGCACAAAATGCTGCCACCTCGGCGCTTATCGATTTCGCCTTGGCACGCTTACGCCTTTACCGTGACCTCGAATTACTCGACGTTGATGCGACTGGCATCTTGCTTGACACGAATGCACTCCCAAGAGCAGCGGAGACCACTCCATGACACCTACCACAAAGAAACGTAAGAATCCTATTCTCCCCATCGTTGTGGTTCTGGCCTTGGCTGGCACCGCTTGGGGTGGCATGCGCGAAGGCGGATGGTGGGTCGAAGAAAGCAAAACGGAAGTCCTCGGACAAACCGTGAAGCGTGGCCCCCTACGCATCACGGTGGTGCAACGCGGCAACCTCACTGCCATCAACAGCGCCAAGATGATCAATGAGCTCGAAGGCAATGTTCAGATATTAAGCTTGCTTGCAGAGGGTACCTTTGTTGAAGAAGGCGACCTGGTGGTCACCCTGGACTCGTCTGGTTTTAAGGACCTTGAGGTCTCGCGTGATATCTCGGTGCAAAACTCACAAGCTGCGGTCACCAAAGCAGAGCAGGCTCTTGAGATTCAAAAGAGTCAGAACACTAGTGATATCGCACAGGTAGAGCAGAAGCTTCAGTTTGCCAAGGACGATGAACGTAAATACCTAGAGGGCGATTGGCCGCAAAGCTTGCAGGCTTCCGAAGAAAGCATTGTCTTGGCTGAAGAAGAAGTGGTGCAGGCAAAGGACCGCTTAGAGTGGTCCGAGAAGCTAAATGAAGAGGGATTCCTGACCCGCACCGAGCTCGAAACCGACAAGTTGGCATTCAGCAGGGTTCAAATCAAATATGAGCAGGCCAAACGCGCAAAAGTGCTGCTCATCGATTATGACAACCCAAAGCAGGAAGCTGTTTATGCTGCCGCGATTACCGAAGCAAAGCGTGAACTGGAGCGGGTCAACTTGCAAGCGAATGCGCGCCTGGTGGATTTAACTTCCACCGTAAAGACAAGCACCGCCCGTCTCGAGCTAGAAACTGAAAAGCTACAAAAGCTGCGCGACCAAATTGGTAAGTCCAAGCTTTACGCCCCAGTTTCTGGCTACGTGGTATATGCCCGGCAAGAAGGTGGATGGGGACGCTCCAGTAACAATATTGAGGAAGGAGCAACCGTACGCGAACGCCAGGCCATCATTACGATTCCACAATCAGGTGGCATGATGGCGCAAGCAAGTCTTCATGAATCGGTGATCAAGAAAGTGAAAGAAGGCATGCCAGTCACAGTTCATGTAGACGCTATTCCTGGAACCGACTTTCAAGGTGAAGTGCAATTCGTCGCCTTACTCCCCGACAGTAACAGTTATTGGGCGAACCCCAACCAGCGCCTATTCCGTACTCAGATTTCGG
This sequence comes from Planctomycetota bacterium, assembly GCA_045047305.1. GTDB lineage: Bacteria > Planctomycetota > UBA1135 > UBA1135 > UBA1135. The sequence continues at coordinate 15,008 of JASFYO010000028.1, read as the reverse complement.
TTTTAGATGCTACCCCGGAAATGCGTCCTGGGATGTCCTGTAGTGTTGAGATTCTAGTCAAAGAGATTCCCGACACCTTATTCGTCCCGGTTCAAGCGGTTTTCCGCAGCGGCGGAAAATCAATCTGCTTTGTCGAGGGCCAACCGAGAACCGTAGAGGTTGGCGGGGCCAGTCAGCAGTGGGTGGGAATCGTGTCTGGTTTAACCGAAGGCGAAGTTGTGGAGCTTTCCGCACCACTGGGCTTTGCGCCCGAACCCGACCCGAGTCAAGGTAGCAATCCTCGCGACAGCAAGAAGCATGGCAGCAATAATAGTTAAGCCGGTCGCGGAACTGCGCGATATTCGTCGCACCTACACCATGGGCAGCACGCAAGTGCATGCTCTAAAAGGGATCAACGTGGTTTTCGGAGCCGGTGAGTACTGGGCCATCATGGGGAGCTCGGGAAGCGGCAAATCAACCCTACTCAACATTCTTGGCGGGGTGGATCGGCCCACCTCGGGCGAATATGTGGTCAATGGCCATGAGATCAGCACCCTAGATGATGACGAACTCTCGGAAATGCGCGGCCGCGAAATCGGCTTCATCTTCCAATCCTTCAATCTGATTCCGCAATTAAACATGCTGGAAAATATTTTGGTTCCGGTGTTCTATCAGGACCACCCGCGCCCCGATGCCAACGAGCGCGCGCATATGTTGGCTGAGCGACTGGGCCTAGCCGATCGCCTCGACCACCGCCCTAACGAACTTTCCGGCGGCCAACAACAGCGCGTAGCGATTGCACGCTCGTTGATTAATGATCCACCCTTGTTACTCGCTGATGAAGCGACGGGAAATCTCGACTCACAGACCACAGATGAAATTCTGGTGTTGTTCGATGAGTTGCACAACGAAGGGAAAACCATTCTTCTGGTCACCCATGAGAAGGAAGTAGGCGAACACGCCGAGCGCATCCTTCATTTGAAGGATGGTCTGATTGAAGGAATTGAGGAAAACCGTCGATGAAAGGCAACGCGTTAACGCGGTCCATTCAGTTGGGCGTAAAAAGCTTGTTGCTGCATAAGCTGCGCAGTCTGCTCACTTCTCTCGGCGTGCTATTCGGAGTAAGCAGTGTGATTGCCATGCTTGCGATTGGTGAAGGAGCAAGTCAAGCCGCGCAAGAGCAGATCAAGCAGCTGGGAAGTCAGAATGTCATCCTGCGCAGTGTGAAGCCACCGGATAATCCAAACAGCGACCAACAAACACGCGTAGTCACTTATGGCCTAACCCACAATGATTACCTCAGGGTAGTCGACACTTTTCCATGGGTAAGAAGTGCCGTGGCTCTGCGCCAGTTGCAGCAGGAGGTGCGCTACCAGGACCGCCTTGCTCGCCCACGGATTTTGGCAACGGAAGCTGGCTACCAGACCACCACTGGCCGCCTGCTCTACGAGGGGCGCTTCCTTAATGAGCGGGATGAGGACTCCCTGGCCAACGTTTGTGTTTTGGGATATGAAGTAGCACGCAGCCTGATGCCGCTGGAATCCCCACTAGGCAAAAACGTAAAAATTGGTGCCGAGTACTTTCGAGTGATTGGGATTTTGCTCCCTCGCGTGCCTATCGGCGATGATCGACCCAATCCAGGTGAAGAAGTCACCGGCGAGGTATTCATCCCGATGACCACGGGAGCGCGATGGTTCGGCGAGATGCAAGTAAAACTGCGCGCTGGAAGTCGTGAGATTGAAGAAGTGCAGTTGCACGAAATCATTGTGCAGGTTGATTTGGCCGAAAACGTCGAGCGTACGGCGGCGGCTTGTCGTGAGATGTTGTCACGCAACCACCAGGAAAAGGACTACGAGGTAGTGGTGCCGTTGGAACTCTTGGCACGTGCGGAAGAAACCAAACGCATCTTCAACATTGTGCTTGGCTCCATCGCCGGCATTAGTTTGCTGGTTGGTGGCATCGGCATTATGAACGTCATGCTCGCCACAGTCACCGAACGCACCCGGGAGATTGGAATTCGTCGCGCATTGGGTGCCAAGCAACGGCATATCGTGATGCAGTTTTTGGTGGAGACGGTGGTGCTTTCCGTTGGCGGTGGCTTGGCTGGTATTGCACTTGGACTCGCGATTCCGCTTGGAGTGGAGCATTTTGCCGACATGCAAACCTTGGTCCAACCAAGCGCTCCCCTACTCGCCTTCGGGATTTCCGTAACCATTGGATTACTCTTCGGCATCTACCCCGCTTGGCGTGCAGCCAAGATGGATCCAGTGGAAGCCCTGCGCCACGAATAACAGAGTAGTTAAGCCTTATTCCTTGCCGTCGGTGGTCTTGTGGTTGCGGCGACGCGCAAGGCCACCTGCAGCAGCCGCACCGCCAGCGAGCGCAATCATGGTGATGGGCTCAGGGGAGTTCATCGGCACGCCGCCGCCACCAGAACCGCCATTGGCATGGCCGCCGCCAGAGTTCTGCACCACCGCAGGCGGTGACTGGAGATTTTCTGCTCCACCTGATCCCCCACTAAAGAGGACGAGAAAAATTGCTGCTACGGCTTGTTCCATGCTTATCTTGGTCAAAATAGGCAGAAAGCGCCCACTTCGACGAAGATTACCCCATCTATTTGGGCTTCATCAGGAAATTGCATTCAAAGACAGCGACGCCTTGTGAACCAGAAAAAGCCCATTCCAGACACCACAGCGCCTATCACATAAGCCACACACGCAGCTCCAATCACGGTCAAACCCAAATCTTGGTTGTGGCTCGTCCCCCACCAAACGAGTGGAATCACAAGGCCTATAGTGCGCAAGGCCGCTGCAATCAACGATGGTTTTGGCTGCTGCAGCCCATCGAAGGTCGCGCGACAAAGCAGGAAAGGTGCGAGACCGGCCACCGCCATTGGCATCCAAATGAGGGTACTCAATGCCAGCTTTTTAGTGACGTCGGAATCGGTCAGGGCTTCGGCCACCACTGGTCCGAAGAAATAGGTGAACGGCAGCACCAACAACAAGATGTATATGCCTGAAGCGCGCAGTCCCACATTTAACTCTTTGCGGATATCTGCCATGCGCCCCTCGCCTTGCAATCGTGCAACCAAGGGCAGAAGTGCAACCCCTAGAGCAATGATCGGCATCGCTAAAAAGCGGACCGACTGATCAAAAATAGACCATGCTGCAATCGCTGAGGTGGAATTCGGCAACTCCTTCAAGATAAAGTTTACCGACATCGATTCGGTTCCGAGCAAAACAAATCCCAGAGCCGACGGAATCGCCAAAGCCAAAATACCACGAATCGGGCGGGCGATTTTCCCAGCGACCTGCTGCTCCGGTCGTGCCGCACGCAACCTTTCATGTTTCGCCGCACAGCGCCAAGCATAAGCTAGGCCGGCAAAACGACCGAGTACGGTGGAAAGTGCGATACCGAAAATGCCCCAATGAAAAACGAATAGGAATAGCGCGTTGAGGCCGATGTTAGTCAGGCTCGACGCCAGCCCGGCCCACATAGTGGCGTGCGTATCCTGATGCGCCTTCACTAAGGAGTCTGGAAGAATCGACCAGAAGCTTGAAATCGCAGAGCCCACCATCAATACCGTGGCATAAATTTGAAACTGACGAGCAAGCTGAGGATCAAGCCCCACGGCATCCGAGGTGAACCACACCACGGCAGCGACGCCGACAAAGAACAAAGCCAGGCCGCAGATGATGAGCACGGCGGCGCGCTTGAGCTGCACCACCTTCTCGTTGGCACCTTCCCCCATCGCACGGGCTAAGCGCGCGGTAAGCCCATTCGAGGCACCCACCCAACAAGCCGTGAGCAAAAACTCCAACGGCAAAGTGAGGCCAATCGCGGCAATCGAGGCATCGCCTAGGTTGCCGCCGTGCCCATCACCCAAAGTGGAGGCGAAAATCGTATCAATCCAACCAAAGGCGGAGCGTAGCCAAAAGGAAACGACGAGCGGCCCGGCTAAAACGAGCAGCTTGGAACGTTTCACTCGGCGTACTCTAGCAGGGTTCGAACAGAGAACATGGATGTGTCGATGGGCGGGTGAGGCGTCTGCATGGAGTGAAAGCTGCCGAACGATTTGCTTTACTCGCCTTGCATGCCGCACCTGGCCTCGGCCCAAGGCGGATTCGCAAGCTCATGTCTGCGATGGGGTCTGCAGAAGAAGTCTTGCGCCACCCCCTTAATGCTGGATGTGCGATTCAGCCAAGAATATTGCGCATGCCTGAGCGTACATTTTTAGAGAGAATCGCGGCTGAACAAGAATTGGGAGCCCATATTTGCGGTGCAAAAACACTGTGCATTGGTGAAGATGAATACCCAAAAGTTTTCTTGGATTTAAAAGACCCACCGCCGGTACTGCACGTCCTGGGCAACATAAAACTGTTCGGTGAAAACCAGGCGCGCACTGCTGTGATTGGGGCTAGGGCATGCACAGCTTATGGAAAGGCCCAGGCTCTTCGTTTTGGCAAAGGCTTTGCATTTGCTGGAGAGATCTTGGTGTCCGGAGCAGCGCGCGGAATAGACCAGATTGCTATGTTCGGCGCGTTAGAGGCCGACGGCCCAGTGATTGGGGTTCTCGGTTCGGGCCTCGACAAGCCCTACCCGAAGGAGGGAATCGAATTAATGGAGCGCGTCGTTCACCAAGGTGGTGCCATCGTGTCGGAGTTTCCTTTTGGCACGGAACCACGCGCTGGTAATTTTCCACGGCGTAATCGCCTGATCGCAGCACTCGGCCGTGCAACTTTGGTGATTCAAGCTACAACAAAATCGGGAACTATGAATACGGTGGATTGGGCATTAGGCCTGGGCCGAGAAGTCTTTGCACTTCCCGGGCCGGTGGATGACATCGCATGCTCGGGAACCAATCGCATGTTGGCGGAAGGCGCCGGGTTGGCACTCGGCCCAGAAGAAATGCTCTCTGAGCTAGATCGTTGCGTGACCGAAGAAGATCTCGGACGGGAACCTCCCTTGATGCAACTATTACTGCAAGGTGACTGTGGGATCTCGGAACTGGCGCAGGGAAGTGGAATGGTGGAAGAACATGTACGCTTGGACCTCACCGATTTAGAACTGCGCGGTCGCGTGATGCGCATGCCGGATGGGCGCTATCATCGTTGTGGACCACGCCCATGAATTGCCGCCCCCCCATTCCCCTTGCACTACTTGCCTTATCGGTTTCGGTTTTGTCTTGTGGTAGAGGAGAAGCAACGGCCGACCAATTGATGGAAGCGGAAATCAGGCATTTCCATGCTGAAGATTGCACGGTTGTTTTAGGTCAGATTGCAGATGCTGAAAGTAGTTGGATTACATCGTGGTTTGGCCAACCAGCTTGGTCCGTGGATGCTCCAGAAATCTTGGGTGATACCCGCCCAGCGATTTATGCCTCTACTCCTTCGCGCTTTTCGATTGCACTCGGCGCCAGTCAAGAGGCTCGGGTTTTAACTACCGCCGTGCGTCGAGCGGAGCAAAGTGAAGACGGCGAAATCCGTAGCGAAGTGTTTTGGGACGACGAGCTTGGCTTGCAGTCCTTGGGGTTCGTGACGCTGACAGCAGAAACAGATACTTGGTTTGACTTGCTCGTAGAGGTGCCAAAAACAGCTGGAGTTCTGGTGTTTTCCTCGCGCTTGTCAACGCCCGGCATGGCCACGCGCTCCGCAGGAGAACTTGCATGGCAACGTCCGACATTGGCACCGAAGCAAGCCGCGACGATGCCCGACGTCATCCTGCTTACCCTCGACACTTTGCGTTACGACGCCGTGCAGAACATGCCTTACCTCCAATCGCTGATGGCGGAAGGCATGATATGGGAGCAAGCTTATGTACCAACCAACTGGACTCTCCCATCGATGGCGTCTTTACTGACTGGTCTTGATCCCAGCGAACATGGCTGCGGACGTGGTCCCTTCCCTGCACAAGCTAGCGGTGGCCTAGCAGCGCGTGACTTCCGCAGTCTCAATCAAGTCCCGACCATCGCCGAAGCCATGCGCAATGCTGGCTATGCAACTGCCGCGCTGCATCAAAATCCGTTTATGGAAGCCTGGACCGGCTTGAACCGTGGCTTTGAAATCTACCAACGTACTGCTGACCGCAGTGCGGCCAACTTCACCCCTGCAACTCGTTGGTGGGCACAAAACGCGAACCGCAGCCGCTTCCTCATGTTGCATTTCATGACCCCGCACCTGCCCAACGCAAAAGTTGCCGCACTCGATTCCCGCGATGTCGAGGACTTCTTTGCACTCGACGTGAGTCCGGAAAAACGCGTCGCCTTCTTCGACTTTAGCGCCGAGGAACGCGATTCTGTGCGTCGCGCTTACCGCGATGCAGTGGTAGAGCTAGATACCGAACTCCAACGTTTGATCACCGAGCTCCGTGCTTCCTCTCCAGATTGCCGCATTTTAATTTACGCCGACCATGGCGAAGAACACTGGGATGCCGGCGGCTTTGAACATGGCTTCGACTTCGATAACAGCGTGACTCATGTTCCTCTGGCTTTCCTCAACGGGACGTCGGCTAAAGCAGAAACCATCCGCACAAAAGTTCCTGCGCATCACCTCGGCACCTATCTTTTGGAACAGCTGCAAATCCCAAATCAACTTCCGCCATCGGCGCTAGGCACATCGGCTCTGGCGAACCGAACGGTACAAAGTGCTTATCCGTTATATCGGGCACCAACGGGTGGGCGGCGCTGGGACTCACAGAAAAATGCTTGGGTGGATCTACCCTTCAGCGGATTAGGTAGCCCAGGACAAGATGCGTCTATCGATCCATGGACCGCGGCGCGTTTAGCGGAACTCGGCTATGCCGGGAATAACACGAAGCCGCTGACAAAGTAAGCCAGCGCTGCAAAGCCAACCACCGCAGAGAAAAATACTGCGGCGCGGCGCGCGATGCCACGCATGATGTCGGAGGTAGCGTCCTCACGAAAGCAACTCAGGACCGAGGCAAGCACCAAGCTGAATACCACCAGCAACAAAAGCATGACAAGGGGATTGGTCATGACTGGTCCTCCTTCGGTTTCGCACCTGCTGACAGCCAATCATCTTCCGCGCGATGAAACGCATCGAGCGCGACAATCACGTTGAAGAATCCGGCAGAGGTGGTAAACAATAAACCGGCGTCTTGGTATGGCATCACTGCATGGAAGTTGCGGCCACTGACTATGAGTGAAGTCAGCCAGCCAGGAGCCCCAATAAACATCTGCCCCACCCAGTAATAAGGATGGCGCTCGCGATTGAAGTCAGCGAAATCCCCAAGGGCCATACCAAGAAAGAACAAACCTAGGATGCAGGAACCGAGCAAAATGGCCTTAAATTTACGCCCAGTCTTCCAATGCCCAAGGCCAGGCAGCAACAAGGTCCACAGGGCAGCGCGACCAGGATTGATCGGCTTCACTTCCATGGTGGAACGCACTGGATGCCCTACCGCGATGGCTTGGCCAGCAGCATGCGCCGCACCAAATATAGCGAGCACACCAGACATGCCGGAAAGCAGAAAACCTAGGTTACGCAAAGGGTAGGCATCGGGATAATCCCCGCCGTATTCCAGGCTGTCGTAAAAGCGCGCCAGCAGTTGCGTCACTAAAAAATTACCACCCTCTGGAATCAGGAAATGGATGAGATCGGTATCGCCAATGCCAAAGCTGCGACCGTAATCTAGCTGCGAGAACCCAGCCAGGATAAGGCCGAGAACCAGCGTGATCTGACAAGTCGCAAACCAAAACAGCGCCCATCCACGACGTCCGCCTAATAGGTGTCCAAGGCCGGGAATCAGGATGGAATACCCGACCGCCGCCATGATGCGCTCGCGCGTGCTTGAATCTGGAGCCAGGGAGTTTGGCATGAAGCGGAGATTGTCTCAGATGTGAGGGGCAAGCGCTACGCCTAGAATCTAACAATGGTCGCTCAAGACTCTCCTTACCGCATCCTCTACCGCGATATCGACCAGATGGGCGTGCTGTACTACAGCCGGTATCTGGATTTATTCGAAATGGGTCGCACTGAATGGGCGCGGTCCCAGGGCTTCTCCTACCGTGATATGGAAGAGGTTTTGGGCCTTATGCTGCCCGTCACCGAGGCCACATGCCGTTATCGTGACGGCCTGCGCTTTGATGAAATCGCCATTGTCCGCACCAGCATTGCCGCCTGGTCGCGCACCACCATCCGCTATGGATTTGAAGTTTTCGAGCAAGAATCGCAACGATTATGTGCTACTGGAGAGGTGGAACTTGCTTGTGTCACACGAGATACGAAGAAACCCCATATCTTGCCTGAGGCCTTCCTGGAGATCATGGAAAAGGTTGCAGCGGACAAAAAAGGGCGTCGGCGTAAGAGATAATCTGAGCTTTCCACTTTAAAGAGCACTAAAAGCATGCTAAATTACGGTGTGCTCCGACTGACCAAACGATCCGAATACGGCCTGATGGCTTTAGCCTACATGGCGCAATCTGGTGATGCTTACACCAGCGTAAAGTCGATTGTGTCCGATCTGGGTGTTCCACGCCGCCTTTTGGCCGAGGTGCTGAAAGAGCTCTCACGGGCCAATCTAGTTGAAGCTGTACGCGGCCCTGGCGGTGGATATCGCCTGACTCAGCCCCCAGAAGACCTCAGCCTAGCTCGGGTGGTCGAAATCCTTGAAGGGCCGGTCAAGGTTGCCGAATGCACCGACGGTGGGCGTTGCGACCTCTCCCCTTCCTGCACCATTCAAAGTGGGATTCACGTAGTAGCGCAACGCATCAAATCGGTGCTCGATACTTACAGCCTAGCCGAACTGGCGGGCTCCAATCAGCAGGCTACCCTGCAAGAAGATAACTACGCTGTCTGATGTCTGACTCCTCCAACGAGCCTTTGGTCTATCTCGATTACCAAGCGACCACCCCGGTGGATCCGCGGGTATTAGATGCCATGCTCCCCTATTTTCGGGAAACCTTCGGCAACGCCGCTTCGCGCAACCACTCCTTTGGATGGGATGCGGAAAAAGGTGTCGATGAAGCACGTAAGTCGATTGCCTCTGGCATTGGCGCTTCCGCGCGTGAAATCGTTTTCACTTCCGGCGCAACCGAATCCAATAACCTCGCCATTCTGGGTGTCGCACGGATGTACAAGCCGAAGGGCAAGCACATCATCACATGCTCCACCGAGCACAAGGCGATTTTGGATCCAGCGCAGTACCTCGGCAAGGAAGGCTGGGATATCACGATTCTTGGTGTCGATGCCAAGGGCCACATCGACTTAGAGGAACTCCGCTCCACAATCCGCGAGGACACCGTGCTGGTCAGCATCATGCACGGTAATAACGAAATCGGCACCATCCATCCGGTTGCCGAGATTGGTGCGATTTGCCGTGAAAAAGGCACTCTCTTTCACACCGACGCCACCCAAACTCTTGGCAAAGAAGCCATCGATGTGCAGGAAATGAATATCGACCTGCTGTCGGCATCGGCGCACAAAATGTACGGTCCAAAAGGCGTGGGCATTTTGTATGTACGTCGCCGCAATCCACGTGTGCGTCTAGAGCCCGTCCAACACGGCGGTGGGCATGAACGTGGCGCGCGCTCTGGCACCTTGAATGTTCCTGGCATTGTCGGATTCGCCAAAGCGCTGGAGTTGTGCTTGGAAGACCGCGAAGGCGAGCAGAAGTTTGTCGCCGGCATGCGCGACCGCCTGCAAAAGCGTCTAACCGATGCGCTCGATCACGTGCATTTAAACGGCGATGAAAATGCTCGCCTCGCCTGCAACCTCAACTTGAGCTTCGCTTTTGTGGAAGGCGAATCCATGTTGATGGGCATGCACGGCATTGCAGTCAGCTCCGGTTCGGCATGCACCTCGGCAAGTTTGGAGCCCTCCTATGTGCTACGCGCACTGGGTGTTGGCGATGAACTTGCCCATAGCTCGATTCGCTTTAGCGTCGGGCGTTTCACCACCGAGGAAGAAGTGGATCACGCCGCTGACCTCACTATCGCAACGGTTAACAAGTTGCGCGCAATGTCTCCCCTTTACGAGATGGCGATGGAAGGCATCGACCTCTCCACGGTCCAATGGAGTGGACACTAAATCATGGTCTACAGCGACAAAGTCATTGATCACTACGAAAACCCGCGCAACGTTGGGTCTTTAGATAAGGATGCCGATGACGTCGGCACCGGCATTGTTGGCGCTCCTGAGTGCGGCGATGTCATGAAACTCCAAATCCAAGTGGAAGACGGAGTGATTAAGGAAGCCAAGTTCAAAACCTTTGGGTGTGGGTCCGCGATTGCGTCATCCAGCCTTGCAACGGAGTGGTTGAAAGGCAAAACCGTAGAAGAGGCCACCGAAATCCGCAACGTGGATATCGTCGAAGAACTGGCCTTGCCTCCGGTGAAGATTCACTGTTCTGTGCTGGCAGAAGATGCCATCAAGCAAGCGCTTGCTGATTATCAGAGCAAGCAGGAGAAGTAGAAATGTCTGAAACGAAAACCCAAGATACGCGCATTGTCATGACTGAAACGGCTATTGCCGAGGTCAAGCGCTTAATCAAAGAGAACGACCTCCCGGCAACCTCTGGCGTACGCGTTGGAGTGAAAGGTGGTGGTTGCTCCGGTTTTACTTACACCTTGAACTTCGATCCAGCTCCCGCCGACGGCGATGAGATTTTTGAATTCGAAGATGTCCGCCTGTTCTGCGATCCAAAGTCCATGCTGTACCTCAGCGGTACCACTTTGGAATACACCAGCGGCCTTCAAGGCAAAGGGTTTCAGTTCATCAACCCGAACGCCTCCAGCTCTTGCGGCTGCGGTGAATCGTTCTCGGTTTAATTTCCTTCGTTGAGCCTGCCGTGCTCGATCCATTCCAGCTCCTCAACCTGCCGCGCGGGTTTGACCTCGACGACTGCGTTTTGCGTGGTGCGTTGATTAAGGCGAGCCTGCAATGGCATCCCGATCGGTTTGCGATGGCCTCGGTGGAGGAACGCGATAAAGCTGAAGCACATATGGCGGACTTAAACCAAGCCTTCGCCATGCTGTCGCATCCCTTGCGCCGTGCGGAAACCCTGCTCGCGCTTTCCGGTTTTGCATTAGGCGAAGGCACCGATCAAACCTCTTCTCCAGCCTTTCTCATGCAGATGATGGAACTAAAGGAAGAGGCCGACATGGTGCAGCAGAGCCAAGACCCCGACCGCATCGGGAAAATGCGTGCACGCATCCAAGCCGACATCGACCAACGCGTCGACGGCCTCAAGAGCTCCTTCCGTGCTTGGAAGGAGGCTGACTTCTGCCCCGGCACGCTCACCCCGCTGCGTGCACAGCTGACTGAAGCGATTTACCTGCAGCGCACACTCGATGGCCTGCGCGTTTCCTTCCTGTTTCAATCATGATTGAGCTCCCTATTTACGGGCAAGACTCCACTCCGTCCGACACCGAGGCTGACCCCATCCTCGGCATCGACCTTGGTACCACGCACAGTTTGGTTGCGGTGTTTCAGCATGGCGAGGCCCGTGTTTTATGCGCGGAAGATGGCGATCCACTACTCCCATCGGTGGTGAGTTATCCCCAAGATGGCGCCCCCGTGGTTGGCCGCGCCGCCATCGAACGCTCGCGCCTCGACCCTAAGCGCACCATTTTTTCTGCCAAGCGGTTAATCGGACGAGGCCTACAGGATCTAGTGGCCCTGCAATCCACCTTACCTTATGACTTGGTGGAGTCGGAAGACCGCGAGATGGTGAAGATCGATTTGGGTGATCGCCTCATCACGCCACAAGAAGTCTGTGCGCAAATACTCGCAGCATGTCGCGATCGCGCCGTGGCACAGCTAAAACTTCCGGCCGAACGATTAAAGCGCGTGGTCATCACGGTTCCTGCTTACTTCGACGACGCGCAACGTCAAGCCACCCGACGCTCCGCGCAACTTGCAGGACTGGAAGTCATGCGTATGGTGTCGGAGCCAACTGCTGCAGCTTTGGCCTATGGTTTAGACAAAAAGGAAGCCGCGCGAGTTGTCATCTTTGATCTCGGCGGAGGTACTTTTGATGTAAGCGTTCTAGAACTGCAAGAGGGTGTGTTTCGCGTGCTTGCTACTTCCGGGGACACCCATCTCGGCGGTGATGATTTTGACCGCGCCATCATGGTGCAAGTTGCAGCCGAAATCCAACAACAGTCGGGTATCGATGTCTTGGCAGATGCCGCCGCTCGTACTGCGCTGCGTTTAATCGCGGAGAAGACCAAGAAAGCTTTGTCCGCTGCAGAATCTGCTGAATTCGTTTACCACGATCCATCCGCAGGCATTGCCTACCGCAAAGAAATTGATTGGCGTTTGTTCCAAACTTGGATTACGCCACTAGTGCAACGCACCTTGAATGGATGCGCACTCGCCCTGCAAGACGCCGGAGTCACCCCCGAAGACATTTCCGATGTACTTTTAGTCGGCGGATCGACCCGCGTCCCCCTGGTGAAGGCTGCCGTCGCGCAGTTCTTTGGCCAACCCGCGAACGATGAACTCGATCCCGATCAAGTGGTGGCACTCGGCGCCGCGATTCAAGCAGGCGTTCTCGGCGGCTCCGTACGTAACGCCTTGTTGCTTGATGTCACACCGCTGTCGCTAGGCATCGCAACCGCCGAAGGCACGGTCTCGAAGTTGATTAACCGCAACTCCTCGATTCCCGCGCAAGCGAAAGAAGGCTTCACTACCTTTGTCGACGGCCAGTCCGCCGTGAAGTTCACCATCGTGCAGGGTGAACGCGAACTTGCTAAGGACTGCCGCACTTTAGGCGAATTCGTTTTGCGCGGCATCCCACCGCAGCCAGCTGGTTTGCCTCAAATCGGTGTGCGCTTCAACCTAGACGCCGATGGAGTTCTGCATGTACGCGCGATGGAAGAACGCAGCGGCGTCGCAGCGGAAACTGTAGTGACACCAAAGCATGGCCTCACCGACTCGGAAGTGGAAACGATGCTGGCCGATGCATGGGAAAACGCAGAGGAGGATTTGGTGACACGTCGCGCCAGGGATTTGCGCGGGCAACTGAAGAATGTGCGCCATGCAGTCGCCAAGCACCTGGACATCGCGCGGGAGCGCATGGATGCAACGGCGCTAGAGCGCTTAGAAGATGCCTTTGAGGATGCGGAAGAGATCGATCACATCACCGAGCCAGGGCCGCTGAAGGGCATTCTCGACGAACTCGAAGAAGCCGCCAATCCACTTGCCGAACTTTTAATGAATCAAGTGGCCACCGAAGCAGTGCGTAATCGCAAAGTCTCCGAACTCATCGACGAATGACCTACCACATTACCTTTCAGCCTATGGGCAAAACCGTAGAGGTTGACCCTGACTCCCTTCAAGAACCACGCGACGGCCTGCGTGGTGGACTGTTGCAAATCGCGCTCGACGCCGACGTCGGCATCGACCATGCATGCGGTGGCATTGCAGCATGCTCCACTTGCCACGTCATTGTGCAAGAAGGCGGCGATTCGATTCCTGAAGCTAGCGACGACGAAGAGGATATGCTCGACAGCGCGCCGGGCTTAACTCTGAAAAGCCGACTCGCTTGTCAGGCCGTGCCCGATGGAAGCCAGGATTTAGTGGTGGAGATCCCATCTTGGAATCGCAACTTGGTGAAGGAGTAAGCGTCATGGATGAACTTCAATGGTCCAGCATCGACGATATCGGTTACGCCTTGTGGCAAGCCGAACCGAACTTCGATCCGCTCGCGATTCGCTTCACCGACTTGATTGACAAGGTCTTGGCGCTCCCCGGATTTGTTGGGGAACGCGACAAGTGCAATGAAAAGATCCTCGAAGCCATTCAAATGAGTTGGCTCGAGGAATTCCGCGAAGACTAGGCATGGTGCTCTATTCCGGCGGTTCAACCGGCTGGAAACGCAGGCGCACCCTTAGCCCTGGCTTTGCGTCTTCAAGGCTAAGTTGGGCTTCATGCAGGCCAGCCACGGCACGCACAAAACTTAAACCTAAACCAGTGCCTGGAAGGGCTCGTGAATCATCTAAGCGAACAAACCTTTCGAGAACGCGGTCCCTTTCATCAGCCGGAATCCCAGGGCCGTCATCAGTGACTGACAGGACAACTTCTTCGGCTTCGCATTGTAAATCTACGCTGACGGCTCCCTGCGGCGACGCATATTTAATGGCATTATCCAATAGATTGGTACAGGCTTGGGCAAGAAGCTGAGCATTTCCGCGCACCGAGCAGGGTTCAGAGTACACGCTTAGAGAAATTCCAGAATCCTCGGCCACCGGCAAGTACAGCTCTACGGCTTCATCAAGAATGCTGTTCAAGCACACATTTTCCATTTGTGCGCGGACACTCCCACTTTCTATTTGCGCAATCCGAAGAAGTTCATGGAAGGTCGCCAAAATGGACACTGTATCTATTCGAACTTGCTCCAAGGTGGTCTTCATCACACCCAAATCAGGCTCACTCGCTAGGGCGAAATCCACTTGGTTCAAAACCCTAGAAAGCGGAGTTCGCAGATCGTGAGCAATGTCGTTGGAAATCGCGCGCATTCCGGAAATAAGCCGTTCCTTTTCATCTAGCATCTTGTCGAAATGGTGTGCAAGTTCATCGAACTCATCTCCCTTTTTTCTATAAGGCATACGCTCCTCCGGATTCCCGCTCAAAATCCGAAGGATCGTATGGTTCATTTCACCGACTCGTCGCAAAAGGCTTTGGCTCATAAGCAGCCCGGTTGAGATCGCCAGCAAAAGGATAAAGAGCCCTGCACCAAACAACGCAAAACGCAACTCTCGACGACCAGCGATTTGGGACTCTAGGTTTTGACCGACCAATAGCTTGCCACCATTCCCCAACAGCTCCACACGAACTCTTGCTCGGTGCTGAAACACGGTCGCTAAAGATTCTCCCGATTTCGCGTCGAGTTCTACCGTTTGCGGGTCTCCGCTTGCATCGAGTTCGACATCTCGGGGCCAACGACTTAAATTGCCGGCAATGACTCTGGTGTCCGATTCTATGTATAGATAAAAATGTTTAGAGGACTCCTCTCCCGCAATCTCCTGATCCAAACGCTCTTGAATCGCATTAGCAAGCTGGCTTTCA
>JASFYO010000027.1:0-15327 GCA_045047305.1 Planctomycetota bacterium | reverse complement strand
TTGCCAGTGATAAAAAAGCAGGCCAGGCAAAATGCCTGGCCTGCTGTGTCCAAAGGACCGAAAAGCTTAGTTCACACTAACCTGGACGGTGTTGGAGTCTTCACTCAGGATCTGAGCTTCCATGTAAACCGTGCGACCTGCTGCGCCGTTAGGCACGATGCGGCTGAAGCTGAAGTTACCAAGGCTATCCGTGGTTCCACTTCCTACCGTTCCGTTGAAGGTGGCAAAGAACGGACTGTTATCCGAGTTTGCCCATACAAGGGTGTAAGCAGCGAATGGAGTTCCACCATCACACGAGAAGGTGATGCTTTGGCCAGTGTTCGGATTGGTGTTCGAGACCGTGAAGTTCAGGGTGTCGTTGCCAGTGCCGGCTCCGCCGCCATCGAATGGATGACTTTCGGAGAGCAAATCACCGCCGCTACCTGTGGTGCGCTTGACGTGCAAGGCGCCACCTTCCCAGCCAGAGGCAGGGAGAGTCACGTTAATGACGGTTCCACCGTTGGTGGAGGGAACATTAGGAATGGTTGCGTGATCGCCACCAGAGTTGTTGCCGTTTAGGACATCGCTCTGCAACCAGATGCGGTTGCTGGTGGTGGAGAAACCAGTTCCAGTAATGGTGATGTTGCCGCCAGGAACCATCGACCCCGTGATGGAGGTGATGCTTGGCATGCTGGCCGACATGTTGCCGTAAACGAACTGAACACCAGCAATGTCATCGCTCTGAATCGAACGCTGACCTTGACCGGTACCACTAATGAATGCGGTCATGGTTGAGCCGTTCACGGTGGTGTGACCGAGACCGAGAGCGTGACCTAGCTCGTGACAAGCAACACCTTGAATGTCGATGCCAGAGCTAACCGTTCCAGGGCCGTCTTGCCAGTTCCACGCGGTGCGGTAAAAACGAATACGCCAGCCAGTGGTGATTGGCGTTTCAGTGTAGGCCAAGACGCCACCACTGCTTCCACCAATGGAAGAGATGATGTTGTCATTGGTACCACCGATACCGTTTGCCGCGCCTTCCCAGAAGAAGCTGAAGTTTGCAACACCCGAGCCAACGACGCCTTGGGAGGAGTCGCCGAGACCGGTGCCGTGCGCACGAGCGTTCCACTCAGCGCCACCTTTCCACATTGCAAGGTCAGCGCCGGTGTACTGCGGCCAGTTGCTATGGATGACAGTGTTGTTGTTACCGTTGCCGGTGAACTCATTGAAGTGACGGAAGTCGCGCTGGCCGAGGCTTAGGGACTGATTGCCGCCAAGGGTGGTAAAGCCTTCAGCGGTTTCCGGCATGGCGAGGAAAGTGGACCCCACAAGGAGTGCACTACCAATGCCAAAGCGTAGGATGTTCTTCATTACTTTGCCCCCTGGCGCTTATTGCTGATGTCGGACTTCAGAGCGGAGACGCGTACGTTTCCTTCGATGGCAAAGCCTTTACCTTTACCCAGAACGACCACACCTCGTTTGGTGTTTACGGTGCGGTAGATGCCCCCCATCGCTGCGTAAACGCAGTGATCAATCTCTGGGCCCCAACCTTCGACTTGGCCGCGGAAAACGATGACGTCGTTGCCTAGGCGGTAGTCGGCTGGTGCCGGCATGGAAGTCACCGTCATCGACTCTCCTTGGTAGGTGCCGCCCAAGAAGGCCGCTTCTACGGTGGTCTGTTGACCGGAGTAAAGGTCTTCACCTTGTACGGTCAGAATGGTGTAAATCAGTTGAACGTCGTCTTTGGGCGTAAACGCAACGGTGCGTACATCCGTGATGGTTCCATGGACTGCAGAATCAGTCTTGGAGATCATCTTTCCGAGGTCCAACTCCTCGATACAGGCGGATCCAGCCTGCACAAGCAGGAGCACGGATGCCGCTGCTAAAAGCCAGCGCAATGTTTTCATCTCTATTTATTAGGGTCTAGGGAGGTTTCGGAGCCTGCTGGGGGGAAGTACCAACAGCTGTGTATTAAAAGGACACTGAAATTGGCGACCAGGTTCCTTAATTTCCCCATTTTCCAGGCTTTTAGGCGGGTTCGAGGGTGAAGGTGGTCTGACTCCAGCTCTTAGTTTTATCAGGTGAATGCGAAGTGGAATGCCATTTTCTAAGATTTAAGGCGAATTCCATGGCAGAATGAGAACATGCGTCGTGTTTTTCTCCCCCTGCTTTGTGGCGGTGCTCTTGCGGTTGGCTTGTTAACTCAAGTGGATGCTGGCTCCAAAAATCTCGAATTCGGCCCATCTACCGTCGAAATTCTTCCTTTTGGCCTGATTCATGAGGTCCGCCGCACCGATTTGTCGGTGCCGATGCAGGTCCAGCTCTACAACCCGGGCAATGCCACCGTGCGCTTGCTAGATTTGAGCATCATGACCCCGGAAGGTGAAATTCTCTCGCAAACGAGTCTCGAAGATCTTCCTTTGCAAGGCGATGGAGGTGTCGTGCGTGAAATTTACATGGACATGGAGCGGGTAAACCCCGACTTCAGCCACCGCCACACCAATCGTCTCTATATCCCACTTGAGGATCGCGCGGACATCGGCCCGGAAGCAGAGGCAGAGGGAATGCGTCGGGTGATTGATGGCGTGGAGGCGTTAAAGACAACTGGTGCCCCCCAGCTTTACGATGCTCCCTTTATGGTGGACTTGGACCGCCTATTTGGCTTCGAACCACAAGTCGGAGACCTTGTCCCATACGAGATTCGCGTGCGCTGGAATGATGGAAGTGGAAATTTGCAGCAAACGAGTTTCGCCACCACGATCAGCCTCATTCGTCCGTTTTTGCCACCGCCTCCAGGGCACTGGTCCTACGGTCGGGGAGTCGGAGCGTGGATTACCGGGGATATGCATGTGCACAACTGCCGCGATGAAGCCATTAACGGCTGTGATTCTTGTGCCGCCGAATCCACCAACATCACCGGATCTTTCTCCAACGCGCAGTTGAAGAACCAGTTTCAGGCCATCGGTTTTGACTTTTTTAGCTCCACGACTCACTCTTATTGCATCAACTCTGACACCGAGTTCAATGCTGTGCTAACCGAGTCGTCGACCTTGTCCGACCCTTCCTTTGTCATGCTGGCCAGCACCGAAGTCTCTGGCGCAGAATTGGGGCCTCAAACCGGCAACGACAGTGCTGATCTCCTTTGCGCTTTAGGTTTTGGCGATTACGACGTGCACCACATGGGCGCTCACAACATCACTTCGCGCAAACTGGGTGGTCGCGATGGCTTCCTCGATTTCTGTGATTCACCGATGGGGGATCAAGGTGCCAACACCCAGGCCATTAACGCCGAGGGTGGCTTTGCGGTGGCGCACCACCCGGCTTCTGATTTCTGGGCTTACAACAGCACCGGATGGATGCATGGCCAGGAATCCCAACGCGTGTGGGGTGTCGAGGTCTGGAATGGCTCGGAAGGTGCTAACTTCTGGCAGCCCTTTCACCGCAACTGGTGGGTGGACCGCATGACCGAAGGCATGATCCTTTTCCCGTATTCGGGAAGCGATACCCACGATAGCGCTTACAACTTTGGCGCCATTCACACCTTTGTGCCTGGTGTCTTGGATCAAACCACCCTGACTTCCGCTCTCCGCGGTGGGAATAGCTATATCTCAAACGGGCCTTTCTTGGAGGCGACGCTCAGCGATGGAGGTTCCCGTGGATTGCCGATGGGCGGCAAGGTGGCGGTGCCTGGCTCACGCATTCCGCCCAACTTTCCGGTTTTTATCGACGTCAGCTACAACCTAGACCTAACGGGCTCTACCTTGACCGTTTACCGCGGTGAAGTCGGCGTGGGTGAGACCATCATCCATTCCGCAACTGGATTAACCGGCGCAGGCACTTTACAGGTCCCAGATTTTTTGCCCTCTTCGAGCTGCTGGTACCGCGCAGAGGTGCATAACAACACTTTCTCCGAGGCAGCTGTGACCACGCCAATGTTCATCACTTTGCGATGAATTGGAGTTGGGGCCACTCTGTTAGAATCCCGCCGGATGCCAGATAGGATTCCCGCAGATTGGTCCCCGGTTCGCCGGGTTGATGATGTCGATACTCTGAGAAGAGCGATCGAGATTTGGGAGAAGGCTGGCATCATTGGTGTCGACACTGAAGCGAACTCCTTTTTCGCCTATCACGAGCGCATGTGTTTGCTGCAAGTCACTGCAGACGGCGAGGACTATATTGTGGATCCGATTGCTCTAGGTGAGGACCTAAAGCTGATCAATCCACTGCTTGCGAATCCAGACGTAGTGAAGATTTTCCACGCAGCAGAATTCGATTTGATGATTCTGCGTAAGGATTTAGATGTAGAAGTCCGCGGCATGTTCGACACCCAAGTCGCCATGACCTTATTGCACCACGACAAAACTGGCTTGGCCGCATTAATTCAGAGCTACTACGGCATTGAGTTGTCGAAGAAAGAGCAACGCTCGAACTGGGGCCAACGTCCGCTAACGGAAGAGCAAATTGCTTATGCGCGGATTGATACTCACTTTTTAGTCGAGCTTCACGGTCGTTTGGTGAAAGAACTAGAGGAGGCAGGTATGACGGGCGCTGCTTATGGCGAGTTTGAACGCCAAGAGCGCGAGATTTTGATTCCTGGCCCGCCAGCCCCAGAACGTTATCGCAAAATCAAAGGCGCCCGTGGTTTAAGCCCCGAGGCGCTGGCCAGCTTGAAAGCGATTTTTGATTGGCGCGAATCGGTTGCCGAAAGCCGCGACATCCCCTTATTCCGTGTACTTGGTAATCAATCCTTGGTGGATATGGCGGTGCGTCCGCCGAAGGATCGTAAACAGTTAGCGGAAGTGAAAGGTGTTGGCTGGAAGAAGGCAAAAAGCTACGGCGAGGAAATGCTTGCTGCGCTTGGCTCTGCAGAAGGCAAGCGGATTGAAACCAATGTGCCGAAGGTTTCTCCGGAAGAACGTCGCCGGCGCAAGGTGCAGCGTGAAAACATGGACGCCCTCCGAGATTGGCGGAAACGGGCCGCGCGCGAATTGGATTTGCCAAGTGAGCGCTTGATGCACCGTCGTCATTTAGAGGCCATTGGGAAAGCTCTGCCGCAGAATAGCGAGGAGCTCATGCAGGTGGTGCCGCTGAACGACTGGCAACGAGAGAATTTGGAGACTTCCTTGCTCGCAGCCTTAGAGCAACTGCCCGACCCGGAGAAAGCATGAAGCGCGTTTTGATTTTGATGATGCTGTGCGGCGCTTGTACTGGGCCGGTGCTTAAGGACGATGGAGGCCCTACCCAACGGGTTAGCTTTTCGTCATCGACAGAGTTCGAAAAGGCTCCGGCGCCACGTTTCGATGTAGACTTGCGCCCGCAAAAGGAGCAGGATCTCGAAACTATTGGCCGCAATCACTAAGCGCGGCGCGTAAACCGCGCTCCAAGAAGCTGCGGTCTAAGTCGTGGCCAATGAACACAAGTTCGGTTGCGGCAGGATGCTCCTTCGACCACTCGCCGTGAGCCTCCACGCTGTATAAGTCGTAAACGCCTTGGAGCACACAACGGTATGGCAAGCCAGAGATATGCAAAAACCCTTTGTAACGGACGAGGCGCTCGCCAAGTTGTTGCACACAGGTATCGAGCCACAAACGGGTTTTTAGTTCGTCGAGAGGCACATGGCTTGTGATGCAAATGGCTTGGATGCCGGCGTGATTTGGAGCGTGTGCATCGAGCGGGGTATCGGGCAAGGTAGGCAACTCCCGTTCATGCGCTTTGAGGATGGCATGTAAAGGAACGTTGGCTTGAGTCGCAGTGATGATGTCGGCGGTGGGATTTAGGCCGACTAGGCGTTCTTGCACTTGTTGCACTACCACGGTGTCGACCAGGTCGGTTTTGTTGAGCACGAGGACGTCGGCCAATGCGATCTGTTCGACGGCGCTTTGCTGTGGCAGGGCAGTTTGGAGATTCGCGGCATCAACTAGGGTGACTACGGATTGCACCCAGTAGTAGGTTGCGATTTCATCTTCGACCAGAAAGGTGCGCAACAGCGGTGCCGGCTCGGCAATGCCTGTAGTTTCAATCACCACGCGGTCGAAGGATAGGCGTTTACCAAACGGAAAGCGTTTGCGCCGTAACTTTTTTAGGCTCTCTACAAGGTCGCCGCGAATGGTGCAGCACACACACCCGTTCGCCAATTCAATGATGTCATCCGAGCTGCGCAGAATGAGCCGGTCATCGATCCCAATCTCTCCGAACTCATTGACTAAAACTGCGTAGCGTGTGCCGGTGTCATTGGCTAAGAGGTGATTTAAGAGGGTCGTTTTTCCAGCACCAAGCCATCCGGAAAGCAAAGTCACCGGGGTTTGCAGGGCGCGTGCGGGGTCAGTCATGGCGCTTAGACTAGCAAGGGACCCTCCTCTGCTATTGGAGATTTACTGTAGAATCGAAAACATGAAGACCGCAGCTGCTGTTACCCCCATCTTCTGCCTGCTCTCCCTCGTGGCATGTAAAAGTACGAACTCGGAAGCGAACTTGAATACGCTTCTCAGTGATTTAATCACCGCAAATCAGCTCGATGGAAATCCCCTCGACGGGGCTATTCCTCCCTCGATTGAAAGCCCTCTCGCTGATTTAGGGAAGAGACTTTTCTTTAGCAAATCCTTGGGCGGTGATTTTAATTCCGCATGCGCGAGTTGCCATCACCCAGTTCTTGGCGGCGGCGATGCGCTGCTTCTGCCGATTGGAGTTGACGCTGTAGATGACGCCTTGCTTGGCCCCGGCCGCGCTCACTTAGCCTCGGCTCCTGGATTTGATGGCGGTCCAACGGTACCGCGGAATTCACCAACGACCCTGAATGTGTTTTTGTGGAAGAAGAGTTTGTTCTGGGATGGGCGCATCGGCGCAGTGAACGGCGGCATCAATACTCCGGATAGCGTTGGCTTCCCGCAGGTCGATGGTCTTGCCGGAAATAGTTTGTCGGAAGCCCAGGCAAGATTCCCTATTACATCCTCTGAAGAAATGCGTGGCTTTGCTTTTGAAAATGGCGGTGGCACCCAAGATGTGCGCAATCATTTGGCCGCTCGGCTTGGATCCTATGGCATTGGCGCGGGCGAAATAGGCGAGAATTGGTTGCCCTTATTCCGCACTGCATTTGCTCAACCCACGGGTACTGCTGAGCAGCTCATTATCTTCCCTAATATTGTCGAGGCCATCGGCGCCTATGAAGATAGCCAAGTCTTCCTCGACACACCGTGGAAGGCTTTTGTCGGTGGACAAACTTCCGCAATCACGGAATCAGCAAAGCGGGGGGCGGTTCTGTTTTATGACCAACCCTCAGCAGGTGGATTTTCTTGTGTGAGTTGTCACAGTGGAGACTTTTTCACCGACGAAGAATTCCATTTAGTTGGTTTCCCCCAACTTGGTCGCGGCAAGGGGGATTCCGTAACTGGTAGTAATAGCCATGCAGATTTTGGCAGGGAGCGGGTAACTGGATTGCGCGAAGACCGCTATGCCTTCCGCACGCCTAGCTTGATTAATGTCGAGGTGACCGGGCCTTGGTCGCACGATGGAGCCTTCCAGAGCTTGAGTCAATTGGTACGCTATCACATGAGTCCTGAAACCGGATGGCAAAGCTTTAACCTTAATGCGTTACCTCCTGGAACTCAGACTGTTGGGTGCGTGGAAAACACCAACGACGTGCTCGCAGAGCTGAGCAGTCAACGCGCATCAGGCGTTACCTTGCTGCCACCTTCCTTGGTGATTTCGGATCAACAAGTGCTGGATCTGGTGGCTTTCTTGGAAGCGTTGACTGACCCGATGGTCCTCGATGCTGCGGCGATGGAGCCTTGGATTGGTCGAAACGATGCGACCTTCACCGATAGTGAATTATTGGAAGCATACGACGAGAATCTTAATCCGATGTAGTAGGGAGCTGTCATCGGCCTAGATACAATCCCCGCATGGTGGTGGGGTTTCAGGGCTCGTTGTTTGGCGCACCGGAAGGGCGATACGCACAGGTTGCATTGGATACTCCAGTGCGCCGTGAGTTCGCTTATCACGTTCCGGAGTCCTGCGAGCCCTTAGAGGCAGGCTGCCGCGTGCGGGTTCCCTTTGGGCGCCGTGAAAGCGTTGGCGTTGTAGTAGCGGTGGACGATCACGCCCCTGCCGACGTCCCGCCCGACCGGATTAAATCTCTGCATGCAAATTTAGATGGGGAACCACTGCTTACGCCAGCGCTTTTACGTTTAG
This sequence comes from Planctomycetota bacterium, assembly GCA_045047305.1. Taxonomy (GTDB): domain Bacteria; phylum Planctomycetota; class UBA1135; order UBA1135; family UBA1135. The sequence goes on along the minus strand of JASFYO010000027.1, from coordinate 7,161 downwards.
CGCACCGCATTGCCGATGACACTTTTTGCTCCTGGGGACAAGCACTTTCAACTATGTTGCCAGCGGCTTTGCGCAGGGACCGGCCACGGCGAAAAATCGCAACGGTGGAGTTGGTAAAGGAAGTCGAGGCCGAGGAACTGGAGTCGTTAGAAAAGAAGTTCCCCAAGCAAGCAAAGGCCGTGGCTTATTTGCAGAAAGCTGGCGGTCCGATGGAGGTGCGAGAATTCAGGAACCGTACTGGATTGACTAAATCTCCGTTAGACACCTTGGCTAAAAAAGGCTGGGTGAAGTTTGGAAGTAAGCAAGAAGTGCTCGATCCCTTTGCCGGTGTCGGAGCGGATCGCGATACGCCACCTCAGTTAACTTGTGCACAGGATACTTGTGTGGAAGAAGTGAATGCTGCTCTCGACCGCGAGGTCTACGATGCATTCCTACTTTTTGGTATCACCGGTTCCGGCAAGACCGAAGTTTATCTTCATGCCTTGGAGCATTGTCTTGCACAAGGGCGTGGTGCCATTGTGTTGGTGCCAGAAATTGCTCTTACGCCGCAAACCGTATCGCGTTTCCGTGCGCGTTGTGGGCAAGTGGCTGTACTGCACTCCGGCCTCACCGACGCCGAGCGTCATGACCAATGGCTTGCGATCCGTGAAGGCCGCGTCCGCGTGGTAGTAGGCGCACGTTCTGCATTGTTTGCGCCCATGCCCAAGCTGGGTTTGATTATTTTGGATGAAGAGCACGAGTCTTCCTTCAAGCAAGAATCGACTCCGCGTTATCACGCCCGTGATGTCGCATTGGAGCGTTGCCGTTTAGAAGAAGCGATTTGCATTCTTGGCAGTGCAACTCCGGCGTTGGAGTCATGGTCCGCAGCGATGGAGCCTGGTGGCTTGCGTTTGCTAGAGCTACGTGAGCGTGTCGCCGGCGGTGTTTTGCCGACCATTCATGTGGTAGACATGCGAGTGCAAAAACCGGAGAAGGGTAAGTGGTTAGTGATTTCACAACCGTTGGCTCAAGCATTGGACAAAGTGCTTAAGCGAAAAGAGCGCGCTATTCTGTTTTTGAATCAACGCGGATTTGCTCCCGCTTGGCACTGCAAGAGTTGTGGTGGAAGTGTGCAGTGTAAAACCTGCGATGTCGCTTTGACTTACCATCGTTGGCGCAAGAAGGCGATTTGCCATTACTGTTTACATGAAGAAGCGCCACCTCAAGTTTGCACCGGTTGCGGTCGTCCGGTTGATATGGTTGGCGTGGGCACGGAGCGGGCAGAAGATACGGTGCAGCGCTTGTTTCCACATGCACGCTTAGCTCGCATGGATCGCGACACTATGTTGCGCCGCGAATCTTATGAGGAGGTCCTTGCCGATTTCGGTGCAGGCAAAAAGGATATTCTGCTTGGCACGCAAATGGTTGCCAAAGGATTGGACTTCCCAGAGGTCACTTTAGTTGGAGTGCTGAATGCGGATACGGCATTGCACCATCCCGACTTCCGCGCCAGTGAGCGTTGCTTTAATCTCATCGCACAAGTTGCCGGTCGCGCCGGTCGCAGTTCGCGTGGGGGAAATGTGGTGGTACAGACTTGGATTCCAGACCATCCGGCGATCCGTGCCGCATCCAAGCACGACTATGTTGGATTTGCGCAGAAGGAATTGGAAGAACGCAAGCTGTTTGGTTATCCACCTTATGGAAAAGCCATGCGTATTACTTTTGAGGCGGAACACCGGCAGCGGGTGGAAACGGCATCGGAGGAAGCGGCGGTCGATTTGCGCGCTTGCATGACAGGAAGGACCAAAATCCTTGGACCCTCTGTGCCTCCGGTGGAAAAGTTACGCGGACGTATCCGGCGTCAGATTCTGATTAAAACTGACCGTGAAGGACTCTACGCGATGCGTGAAGTACTTTACGGGTTATGCCAGAAGCAGGGCGTAACAGTCGATCCGCTCTAACGCCTGCGGCTAGTCTTTCTTCGCATTCTCGGTAAGATCGACCGCGGATCCGCCATTGTCATTGGCGAGTTCGGCAAGAAACTCAGCACGCACGTCGCCGGCTGCAATGGTGTTGATGACAACTTTGCGGTCACGGTTTGCGCGTTCTAGTTCTACCAAGATTGCGTCGGGAAGGACTACACGGCCAAAGGTGGGGTCGCCGTCGGTAAGTAAGAAAATGGTTTGCACATCTTCGAACTCGAGGGCCGTCATCAAGGCAGAGTAAAGATTGGTTGGTCCTTCCGGTCGCACATCTTCAAGGAAGATGCGTGCCTCTTGCGCGTTCTCTTGCGTGCCATCGACCAGCGTTTCTTTCCACTGTTTGACTCCACCGGAAAAGAGAATGATGTTGAATTGGGTTTGATCATTCAACATGGCGATGGTGTCGATGAGCGCATTGGAGAAGTGCTGATAAAAGGTTTCTCCATCGCCATAAGGCTCCATCATGGAACCACTGATATCCATCACGAATACAACTCCACCTTTTGGAACTTGAATTCCGTGATAGACACTGGTGGCAATGGAGTCGTGGCCTTTTGCCTGGCGCTCACGACGCTTGGCTAAGTGCTCTTCAGCTGTTGCACGGTCTGGCAAGACATAGTCTTGCGGCAAGTCTTCATACCATTTGCGCCAGATGTTGCGCGCTGGGCCGAAGTCTTCACCACTCAACTGACACAGGGCTTCCACGGCATCATCTTGGACTCGGCCAAGTTCCGCGTCGACACGATCTACCAAGGGTCCGATAGATTCCGTACGGCGGAATTGCACCAACGTTTCCACTGCGGCTGCCCGTACCGACCACTGCGAGTCCTGCAACATGTGGAGGGCGCCCTGAAACGCTTCATTAGAAGCAGGAAAACGGCGCAGCGCGGTGACTACGTGGAGCCGTATGGCTGAACGCGAGTCATTGATTAAGAGTAAAAGGTGTGCTGCTAAGCTTGCGGGTAGATCGCCGATTTGTGAAAGCGCCCAAGCAGCAGTGGTGCGTGTACGTGGGCTGTCGTTCCCAAGCTGGGTTAGTAATACTTCGACTACCGAGTCAGGGTGCGCGCGTACTAGCCCTTCGATGGCGTAATCCCGTATGCGTTCATTGCTATGGTCGAGTAGCTTTAATAAGGCTGGCGCGGCGAGTTCGGGCTGACGTTCCGCTGCAATAGAAAGTGCGCTGGCTGAGGCTCCCACGACCTCGAGATTTTCATGGGTGAGGCCTTCTCGGATTAGCACGTTCACCTCAGGGATAGTGGTGGCGCGTTCGAGAAGAATTTTGATATCGGGGCGTAGAGCGAGGTTGTTGGCGTGAGCATAAGCGCTCAATAAGGTGCGGAAACTTTCCTCGCCACCAAAAGTTGTGAGTGCACGAAAGGACTCCAACCGCAGTTGAATGTCGGGGCTTGTGAGGTAGCTCTCAACCGTGCGCAAGCCACGTTCCAAGTGCAATTTCCCAATCCCATAAACGCCAACTCCGGCGTAAAGATTGTCCTTCGATTTGGCAGCCTTCAACACCACTTTGTCGAGCTTGGGGTAATCGAGGTCAATCAAATTACGCAGCACTTCACCGCGAATCTGCAAGTCTTTCTCTTTTTTGAGCCGGCTGTCACGCAAATATTTGAGGTCGTCTGCGCTGCCTTTGGCCAAATCGATACACGCCTGACGTCGCACATCGGGTTGGGTGCGGGAACGAGAAAGGAAGCGCAACTTATCGTGCGCATAGTCGCTGCCGTTCAGCGTCACAGCATGAACCGCAGCTAGTTGCAGTTCCCCGTCTAGCTTTGGAATCAGGTGGAGCAGGGCGTCGACCGCGTCCTTGGAGCCAATCCGTCCAATGCTGTGTAGGCGGGAGATGGCTTCTTTGGGGTCCGTAAGACCCTGGCGGCGTAATTGGTGGAAGTCTTCCAGTTGCTCATCAAGAGGAGCAGTAGAAATGGTGGGTTCGGCCTGTGGGGTCTCAGCCGCTTGGCAGGGCACCAAGTTGAGGGCTAAGGAGAGGAGGAGAGGCAGCATCACGGATTTATCGGAGAATTGGACTCCGGGAGGGAGAAAATAGGCGGTTTGAGTACTTTTGTCACGCAATTTGATGGTTCTGTGTCGAATCCAAGAGATAATAAGCTCTTAAATTCTCATACAACCGTGACATGTTCCAGCCCAAAACCATCATTGAACCCTTCCGCGTGAAAGTGGTCGAACCTCTTCCAGTCCGTACCCGTGCACAGCGCGCCGCCGCCTTGTCGGAAGCCCGGTTGAACCTGTTTTCGGTCCGCGCACGTGAAGTCACAATCGATTTGATGACGGACTCTGGGACTTCTGCCATGAGTCAGGAGCAGTGGTCGGCGATTTTCCGTGGCGATGAGTCCTATGCGGGGGCTAGTTCCTTTTTTCGCTTCCGCGACGTGGTGCGCGATTTGACTGGCATGCACCATGTGATTCCAGTCCACCAGGGGCGCGCGGCGGAGCGCATTCTGTTTAGCGTGGTTGGCGGCGAGGGAAAAACCATTCCTGCCAATACACACTTCGATACAACGCGCGCGAATGTCGAAGCCAGCGGTGCTTCAGCTGTAGACATGGTGATTGAAGAAGGTCGATCGCCGGTGACGGAGCATCCGTTTAAGGGCAACATGGACGTAGCAGCCTTGGACCGATTGTTGTCGCGTGATGCCGACACCGTTCCCCTGGTTGTGGTCACCATTACGAATAACTCTGGTGGCGGGCAACCGGTTTCCCTGGAAAACATGCGCCGTGTACGTGCAGTCTGCAATCGCTATAACACGCCTCTGTTTTTGGACTGCGCACGATTTGCTGAAAATGCTTGGTTCATTCACGAGCGCGAAGAAGGTCAGAGTCAACGCAGCCCGAAAGAGATTGCACAGGAAATGTTCCGGCTTGCCGATGGCACCTGGATGTCGGCAAAGAAAGATGCCTTTGGCAACATCGGTGGTTTTCTTGCGTTAAAGGATGACGCCCTGGCAGAGCAATGCCGCAATATCCTTATCCTCACCGAAGGCTTTCCAACCTATGGCGGATTAGCAGGTCGCGATTTAGAAGCACTGGCCGTTGGCTTGGAAGAAGTCTTGGCGGAAGATTATTTGGAGTATCGAATTCGCAGTACGCATTATGTTTGGCGTAATTTGGATGAAGCTGGTGTCCCTTTGCTGCGCCCTGCTGGGGGGCATGCGGTGTACCTCGATGCACGCGGGTTTTTACCGCACGTGCCAGCTTCGGAGTTGCCAGGGCAGGCCATTAGTGTCGCGATGTTCCTTGAGGGAGGCGTACGCGCTTGCGAAATCGGGACTGTCATGTTCGGGCGTACAGCTGCCGATGGGACGCAGATTCCAGGGGCGATGGATCTTGTTCGCTTAGCGATTCCACGCCGGGTGTACACGCAATCGCATATGGATTATGTGGTGGAGGTCGTGCGTTACGTTTTTGATCATCGTGAGAAACTTGGCGGTTTACGCATTCGAGATGAGGCCCCAGCTTTGCGTCACTTTACCTGTGGATTTGAAGCGATTGATTGGGACCCATTTGCAGCCTTGGATTAGGGTGTTCCGGGAGATTGCCTTGTCGTGGAAAGCCAAAACGAAAGAAACCGTGTAGACTGTAATCATCATGACAGGCCTATCTTTCCACCATTTACTAATCTTTTGCCTGACGGTTTGCTTCGCAGCGCCCTTATCCGGCCAAGTGATTCGATATGACCGCGAGGGAATCCCACTCCCGCTGGCGCAACTTTCTGATATCGATGGCGATGGCGTGGCTGAATACTTCAGTGGGCAAAACAACCTAGCCGGTGAAGAGTTTATTCAAATCTATTCGCTGGCTCTAAATCAGCCTCTGGTGGAATGGAGTCTTGGCCCTACGATCCACGGATTTGTTGGGGAGGATGCACCCATGCCTTTTGATTTGAATCAGGATGGCTTCCTTGACTTTGTCTTCCGCAAATGGGGGGCAGGCATTCCGGGCACTCTTGTTGCGCATAGTGGCCTTGATGGTTCCATCTTGTGGGAACGCAGTGACTTTGCACTACCAAACAATCTCACCGGGAAACCGGCTGCCTTAGGAGATAGAAACGGAGACGGCATTGTGGACTTTGCCCACTCCCTTGCTGGTGGAGAAATAGTACATCTTTCGGGTTTGGACGGATCCACATTGCAGCGCAATCCAAATTCGTATGTTGGGTGGAAGGATTTCATCCTTCCGGCTGGGGACTTGGATCGAGATGGCATTCCAGATTATTTTATGGAGAAATCTTTTCAGACCTCTGCTTTCTCTGGGGCTAGCGACACCATTCTGTTCACTTTGCCTAACGGAGTGACCCAGGAGGAGAATAGTTTAAGTTACGTTGGCGATGTCAACGGGGATGGGTTCGATGATTTTGCGTATTTTTCCGGGATTAGCCCAGGTGGAAGAGTGCCCATGTTGGTCTGGACGGGTTCCCCTCCAGTGCAGATAGGTTTCATTCCAGGGCACCATCACAGCGAAAGATCTTCTCGCTATCCCATTCTCCATTATGACTGGGATGGCGATGGCGTCGAGGATCTGTCCTTTTGGGGAGAATCTGGGGCCTCCGGCGCTTTCTTGCCGAACCCATCGTATTTCCGCATTTATTCGCTTGTTCGATCAGAGAATTTGCTTCTGCAAATCACTGGCCACCTTCCTTTTGGACGAACCCGGACGTTAGGCCGTAGTAACAAGTGGGTGTATTGGCAGAATGACTACGATGGCGATTCCAAGCCAGATCCACTCTATATAACCAACAGTAATGGCAGAGAAAATGTAGAGGTTCTTTCTTTGAAACCTCATCTTCAGATAAGCACACAGGCGATTTCGCAAAGCACTGGAGGGCTGCTGACCTTGGATGTCGATGCGACGGCTCGCTTTGCCAATCAAGAGGTTTTCTTACTGGCTGGAGCACCTGGCGCATATAACGATCAGGCCATGTTTTCTTCTGATGAGTGGTTTCTCAAATTTGGAATACATGAAATCCTAATGCTCCCTTTCGGCCGGATCGAGTTGACGAACCAGCTTTGGCGATTACGAAAAAGCAGTCGGCCTGTAAGGTCAAAATTTATGGTTGCTCTAGATACGCAAGGAAAAGGCACTCTCGTTCTTAATATTCTCCCTAATGCGATTGATCCCGGCCGCGTCGGCCGCGGCCTCAGTTTCGCGTTTATGTTGCCAGATCCAT
>JASFYO010000026.1:0-30694 GCA_045047305.1 Planctomycetota bacterium | reverse complement strand
GACTCCTTCCGAACTTGAGAAGCTCCGCTTTATGGCGGGCAAGGGCATGAGTCTTAAATCGATTGCTGCTGGGCTTACCCGCAGCGAAGAGTCGGTGAAGAAGCAGGCCAAAATCGGCAAGCTAAAGATCGCCAAGGCGCGGTAGTTGGCGGGTGCGGATAAAGGCGCCGGATGATTAAGCCCACAGTGGGGATCTGGGTGATTAGCCCTAACCCCCATATACCCCCCCAAAAAACAGAAAAGGTCACTAGACGAATCTAGTGACCTTCCTGATTTGGCTCCCTGAACAGGACTTGAACCTGTGACAAGCTGATTAACAGTCAGCTGCTCTACCAACTGAGCTATCAGGGATTATGAGCGGCGAAGTATAGCGGCGAGATGGGCTGTTGGCTACCCAAATGGCTTTCTTAGCCGACTAGGCAGTGCGGCAATTCTCAAGCAGGGCCTGGAGCTCTTCGCGACCGAAGTCGGCTTCGAGCACCGCCTTCACCCCGGAGCGATTGAGTGCCTTTTGATCGAGGCATGCTTCGAGCGGCGCCTGCAGTAGGACCACCGGACGCTTGCGCAGAGTCACGCACAGAGCGGCGCTTAAGCTCATGCCGCAAATGCCCTGGAAACGTCCATCGACGATGAGAAAGTCGATGGGTTGGCCGCGTAAATCCGCACGGCGAAGGATGGCTGCAGCTCCACTGGCGCAGCTGGCCTCTCGGGTCTCAATGCCGAAGCTTCCAAGACGGCCGATGAGGCGGGATCCGAGCACAGCATCTTGAGACAACACTAAAGCCTTTGTCTTGGTAAGACTAGGTTCCGGTGTGGGCCGTTGAGGTGTTTGGTTCGAATCCATGAGTAAGTGTTTGTTCGGTTATTCTCGACTGTGACTTTAGCGCTTTTTTGAGCCTGGTTAACGCTCAGCCGAGGGTTTTTAGCTGTTCATGACTTCATTATGCTGGTCAGCATAGCCTAGGAGCACACCAAGGCGCTCTCGCATACATGAACGCTCAACAATCATGTCGACTTGACCCTTATCCATAAGGAATTCCGAGCGCTGGAAGCCCTCAGGGAGCTCCTGGCGAATGGTATTCTGGATGACGCGGGGCCCAGCAAAGCCGATGAGGGCGTTTGGCTCGGCGACGGTGATATCGCAGACGCTGGCGAAACTGGCAGTCACCCCGCCGGTGGTGGGGTTGGTCATGACGGAAATGGAGAATCCTCCGCCTTCATAGAAAGATTGAAGCGCGCCACAGGTCTTCGCCATCTGCATGAGGGAAATCGCGCCTTCGTGCATACGTGCACCGCCCGAAGCAGAGAAAAGGATGACGGGCACGCCTTTTTCACCGGCAAGCTCGACCGCCAAAGTGATTTTCTCGCCGACGACCTCGCCCATGGAACCACCCATAAAGGTGAAATCAAGGACTGCCAACACCACTTCATGTCCGCCGATGCGGCAAGTTCCAGCTAGGCAAGCATCTGCGTTGCCGGTTTTCTCCTGGGCCTTGATGATCTTTTCCGAGTAAGGAATGTTGTCGATAAAACCGAGCCGGTCGACCGGTTTTAGATCGGTGAACTTTTCGACAAAGGTGCCGGGATCGGCGGTGATCTCAATGCGTTTGCGACCAGAAACCGTGCTGTGGAAATCACACTCTGGACACACGAACATATTCTGCTCGAGTTCCTTGGAGTAAATCATTTTGCCACAGGCCTGGCACTTGCTCCACAAGCCGCCGGGCATGTCCTTCTTCTTCCGTAGACGAAACGCCATGGTCCTATTCTACCGGAGCGCCGTTTTCGCGCGGGGAGACGGTTTCAATCGCCTGATGCAGCGCTCGGACTGCCGCAGGCATGGAAGCAGCCTTGTAAAGGTAGGTTCCGGCTACAAAAACGTTGGCGCCGGCGCTGGCACAAGCTCCAATGGTTTGATCTGAAACGCCGCCATCGATTTGGATGTCGCCACGGAAGCCCCAGGACCGAAGTTGCTCCACCTTATGCAGGACTTCGGGCATAAAGCTTTGGCCGCCAAATCCAGCGTGTACCGACATGATCAACACTAAATCGAGTTGGTCGAGGTAGGGGCGGATGACGTCGACGCCGGCGGGGGGATTGAATGCAACCCCAACCGCTTTACCTGTGGCGCGAAACTGTTGCAGTGTGGCCTCAAAGTTGGATGCTGCGGCTTCATAGTGGAAGCTGAGGATGTCGGCTCCGGCTTCGGCATAACGTTCAGCCCAAGCGCCGGGTTCCTCAATCATGAGGTGGACGTCGAGGGGAAGCTTGGCGAACTTTTTAGCGGCGGCAACTACCGGGAGTCCAATCGACAGGTTTGGCACAAAGTGGCCATCCATGACGTCGACATGGTGCCAATCGGCTTCGGCTTCTTCAGCGCGGGCCATCTCCTCGCCCAGGCGCGCGAAGTCACAGGCCAAAATGGAGGGGGCGATGCGGTTCGGAAGCGGCATTTGCGCAGTTTAGCAGCGGACAAGTGTTTCTTGTTCGGGTCTTGCTAGGATTGCGCCATGTACGACAAGCTCCCCCCATTACTGCAGGACTATGCTGATTACTTCGATACAAGCCCAGTGCTGGCGGTGTTGTTGGGCGTCCTGGTGGTGGTGATTGCTATTGCGCTTTTACGAGTCGCCATGAAGCTGTTTGTGTTCTTCCTGCTGCTACTTGCCGTTGCGCTAGTCGCCTCTTACTTCTTTGTCGGCGAAGAGGCCACCAATGATGCACTGCGTCGCGGCGCCAAGGATGCGGGCGCGAAGGTTGAAGAGGTGATGGAGAAGGGCCAGGGTGCGCTCGATGACAGGTTGTTGGAGGAGTACAAGGCGCGCGAAGGGGATGCGCAGAAGTAGGTTTTCCTTTCTGCGTCAAACGAAAGAGAGCCGACGAAGCGATTCGTCGGCTCTCTTTGTGTTGATGGCGTGGAAGCCTAAAAAGCCTCGTCGAAACTAACCTCTCCGCTCACTCCCATCTGATAGGCAGAAACTCTGCGCTCAAAGAAGTTGGAGAGTTCTTGCACGTCTTGCAGTTCCATAAACGCGAAAGGGTTCTTCACGTGGTAGTGCTTTTCCATGCCTAGGTTGGCAAGGCGTTGGTCGGCACAAAACTGAAGGTAGGTGCGCATGTCGGTTTGTGAAAGTCCAGGCACACCGCCTTCCAGCAGATCGTCGGCAAAAGCCATTTCGCACTCGAGTGCTTCTTGCATCATTTCGATGACTTGCGCGCGCATGCGATCATCAAACAGGTGCGGGCTTTCTTCGCGGACTGTGCTAACGACTTCGAAGGCGAAACCCATGTGGCAGCTCTCATCGCGGAACACCCAGTTGGTGCCAGATGCGAGGCCATTGAGCAAACCTTTCGAGCGTAGGAAGTAAACGTAGGCGAATGCGGCAAAGAAGAACATGCCTTCAATGCAACATGCGAAGCAAATTACATTGAGTAAAAACTTACGCCGGTCTTCCTCGGTTTCAATGCGCTGCAAATCCTGGATCGAGTCAATCCACTTGAAACAGAAATCCGCCTTCTTCTTGATCGATGGAATGTTGTGGATTGCAGCGAATGCCTCGTGACGTTCCTTCGGCTCTGGGATGTAAGTGTCCAAGAGCGTGAGGTAGAAGTCGACGTGCAGCGCCTCTTCGTACAACTGCCGCGAGAGGTACATGCGTGCCTCCGGCGAGTTGATGTGCTTGTACAGATTCAACACCAAGTTGTTCGACACAATCGAATCCCCGGTTGCGAAAAAAGCAACCAAACGATGGATCAGGTGGCGTTCACTTGGCAGCAAGCGTTCCTTTAGGTCGATGACGTCGGTCGAAAAATCAACTTCTTCTACCGTCCAGGTGTTCTTGATGGCGTCTTTGTACATGTCAAAGAACACCGGGTAGCGCATCGGTCGCAGGGTCAGGTCGAAGCCTGGATCGAGAATGGAAACTTTACGCATCGGGTTAGCCGCAGGCCTCGCAGCTTTCAGGGTTCTCGAGGGAGCAAACTAAGGCTTCCTCTGGGGTGAAGGTTTTTTGCGCGGCCGTTTCATCACCGGAATCCGTTTGACGAATCTTGGTGGCAGGGCGTGAGCGCAAGTAGTAAGTGGTTTTGACGCCCTTCTCCCAGGCGTACATGTACATCGAGGAAAGCTTGCCGATGCTTGGCGTTTCCATGAACAAGTTCAAGGACTGCGATTGATCGATGTAAGGGCCACGCTCCGCAGCCATATCGATCAGCGAGCGCATCGGGACTTCCCAAGCGGTGCGGTAAAGCTCCTTCAGCTCACCAGGGATCTCTTCGATGTCCTGGATCGAGCCTTCCGCCTTCTTGATTTTGCCACGTACTGCTTCGGTCCACAGGCCGCGCTGCTTCAAATCGGAAACTAGGTAGTTGTTTACCTGCAAGAAGTCTCCGGAAAGGGTTTCGCGCTTGAACAGGTTTGAAACCTGCGGTTCGGTGCATTCGTAGCATCCTGCAATGGATGAAATCGTTGCCGTCGGTGCGATTGCAATGGTTAGGGAGTTGCGCAAACCATGCTTTTTGATGTTTTCGCGTAAAGTCTCAAAACGTTCTGGTTGACTTGGGGTCACCCCCCAGAGATCGCATTGCAGTTCGCCTTGGGCGGCACGCGTTTCGGCAAAAGCCTCGTGCGGGCCAGACTCTTTTGCAATTTCGTTTGAGGTGGACATTGCGTGGAAGTAGATCTCTTCCTGGACCTGTGCGGAAAGATCTTTGGCTTCCTGGCTATCGAATGGCAGACGCAACTTGAAGAAGGCATCCTGCAAACCCATCAAGCCAAAGCCAATCGGACGCCAACGTGCGTTGGAGCGCGCAGCATCGTCGGTTGGGTAGTAGTTAATGTCGATGACGCGGTCCAAAAAGCGAACCGCCGTACGCACCACTTTCCCGATGCGCTCAAAGTCAATCGCACCATCCTTCACCATGTGGCCAAGGTTGATCGAGCCGAGATTGCACACTGCGGTTTCTTCTGCACTAGTGACCTCGAGGATCTCGGTGCACAAGTTGGATAGGTGAATTACGTTCTCTGGCTTGCCCGTTTGGTTTGACTTGGTGTTGCAGGAATCCTTGAAGGTCATCCAGCCGTTACCGGTTTGCGCCAAAGTACGCATCATGCGGGTGTAAAGGTCACGCGCCTTGACCACTTTGCGCGCAAGACCATCTTGCTCCGCCTTATCGTAATGTGCCTCAAACTCGGCACCAAAGGAATCTACCAACTGTGGGACATCTTTAGGATCAAACAAAGCCCATTCGCCATCCTGTTTTACTCGCTTCATGAACAAGTCAGGAATCCAGTTGGCCAAGTTCAGGTTGTGCGTCCGACGCATGTCGTCGCCGGTGTTATCGCGCAGTTCTAGGAACTCCTCGATGTCTGCGTGCCAACTTTCTAGGTACACACAAGCTGCTCCTTTTCTGCGACCACCTTGGTTTACGGCCGCAACCGAACTATCCAAGGTTTTGAGAAAGGGCACAATGCCATTCGACTTGCCGTTGGTGCCCTTGATCAGGGATCCTTGGGAGCGCACGCGGCTGAACGACAAGCCAATGCCGCCCGCGTATTTGGAAAGACGCGCAATGTCGCGGTAACGGTTGTAGATGGCGTCGAGATCGTCTTGCGGACTGTCCAACAAGTAGCATGAGCTCAACTGGGTGCGCTCGGTGCCAGAGTTGAAAAGGGTCGGCGAGCTCGGCATGTAGGCCAACGAGCTAATCAAGCGGTAGAAGTTAATCGCCTCACTTGGGTTTTGCGACAGGCCGCATGCCACGCGCATAAAGAAGTACTGCGGGGTCTCGGTGACCATCCGGCTTTGCGGATCCTTCAGCAAGTAGCGGTCATAAACCGTGCGCAAGCCGAAATAGCGGAACAAGTTGGTGCGATCTTTCTCGATGGCATCGTTAAGTTTGCGGCGGTTGGCGCGCACAAAGTCATACACCTCTTGGTTGATCAGACCTTGCTCGAAGCCGTATCGAATCGATTGCGAGAAGGATTGAATGTCAAGAGTGCGTACTTCCTTGCCGATGTAGGCGCCAAGCAAGCGCGAGGCGAGGAATGCATAACTAGGCTCATCACTAATCAAGGACGCTGCAGTTTGGATCGAAAGGCGATCCAATTCGGCGGTGGTGGCGCCGTCGTACAAGCCAGAAATGGTGCGAGTGGCAACACGCATGCTGTCGACGCCCTCCAGTCCCTGGGCGCTGCGGGTAATCGCGCGCACAATCTTGTTTAGATCGACGGGCTCCAAGGAGCCGTTGCGTTTCTTAACCTGCATCCCAACCGAGGTGTCGGTCTCGGATGCAGTGTTGGTTGGGGGGGCGCTCTCGGGCGCGAGTGGGGCTTCCATCGGTGGGGTGGCTCCTTTAGGGGTCTGCTGTGGGTTCTAAGTGACTTGCCTAGTTGGGTTTAGGCATGAATGGATGTACGCGGCTGAGGGGTCCGTTGCTCGTATTCCCAATAGGCACAATATGTAGTGTGGGGCTGTAGTTCAAGCCCTGTATCTGGTGGATTTTCTACAAGCATCGAAGCTAGTAAGCCCTTAAATCCAAAGATAATGCAGAAAAGTGATATCACATTGCTATCTCGTGCGTATCGTAGGGCATGATTCAAGAAACCCCGTTTAAAGCTAAGTCGGGCCTGATGGTCCTCATCTTGGGTATTCCTGGGCTCATTGCCCTAGGATTCTGCAGTTTTGTCTACGCAAGTGAGACTCAGATTGATGGCATGGGCGCTGTCGCTGGGATTTTTGGAGTCTTATGCTTTTTTGCTGTGATCCTTGCCTTGTGTGGTTTATTTGCAGTAAACCCGAATGAAGCTCGCGTCCTCACTCTCTTCGGAAACTACGTCGGCACGGTGCATGACACTGGGCTTTGGTTCGCGAATCCGTTCACCTTGAAGCGAAAGATATCCGTCCGTGTCCGCAACTTTGATAGTGACAAGCTAAAGGTCAACGACCTAGAGGGAAACCCGATTGAGATTGGTGCCGTCGTGGTGTGGAAAGTCACCGATACAGCAGAAGCACTGTTCGAAGTGGATGACTATGAAGATTATGTCATGGTGCAGAGCGAGGCTGCACTACGCAACATGGCCACGCAGTACCCTTACGATGCCCACGAAGACGGCAACGTGGCTTTGCGTAGTCACACCGCCGAAATCGCCGAGCAACTAAAGATTGAGGTGCAAAATCGTTTGGAGAAAGCCGGCGTCGAAGTGTTGGAAGCACGTATCAGTCACCTGGCTTATGCGCAAGAAATCGCATCGGCCATGCTCCAGCGTCAGCAAGCAGCGGCCATCATTGCCGCCCGTACACGGATTGTGGATGGAGCGGTTGGCATGGTCGAGATGGCCTTGGATAAACTCAGCGAACGCAACATTGTGCAACTGGACGATGAGCGTAAAGCCCAAATGGTTTCTAACCTACTGGTGGTTTTGTGTGGGGATAAAGCGACTCAGCCGGTCATCAACGCCGGAAGCGTTTACTAGTGATTTAGGATCTCGCCGATGGCGAAAGAGCGAAAAAGTTTCTTGCTGCGGGTCGACCCGAAACTCCACGATGCACTGCGTCGCTGGGCGGACGATGACTTCCGCAGCTTGAATGCTCAGGTGGAAATGCTTTTATGCCAGGTGGTGCAGAAAGCCGGAAGATTAAAAGTGGAAGAGAACCATGACGAAAAAGAAACCAGTGAAACGAGAGAAACGAACCAGTCGACCCAGGCGGTCAAACCGGACGAGTCAGACTGAGTCCGAAGACCAGGTCGGGCAAGCCTGCAAAGGAACGGAAAACCCCAAGACCCTCGGGATGAGCATGGGCGTGGCTATGGGCACCAGTCTTGGAACTTCCCTCGGGCTGGCCTTCGGCAATCTAGCTCTGGGGTCAGCGATTGGCGCTGGAGCTGGTGTTTGCCTCGGAATGGTCTTCGCCAAAATTTACGCTGCTGAGCAGAAGTGCAAGAAAGAAGCGGAAGAGTGATCGTCGCGGGTGAAACGTCGCGAGTGAACTCTCCACAGCACCCATAGTGCTTGTCCAAGAGCGGCCTTTCATCCGACGCCACGTTAAGATTTCCTGCAATGTCCACTTTCACCCGCTGCGAGATGCACCCTGGTGCTTTATGCAATACGGTGCAGTGCTGCGAGCAGCTATATCAAAGTAGCCGAGAATCCGTCGAACCGATCAAGGACGAGCGCGAAACGCGGATTTGGCGCGCTTCTCAAGGAGATGGCAACTTCCTGTTTTTCAAGGAGTACCGCATTCCGCCCACCCGTTTTTGGTTTAGTGGAGCGGCTAGAAGTCGGGCATCGCGCGAGTTCCGTGCTTTACTTGCGATGGACCTTGCACGGCTTCCAGTGGCCAAGCCGGACTGGTATGCGGAATCACGCAAAGGCCCGTTTTTGGAGTATTCGGTACTCGTCACTCAATGTCTGGGGGCGGTGGAACCGTTTTCGGACTGGCTACGTGCTCACAGTGAGGCGGAAGAGCTCACCTTGCCGGTTTGCGCCATGGTTGGTGGCATCGCGCGGCAACTGCACGATGAGGGCTTCGGGCATTTCCGCATGCAGGCGAAGAACTTTATGCTGTGCCTTGAGGGCGAGCCTAGCGTCAAAATGATTGATGTGCCGTATACCTGCCGCTGGAAACAGCCCGTCAGCCCGCGCATCCGACGCCTTGATCTTGAAGACCTCTGCGGTGCACATTCGATTTTCACGCCCGCCCAAATCGACGCCATCCTCCTTGCCTACGACGGCTCCTCCCTGCTCGGCGATTTCCGTCCAGGATTGCGCAGCCGATGGGGGCAGAAGCTACGTCGCATCGCGTATTATCTAGGCGCGATTTGGAGCGGCCACCGCCCCTAACGCTGAGCTTAAAGATGACTCTCCCTGAACGACTTGCTGCCTACCACGCCGCCGAAGGTGCGGAAGAATATCTCGATGAGTACACCAAGCTGCATCGCAAGATTAGTGATAAGCGGGAGCGCAAGTTGCTGGACCGTTACTTCGCGCACATCGGATCAGTTTCGACGGCTCTAGACCTTCCATGTGGATGGGGGCGCTACATGCCGATGCTGCGCGCTCAAGGCGCCGATGTCATCGAGGCGGATTACAGTGGAAGTATGGTGGAAAAGGTGGTCGATGTTTTCCCCAACACTCCCTTGCTCGGCCGCATGCGCTGTTTCGGGCATCAAATCCCGTTGCAGGACAAGGCGATAGACGTGGTGTTTTCCATGCGCTTGAATCACCACTTGGTAGACCCGGTGGTACGGCGTGAACATGTAGAAGAACTGTTCCGCGTATCTGGTCGCTTCGTCATCTTCTCTTACTTTGATAGCGCGTCCTTGAAGAACGTCATCCGTAAGGCCCGCACCAAGATGGGCTTGTCGAAGAAGCGTCCGAAGAACACCCTTCGCCGCACTCAGGTACAGGCATTAGCCGAAGAAGCCGGCTTCAAGATTGTGGAAGACCCGATGCTCTTTGTGGTCGGTTCCGGACACCGCTTGGTGTTGGCGGAGCGGATTTAGGCGCACGACTTTCGGCATTTACTGCAACTGAAAGCATGCCTATTCCACAGGAATACGTGTGGACGGAGGTTGAGCTTTAATCCTGCCCATAGGATTCTGGAGCGAATCCAAAGGCAAAGTAGTATGGCTTTTCATCTTTCTTGGGCACGTCCTGAAACTCCTCAAGGTCGTCCCAGAGTTGATTGAGTCGGTTCCTTAATAGTTGTCGACCTTGGTCATTCAGGAAAAGTGTCATCGATCCCGAGAGGTACTTGCGGTTTTCCACCTGCGCGCCAGTTTGCTTAATCGAGCTTTCTAAACGATTGGATAGCCGGCGCATAGAGCTGCGAACAACATCGGTAAGAACCTCTTGCCATTCTGGAGAATCACTAGGTTGGATCAAGATGTCTTCGGCAAAAGTTTCGTAGGTTACTGCATGTTGATTGTCCTGCTTTTTGGAGATCAACTCGCATTCCTCTAAAACCCGCAGGTGGTAGTAAAGGGCATGCCTTTCGAGGCCCATGAGTTTTTGCAAATCTCTTGCGGCGACTGGCTGCAGGAGAGTGATGAGGTTCCAAACCGTTTGACGGATGGCGGAACCCAGGGCTTTTACCTGAGCAATGGACGTCAGGTGGGAGGGTTTTCTGGACATGAAAGGGGCTTTGGTAGGAGGATCGCGACATGAAGGGTACTCTTTTGCGATTATTAGGGAAAATCAGAGGCGAGTTTTTTACCTCAAAGCGTGCCTAGAGGCTAATCTTTGATTGGGGCCTCACTCATTCCCTCCACCACTCAACTTATGCTTTCCAACCTTTTCACCGCGGCCATTCTTGTGTTTGGTCTAGCCTCACACGCCTTTGGGCAAACCGTATACGTAGACTTGGATGCAACAGGTGCTAACGATGGTTCCAGTTGGGCCGATGCTTTCGTGGATTTACAGGATGCGCTTGCGGTAATTTCGGTCGGTGAAATTTGGGTGGCAGAGGGACGCTACCGACCAGCGCTCGCAGGCCAAGTCACGGTTGCCTTTCAACTAAAAAATCAGGTGGAGATTCTGGGTGGGTTTGTGGGTATCGAAACTCTGCGCTCCCAACGCGATGTTGCTCTGCATGAAACCTTCTTAGATGGTGATTTATTAGGCGATGATACTTATGGGGCATTTGCCAATTGGTGGCAATTTGGTTGGTCTGGGCAATTGGATAATAGTGGGCGCATTGTCGATGCAAGTGGCGTTGATAGCACTGCCGTTTTAGATGGATTCAGTATCGTTGCCGGTTATGGCGTCAACGCTCCCTCCTTCGACCTAGGAGCTGGTTTGTTCATGAGGAATGGAAGCCCTTCCATCCGCAATTGCACCTTCCGCTATAACAGTTACGCCTATGGAGCTTCCGTTTACATCGATGGCGGAGACCCAGTGTTTGAAGGTTGCACCATCAAGGATGGCTACACTTTTGCTCGCACTGCTTCTGGCGTTTGGCTAGACAATGGCAGCGCAACCTTTACCGACTGCGATTTTGTGAATCATTACACCGTGACTACCGGTGGACGCAATGACGGTTCAGCCTTCTATGGCGGATTTGCTTCCGTAGCCAACTTCAGCGGCTGCAATTTTATCGATAACCAAATCGGAAATTGGTTCGCCCAAGGTGATCTTTCCGGGAGTTACGGTGCGGCGATTTACGGATTAGGTGACCTTATGGTAGACCGGTGCAACTTTAGTGGCGGGTTTGGAAATGGAGGCTCAGCCATCACGGCTTACAATGGGCTTGCCGTGAGCAACTCTCGTTTCTTTGATAATTTCGCACGGCCTTACCCGATTAATTCTTTTGTTGACGACGGTGACATTGGCGCCTCTATCTGCATCTTTTCTGATCCACCGGTTGGCATGGTCCGCACCATCGACTCGTGCACCTTTGTGAACAACTACTGCGATAAGGGCGCTGGAATCTGGACGAACTCTATCCAAGCGGTAGAGGTGAATAATTGTATTTTATTCTTCAACGATGGGCCTACTGCTTTGCCAGGGGAAGACCAGACTCCGGTCTTGAAGCGCCAGTTCGTGGGGAAAATCAACCTCACAAACTGCGCTGTAGAAGAGCTTTGGGAAAAGCTACTGAACGAAGATCCAGTTGAATCCAATGCCTACCCTAACTGCATAGATCAATCTCCAAATTTCGTTGATTGGCAAAATGGAGATTTGCATTTGCTTGCCGATTCACCCTGCCTTAATAGCGGAAGCAATAACTTGCTGCCTCCTGGATCCACGCTTGGCCTAGACGGAGCATCCCGCGTATTGGGAACCCAGGTAGATATGGGCTGTTATGAATCTAGCGTGACCGCGCAGCCTTCACTTGCGGTGACTTCCATCGTGACGGAAGTCCAATCCACCTTCTCCGTATTTAATGCTTTGCCCGGTGAGACGGTTTTCATTGCCAATAGCTTTATCGGTTTGGGTGCAGGCCCTGTAATTCCTCAGCTTGGGGGCTTACAGTTGGATCTGTTGGCGCCGGCAGCCTTGTTTGTGACTGCAACGGCAAATGCCTCTGGTCATGCGATTGTTACTTTGACCGTTCCACCAACGGCTCCGTTGGTAAGCATTTATTTTCAAGCAGCGATTGCAAGAGGCGCAGGGGGAGGAAACTCCTTGCTGACCAACACGGATTCCCAGGTCATCTACCTGAAGCCTTAACCCATGCGTTTTTAGTCTCTTGTTTTGCTTTTAGCATTCACTTCCGCAGGAGATCTAAGGGCTAACCGAAGCACTATATTTCAGTCCGAACGTGGTCGTCTGGCTTTGGTGCTCAGAATATTGCTCAACCTGGCGTGTATTCATTTCAGCAATAGCGACCGAGGCTAGTGCCTGGTGGCAGGTAGTTCAGTTTTTTCAATAGATCGAACGCGATGGGCACTTTTGCGAATTAGTCTGAGCTATGGATGAGGGCATCGACCTGCTCCAAAGAAATTGGAATGATGACTTCCGCACCTAAATCAACTTCGTCGATCTTGACGAAGTTGTAGGGCGTGCTGGAATGCCAGTCGGGTAAAAACCCGAGGAACTCATCGTTGTGAAGAACCCAAATGCTGGCATGTAAATCGCCGGCTCCAGGGAGGTCTGCAAGAGTGGAGCCGTTGGCCTCGAATGTGACCATGCTAGTAGAGATTGGGTTTTGCACCTCTTGGTCTCGAAGCCAAAACGCACCTCCGAGGGCATACCCATGCGGAAGTTTTGGAACCGGATTCAGCTGCATCCGTGTGCGGAATCCTGGCTTCATCACGACGGTCCTTGCTCCGTCGAGGATGGAAACATATTGTGGGCGGAAATCCTTTGCAGTTAAAAGAATGCGTGCGTTTTGTTGAACCAGAGGAATACTTGCGAACCCTTCATGATCTGTAAGTACCCATTGATAGCTCTCTTTCTGCTCAAGGCGGTAGACCCGCACTCCCTTGATGGGCGCTCCAGTTTCGTCAACCACGCGCAGATCGCAGGAAAGTAGAGCCTGGCTAAGGTCGAGTGGGTTGATACGCGCATCCGAGGCTTGCCCAACGGCAACCGGTTGTAAATCGGGGAGGGTGAAAATAACCGAAACGTAGGCATCGTCATAAACCGCCAAACTCCCTAGCCCGGGATCCAGACCATCGAGGTGGAAGGTGCCGTCGCCACGGAGATTCTGAATGAAGGTGGTGCGCTCTCCATTCCCATCTAAAAAAGCGATGGATAAATCGGCGGCCTTCATTCCCTTTGGAGGGAGGATGGTGCCATCGAGTGTGAGACCAGGCTCTAAGACAATGCGAATCCCTTGGGTATCACGAGCAAGGTCGAGCTCTACGGGAAGACCAGTATGGTGAACCGACAAACGCGTGATGGCTGGAGCGCTATGCGTGTCTTGAAAAAAGCGACCGGCTTCATTGGTTATGGCATAAAGCTCGAAAGGATTACTTGCTACAGGCTCGGGGGAGGTCACGGAAATGACAACGCCAGGCTGCGGTTTGCCTTGGGAGCCAATGACCACCCCGGATAAATAAGGGCCAGAATCTTCGAGCGCGACATCGCCTAAATCAAGAATTCCGGTCTCCATTTTCGGGACCTCGACCCGTGCACGGTTGCAGCGCTGGCCGGGAGTTTCTTCTTCTCTTAAGCTAAACCAAGCAGTGCTGTTCAGGTCATGAATTTGATTCGGATGGAGGTCGAAGGTGACGACCCCCAATTTGTCGGTAGCTATGGAAATCTCTTGGCTAAGCCAACCGGTAGGGTCCAGCTTCATCCAAAGTGGTTTACCGATGTATGGGTTTCCGTGGAGGTCGAGTACACGGAATCGCAAGGTGGTGGGCTGCGTAAGTGGCTTGGCCTCCAGCACCACAACTTGGCCCTCTTGCCACGGCCCTCGGCCAAAGGCCCGCGTCGATTCTGTTGGGTCGGCGGTGGGGGCAGCAGCAGCAAAATCGAGACCGAGGCCCACAAAGGGGAATTCAGCGACGCCATCATGCGATATCTGGGTAAGCCCACCTGAGGGATAGCGGTGGGGTGGACGTCGTCCTTGTGTAAATCCTCGTTCTGGTTCTGGATCAATCGCAAGCAGCACTGGAATGGGCTCTGTCCATAACTCATGTTGCTGGTCGACCACTTGAATTTTCAACCGCCCAAGTGGGGGTAGAGTCCATGCATGCACAGAACTTTGCGCCCATTGCAGTAGTGGGATTCCTAAAGGATCACGGAGGTGAAGGAAGGGACGGATTTGCAATTGCTCTGCTTTGGGCAGCGCTCTCCAATTCGCGAAATGGGAAAAGGATGCTGTTCCCTCGGAGTCGGTAAGCACCACGGAGCCCAGTATAAATTCGACTGTCTTTTCGGTAACACGCGTCAAGCCGACAGGAATGCCAGGGAGTGCATGGCCACGATGATCGCGCACCTGTAATTCTTCCAAGGATTCGGGCCACATTTCCAGCAAGCGCAAATCTTGGTGGTGTTGCGGATTCCAGCCGTAACGGTCGGCGCTGCGTGCAACCACGGCCTGACCTTTGGGGTAATAGGTGATCCATGCTTGGCCGAGTTGATTTGAAATGACCGGTGGGTGGAATCGTTCGCCCACCAATTCCGGCGACACTCCCTGCATGAGTAAGCTGTGGGCTTCGGGCTGGAACTCCGGCTTGCCATAGGGGAAGGTCCAGACCTTGGCATTGGCGACAGGCAATCCAGAGGAGCCGTCGCGCAGAACGATGAGCATGCCATCAGCCTGGGTGGATGGGGCCGACGTTGCCGTTTGTCCCTTCAGCAACCCACTTTCTACGGCGCTTCTCTCCACAGCATCAAGTGCTGCTTGGGAGGTTTCTTGAGCAGATTCCGCAGTCGTAGAGTCTTCAAAACCGAGCTCCCTAAGTGTGGTTTGATAGGCTTGATTCGATTCCAGCGAAACCCAAAAAAGGAGACTCCCTAAACCGAGAATCAAAAGGGCTAGCAGGTATTTTTTTTGCATTGGAGGGCGTTCTCGCACCTCGACTTTACGCTATCGGGTACCCAGTGAGAAGTTCCATGTCTCATAGGCTTAACTCCTGTTGTGCCTCCTCGGACGGTATGCATTCCACCGACCGGGGAGGAGTGTGGGGTGGCAGGCTCAGTGGATGAAGGGATAAACCTAAAATGATTTTAATATTTTGCCGATAGATTCAAGAGCTTTCTTTTAGTCCTATGAATCCATCCATCACATCCATCACAGAGCCACTGACACGCCCTACCGAGGCTATGGCGCTGCTCAGCCGTGAAGGCGAAGTGTTGGGCGATTGCTCGGATCTGGCGCTTTTGTCAGGATTTTCGGAGCAGGAGTGGCAAGAGTCTGATCTCCGTTTACTGCGCTGCGAGAAGTATTCGCCGGAAGAATTCCTGGTCCTTCGCACAGCTTTGCGCGAAGGTAAGGCGTGTAAGTTAACCTTAATCTGTCGCAGGAACGGTCCGTTTTCTTTACCCATGTTAGGCAAGGAGAATCAACCAGACCCCTTTATCTTCCAGGCAGAAGTCTCGGTGCTTCCGCTTCCGGGCGAAGGGACCAGTGGACCTCAAGCAGTGCTTCGTATGAAGGACGTCGATGCGCGGAATAAGCTGCGTGAAGAGGAGCTTATTGAGCAAGAAGCCGCTGAGCTCCGCGCCTTTGCGGGCCGCACTCTGCAAGAGCAAGGGACTCTGCAAGAACGCTTGACGAAAATTTTAGATTCGCTGATCAACATGCGTGGTTTGGAACTGCAGAAGAAGGGTGGTGTGTTCCTGCGCGAAGAAGGCGCACAGCAACTCGACATGATGTTCATGCGCGGGAAGTTCTCTGATGAATTCCGGCAGAAGGAGCAGCATGTTTCCTTAGGTAGCTGCCTTTGCGGTATCGCTGCCCGTGATGGCGAGATGGTCGTTTCCGACGACTGTTTCTGTGATCCGCGCCACCATCATTCGTTTGATGGCATGACCAACCATGGACATTACATTGTTCCGTTTATGGCCGATGGCGATTGTCACGGGATCCTGTTCTTGTACACCGACCCTAACCCAGTACGGGTTGCGAGTCGTGTGGCTATGTTGGAACAGATTGGAGAACTCATTGGCATGGCGATTGTGAATGAGCGTATGCGTGAAGCGCTGGAAGCTGCGACCTTAGAAGCGGAAGAGGCGAGCAAAATGAAGTCTGAATTCCTGGCTAACATGAGCCACGAAATCCGGACACCCATGAACGGCGTTGTCGGCATGACCGAGTTGTTGAGTCTTACCGACCTAAATGAGGAGCAACGCGAATGCGTGGAGTCGGTCCGCCTTTCAGCAGATTGTTTGCTCACGGTAATTAACGACATCCTCGATTTCTCGAAAATCGAAGCAGGACGATTGGATATCGAGCATGTGCAGTTTGATTTACGTCAGGCCGTGGAGGAAGTCGGCTCGATGCTCGGATCAGGCGCATTCCGCAAGGGGATTGACCTCACAGTAGATATTCCGCCAAGCTTACCGCGAGCATTCCGCGGCGATGTCACTCGTATTCGACAGATTCTCACCAACTTCACCAGTAACGCCATCAAGTTTACCGAGCAGGGGGAAGTGAATATCAAAGTGGAAGTGGTGGAGCAAAAGGAGGACATCTACCAAATCCAATTATCCGTCAAGGATTCTGGAATCGGAATCCCGGAAGATCGCCGAGATGCGGTTTTTGAAAGTTTCACTCAGGCCGATGGCTCCACTACGCGCAACTTCGGGGGTACCGGATTAGGGCTGACGATTTGTCGCCAGCTTGCCATCTTGATGAACGGCGAGGTCTCATTAACCAGCGCAGTTGGCAAGGGGAGTACTTTTACCGCAACGATTCCCTTGGAAGTCTGCGGAGATTGCGCTTCACGATTACGCTTAGCGCCGCTTTCCAATCTGCAGCATAGCCAAGTTCTGATTGTGGACGACAATGCCACCAATCGCCATATTCTGAAAGGCGAACTGGAACACTGGGGTTGCGAAGTGATTGCGGCCAACTGTGGTGAGTCTGCGCGTAAAGTTCTGGCGCGCGAAAACGGTCCTAAGTTCCATTTAGTGATTCTCGATATGCAGATGCCAGTTCAAGATGGCATGCAGCTTGCTGAGGAAATCCGAGAGCATTCACGCATCAAAGGAGCGACGATCATTATTCTGTCTTCCGCAGGGGACACCATTTCCAAAGCCGATTTAGAACAGGCAGGTGTCGCGCTTTGTTTGAGTAAGCCTGTGCGCATGGACGCCTTAGGCAATGCTTTGCGCAAAGAGCTTGGCCGTAGTGACAATGAGTTAAGTGAGGGCTCGGTAGCGGTGGTGGTTGAGCATAAGCATCTTGGATTGCGCATCCTTTTAGCCGAGGACAATAAGATCAACCAACGGGTTGCCTGCGGCTACTTGGATAAGCTTGGGTGTGAAGTTGAGGTTGCGAATGATGGGCTAGAAGTGGTAGCCATGGCCGCCCAGGGTGGTTGGGACTTAATCCTGATGGATGTTCAGATGCCCAACATGAGCGGCACGGAAGCCACGACTGCAATCCGTGCGGCGGAAGCCGAAGGCGAGCGCGTGCCTATCTACGCCCTAACGGCACACGCTCGCGCAGAGGACGCAACTGGATTTTCGGATGTTGGCATGGATATCACCCTGACCAAGCCGCTGAAGCTGGATTCGCTTTACGCTGCCTTGGAAGGGGTGGAAAAGCGTAACGCTTAGTGGTCGGATACTTCCGCAAGGATGGCTTGTGCTTCGCTTTGATTTAGGAGCATAAATTCAAAGTCGATAAAGAACTGATCCGTGATTTCGCCGGGGGACTTCCCTGGTGGAATAATGTGAATCACCATTCTGTGCAAGCCGCTCTCAGCAAAGGTGAATTGAATGGTTTGCGCTGGAGAGAAGGTCGCATCGACTTGACTTAAGAAGGAATACTTTGGATCAACCCATATGGCTAAGCGGCTTCCCTCTTCCAAGGTGGGCAGGTCGTGGATTGGGAAAAAGGCTTGGAATCCCGGCTCAAGCACTACTTCTTGCTTCCCTGCCCTGATTTCGACTTCTCTGGAACGGAAATTGGGAGCAGTAATCCTGATTATGGATGAGGACACCGGCAAAACCAAATTGCAATCCCAAGCTACTCGGAATGGTTCTTTTTGGTGTTCAAAGCTGGTGTCGAGAAGCTGGATTTCTGCTCCATGGACCGGATTCTGCTTTGCGTCGATGAGCTCCAGCTGGAAGGAATGCAACGGATTGCGAATGCTGATGGGAGATAAGCGGCGGTCAGCATGCGTTTCGTCCACCCAAGGCGAAACTTGGGGCACCTGCGCGAGAATCACTTTGCCTAGGCGTGCCGCTAAACCGACATCCACCATCTGCTCGGTCATCGCTTGTAATTCGAAGTTCGATGCGCCTAGCTTTTGCGCATTGGGGCTTTTCCAGGAGCCTTCATCCCCGCTACTCGGCTTGATAAGGATGGAGATGGGGAAGGTATCGAGACCTGTGGGGAGCTTCCACGTTCCGCGAATCCGTGCTCCTTTGTCCAAAGTGAACACAGCGTTTTCTGCTGGAGTTCTTGCTAGCTCTATGGGTAAGTAACCCCTTTTGAAGGCTGTAAAACGGGTAGGCCCGCGCGGCGGATTCCCCATGAGGCGGAATACCCCACTCTTGTCCGAATACCCCGAAGCTGCCCAATCCCACTCTTCCTTTCCATCTTCTATGGTGACGGTTTCAAGACTGCAAAAAACTGATCGTGCGGGAGTTCCATCGGGGTATAGGAATTTCCCCTGAGCTAAAATTGGGAGTAGGCGCACTTCCAGGTCGGGAAGATTTTTTATCTCATGCAGAGCAGATGTAGGGAGGTTGCCTTTGGCTTCGTAGACCGAAACCGGGTCCCCAGTTCTAGCTTCCAGAGTAAAGAAAGCGGATTGAGCGCCTTCAAGGAAATCTATTTCATCTTCGTCGAGAATGATTCGTACAAAACCTTCTTGGTCGATGTCTGGGCCACGGCCAAGTCCAAGGCTTGAATCCTCACCCTCTCTCTCGAGATCAATCTGGATCCAACAGGACCCTTGTGCAAGTGGACTGCCATGGGAGTCCACCAAGCGCATTTTGAATCCACGAGGGGCGGGCCGCTGAACGGTTAATACAAAATCCTCCCCAGGATGCGTTGGTCCTTTTGCCATTGCGTAGAAGGAATCAGAGACATACGGGTTTACATGGATTAGGAAATCCAGTCCGAGTCCGACGGCTTCAAAACGGGATTTCCCATCAAAGCCTGCACGTTCGAACTGGAAGGCATTTCCAGCATGAGCTAGGCGGTCTATTTCCTCTTGGCTCCTTCCCGAAATGGGGTTTGTGTCAACCATTAGGCTAAGCCCGAACCCGCCGTGTAAGGGAGTACCATCCGCTTCGAGAACGAGGACATCCATTCCGGCAGTAGGTGGCAAGCGAAGTTGGATGGGTACGGCCGGGGGGTGCTCAAGATCCACTTCGATCGAGACATTTTCCTTTAACGGGATGGCTGGGCTGACGCGAAAACGTTTTCCTTCGAGCTTCCAACCATGGTTGATGCTGTAGGTATGCGACAGCTCGGCAATCCCATTCGACTGCGTCACTGCTCGTGAAATAAAAGGGTGTTCGAAGCTTCGGTCGCGCCACTCTTGCACGCCGACGGCAATCTTGGCTTTAGGCTTACCGTTGCTCCCGATGGTTTGTACTTGCCACGATGAATCCGGCCACAGTTCCATCACAGCGGGATTTTCGGCACGGGACCAGACGAAAAACCCGCTTCCAACGAATCCTTTTTTGCGCGCAACGAAATGCGCACTACTTCCAAGTCTGGTTATAGATACCCATCCGTTTTCATCCGAACGATGTTGGATTAGGTGTGAAGGGTCCAAACGGAACCAATCCGAATCCAAGCTGGCATGCTGATAGAGAAGGAAGGATGCGTCTTCCCAGCTTCTATGGATTTCTAGGACCTCGGCATCGATCACTGGTTGCTGCGTTAGCCCGTTCAAAATAAGCAGTCCATGCTTGCTGGAATCAGCTTGCGCAGGTTTTTTCTCCCCAACAGCAACGGGGATTCTCTCGATGGCCTCTTGAGGCTTAAGTGAACGCGCCTCTGGTTGGCCGGAAATAGAGGATCCCGGCGGAGAGGCCTCTAGAATTCCATCTGCGGTGGGGCGCACGTTCTCATCGTTTTGTTGGAAACTCCAGAGTGCCCAGGCTCCAAGGGATAGGAGGACTAGCGTCAGGAGCAGCATGCGATTCATAATGGCGAGCCAGGGTTAAGCGTCATCAAGTGCAGCAATGCCAGGTAAAATTTTGCCTTCGAGCATTTCTAAAAATGCGCCACCGCCGGTGGAAATATGCGTGATGCGCGATTCCACTTTGTTCTTCTTAATCGCAGCAACGGAGTCTCCGCCGCCAACGACAGAGAGGTTGTCGGTTTCTGCCAAGACCTTGGCAATCGCGGAGGTGCCATGGCTGAAGGCTTCCATTTCGAAAACGCCCATGGGACCATTCCAGATTACCGTGGCAGCCTCACGTAGCTTTTGCGCATAAAGCTCCACTGTTTTTGGTCCAATATCTAAGCCCATCCATCCATCGGGCAGTGCACCTTCGACGATTTTCGTGTTGGCATCTGCAGCGAAGGCGTCGGCGATGAGGTGGTCGACGGGCAGCAATAACTCCACGCCTTTTTCCTTCGCCTTTGCCACCACAGCACGCGCGACATCGAACTTATCCTCTTCGCATAAAGATCCGCCAACCCCAATACCAGCGGCACCCAGGAAGGTGTAAGCCATGCCGCCACCGACAAGAACGCAGTCTACCTTATCGAGCAAGCTTTCCAGTACTACAATTTTGTCTGACACTTTTGCGCCACCGATGACCGCAACCACGGGGCGTTTCGGTTGCCCAAACGCCATGTCGAAGGCTTCCATTTCCAGTTGCAGCAATTTCCCAGCAACGGCCGGTTTTAGTATGGCTGGAACCCCTGCGGTGGAGGCGTGGGCGCGGTGACAAGTGCCGAAGGCATCCTGGACAAAAACATCTGCGAGCGCTGCAAGGCTTTGCGCTAGATGGCTATCGTTTTTGGTCTCGCCTTCCTCGAAGCGCAAATTCTCGAGCAGCATGACTTCCCCCGGAGCAAGCTCCGCCGCAGTCGCATCCACTTCTTCGCCTTGGACCTCGGATACTGCCTTGACCACAGTTTGCTCTCCAAGCAGGGCTTGCAAATGCACCGCAACTGGAGTCATGCGCAGCTCTTCGACCACTTGTCCTTTAGGCCGGCCAAGGTGGGAGCCTAGAATCACGGAACCGCCCCCACTAAGAATGGTACGCATGGTTGGTAATGCAGCGCGGATCCGAGTGTCGTCGGTAATCACTCCATCTTTGAGCGGGACGTTGAAATCAACGCGGACAAAGGCACGTTTGCCGGTGAAATCAATGGAATCGAGAGTTTGCTTGGCGAGGCTCATTGGAGTGGTGGTGGGGGAGATTCGAGGGGAACGGTGGGCTTAGCACCTTGGGGCGGATAGATTAGCAGCGATGGCCGATTCGAACGATACTTCCTCTTTGCCTGAGCGCGCGGAATCTACCTTTGAGCACATGCTTTGGAGGAGCAGATTCGTGGTCCTTCTCGCAGTTCTAGGCAGTTTGATTACTGCGATTGTGATGTTTGTGGTTTCCAGCGCCGATGTACTTGAACTGGCACAGGGGGTGAGCCACTACTTTGGGTTGGCTGGCGAAGCGCGGATTGTGGAACGCCACCACATTGTTTCAGGAGTGGTTGAAATCATTGACGGCTATCTTTTAGCTACAGTTTTAGTGATCTTTGCCTTGGGGCTTTACGAGTTGTTTATCTCGCGGCTTGACCCAGCGATCGAGGACGAGATCTCCGCCAAAGTGCTCATTATTCATTCCTTGGATGATTTAAAGACGCGTTTGGGTAAGGTCATTCTGATGATTCTGATTGTGAACTTTTTCCAATACGGAATTAGTATTCAGGTAGAAACGCCTATGGACTTACTTGCCTTTGGCGGCGGGATTGCCCTGATTGGATTAGCCCTATACCTGACCCATAATAAAACCGACCACTAGGGAAACTCTGATTTAGTCCTCTTTGGGAGCGCGGTCGGCGGGTAATAAGAGTTCATCGTAAAAGGCTTGAGGCGGGTTTAACTCAAAGCGTTGGGTGCTTTTCCCTTCGGCAATCGTGATTTGGATAGGCTGGCCGGAGGCATCGTAGAGGGATTTGGAGCTCGATCCGAAGCGAACTTGGATTCCCAGCGAGACGTGATATTGGCCCGGTCGGCTAGCAAAAGTTTGTAAGTTTCCCTGAGCATCAAAGGCGTTCTCAGAAAGTAATCCACGGCTGGAAGATCCATTCACTGGACTTAAGGAGAGAATCACTTCACGGCCATGAGAAAGCGCAGGCATCCATGCGAGATGTGCATGGATGGGTAAGGCTGAGACAAGCTGCGCGGTGGTCTTGGTTTCCGTCAGTACAATTTTCTGAGCACGGTATCCATCGGCAAGGATGATGACATCTAATCCTGGCTCGGCTGCAATAAGAATTGCTTTTCCGTTTTGACTGGGAATCCCTCGCCATGAAGTGCCATGCGGGCGTTTCATCTCATAACTGAACTTGGCTTGGCTGAGTCGTTCTTGGTTTTCGTCGACTGCTGTGATTTCGTAAACGTCTAATACATCACGCAGGTCGAGGAGCTCCAATCGCCGGTCGCCCTCTTGGCCCATACGCCAAGGGAAAACATTTTCAATAGTAGCCAGGGGGCGAAATGGCCAAGCCATACCAGTGCCTACTCTGAGGACTCCAGGTTCGGCAGGAAGCTCCGTCATTCGGAAAAGCCCTTCGGTGGCGCTAGTTTCTGTGTACGGGTCATGCGGCGGGGCGTCGATGTCGGAATAGGGAACAAACTCTAAGCTAATTCCTTTTTGCTCTAACCCCAAAGGAAGCAACACTTGACCACGGATGATGTTCCCTAGATCTAAAACGATTCGGTGCTCTTGGCCAGGCGGGAGAAGAGGCACACGAGTCCAGGGATAGCCGATGCGGATGGCGCGCAGAGTCACCTTGGAGTCATCCTCTGGCCGCTTTCCATAGAGAACAAAGTGGCCTTGTGCATCCACTTCTGCGCGAGCGAGCGCGCTTCGTCCAGTGGTAGAATTGCCCACTCCATCCTGGGTGTGAACGGGAGCACCGGCATCGATTTTGGTTCCAACAAGCGGGTTTCCGTCGGTGTCGAAGACAAAGCCCGTGGCGAAGATGTGTTTCTCGGAGGTGCGTAAAACTAGATCGCCAAGCTGGTGGACTTCCTTTGAAAACGGTTGATTTAGATCCAGCCTGCCGTGAACGGGTTCACCAACTTCATTGATCGAGCTTGCACTAAGGTAGCGCCCCTTAATGAGCCGTTTCCCTGCGTGGAGGTCTGCATGCGGAAGGCGGAATTCTCCGATTCCTAGTGCGTCGGTGCTGAGAGTGACTGCAGAGGAATAGAAGCCGAAAGTGCTGTCGTAATCCGCCTTAATAGAAGCTTTCAGATTCTTGTTACCTAAAGCGTTTCCATTCTCGTCGAGCAGTCGGAACTGCATCAGCGGATGGCTGATTTTTTGATGAAGCTCCACCACGGTGTGTAGGTTTTCATCCAGGGTCTCCATCGGAAAATATTCTATTTCACCGCAGGCGTCAAAATCAATTCCAAGTTCGACAGCATGGTTTGCCGGTACGGAAACAGAGGTCACTCCGTTTTCGTAGTTTTTAACCCAAGTTTGAAATAAGCGGGATTTGCTCCACGGCTTTCCATTTGGGGCATTCCCTGGGAATCGAATGGAAAGGCCGGGCAAGTGGGAGATGGGGTTTCCGTTGAAGTCGAAGGCGTGCACTTCGAGAGTGGTGGTGGCAGGCATCACCAAAGTAATTTCTTGCGCGAGGTCCTTTAGGCTTGACAGTGGTGGAAAATTTGGAGCCGGAGGGTTACCTGCGAAGAAAGCGAAGGCCTCGAAATTGTTATACCCAAGCAGCTGATCGGGGATTTGCTCGAAGGTGGCTTTGCCGTTGGCGTCCGTGGTGGCCTGACGCCAAGGTTGCATGCCGGCGTAGTCGGATCCTGCAAGGTGAACGAATGCATGAGGGATTGGGGCCTGCTGTGCATCGACCACTTGCACCTCGATCTTACGTACGGGCAAAACTTCAATACGCACGGTGTCGCGGAACTCGCTTTCCTTTAACCAAAGATACCCCCAATGACCGTTCTGGGATTCAGCAAAAGCGTAATGGTAAAGCCAACTACGTGGAGCTTGCATGCGTCCTTGCGCATCCACTTGGTAATGCGCAGCATGCTCTTCTAACCAATCATGAAAGCCTGGCCTGCGCTTGGCATCGACAACATCCGATTCTTTAGGCGCGAGATAGAGGTCCGCGAATGCGACGGGTGTTTGCGTTGCACGATCCCATACTTGCAGGGTGATCGCAGCGCCTGAGATGACTGGGGCTGGAAGCGGGGCAGACTGCTTGGATACTTGCGGGGCCAGTCCACTTCGTGATGGCTCTGATTTTGCGCGAGTGGGGATTGCTGCGGGCGGCAGCGTGTTGGTGGAAGGACTTACGGGGCCGGAAGGATCGATTTGGCTAACCTTATTCTGCGCGGACTCCGGCAGAAAAAGGACCAAGCTTGCGATCAGAACGATGGCAAGAATAAGCAAAGGAAGGGCGCGTTGCATGTTGCTGAGGGCTGCGCTTTATTCGCAGAAGAGTGTCAAACTTTATCGAAATCTCGGATGTCAGGGCACGAAAAAACCTCCATCCCCAAACGGGAATGGAGGTAGAAGGAACTCAGGCCTTAGTTTACGGTGATCTGAGTTCTAGGCTTGTAGCGCGTGCCAGGGTTGTCCTCTAGCTTGCCTTTCCAGGTCCAGGAAGTGTCATTGGATGGGAGTCCGGAAAGCACGAAGGATGCGGTGAAGTTGCCATCGCCAAGGTTGGTGAGGTTGAGCTTCACTTTATTCTTGTTCGGATCCTTAAGCTCCCACTGATTCTTCTTCATGTCAGTGAAGTCGATTTGATCGCTCCAAACTTTCATGTAGATCACATCACCGCGGGTGAAGCTGCGGTCATCGGTAGAGAAGTCAGCGTTCAAGGACAGAATGAATCCTTCACCAACCACGCCGCCACCACCGCCACCACCACCGTTGTTCACAGTGATGTAACCGGTGAAGACCACAGTGTCGGTTCCATCTGCGTTGGTCGCAGTGAGACTGACATCGTAGGTGCCTGGTGTGTTGTAGGTGTAGCTTGGGTTTTGCGCAGTCGAAGTTCCGCCGTCACCAAAGTCCCAGCTCCAAGAAGTTGGGTTATTGGAAGAGAGGTCGGTGAAATCAACCAGCAACGGAGCGTTTCCATTGGTCGTTGATGCCACGAGATCGGCTACTGGAGGGTTACCCGCAGCAGGATTCACCGTGATGTAGTTGGTCTGTACCAAGGTGTCGGCACCACCGGCGTTAGTCGCCGTAAGGGTGACGGTGTAGTTACCTGCTTGGGTGTAGGTGTGCGTTGGGTTTTGGCCGCTTGCACTTGCGCCGTCGCCATAGTCCCAAGACCAGGTGGTTGGGGTGTTGGAGGACAAGTCGGTGAAGTCCACCGTCAATGGCACTGTTCCAGAAGTTGGGTTACCACTAAAGTCCGCAACTGGTGCTGGAGGGCCACCGCCGCCACCACCCGTGGTGATGGTTAAGGTCACCTGAGGCTGATACCGCGCGCCATTTCTATCCTTTAGCTTACCTTTCCAGGTCCACGTGGAATCGTTGGAAGGAAGGTTGGAAAGTGCATAGCTTGCGTTGTAGGAGCCGTCACCATTGCTAACCAGGTCCATCTTGACCTTGTTGCCCTGCGTGTCACGCAGTTCCCACTGAGCTTTCTTCAGGTTGGTGTAGTCGACCTGGTCACTCCAAATGTACATGTACAGGGTGTCGGAAGTGGAGAAGGTGCGTTGGTCTAAAGTTAAACCAGGATCATTGTCGAGCACAAAGCCTTCGCCAACGATGCCACCGCCACCGCCTCCGCCGCTACTGTTCACCGTAATGTAGCCCGTGCGCACGCGCGTATCGCTGCCGTCGGCATTGGTCGCGGTGAGAGTTACGTCGTAAGTGCCAGCGTTGTTGTAGGTGTAGCTTGGGTGCTGCGCGTTCGAGGTGCCGCCGTCGCCGAAATCCCAGCTCCAAGAGGTCGGAGCATTGGTGGTGAGGTCGGTAAAGGAAACGTTGAGCGGCGTCGTGCCGGACAAGGGAGTCGCGGAGAAATCAGCAACGGGTGGAGTTGGGTTTCCACCGCCGCCGCCACCACCACCGCCGCCAGTGGCCTGAGCCATAGCGGTTGCGAGGTTGATGCGGCCATAGCCAAAGGTGTTGTCAAGGCCGTTGGAGCCCAGGTCATCCACCGAAGACTTCAACATGTCTTCCACTTGTTGTGGGGTAAGGCTTGGGTTGGCAGAGAAAATCATGCCAATCAGACCCGCTGTTAAGGGTGTGGAGAAACTGGTTCCGCTGACTGCGGTATAGCCACCATTATCATCGGTGGTGTAAACGCCAGTTCCGGGAGCTACCACATCAACAAATTGTCCGTAAGCAGAAAACCATGCGAGGCCATCGCCGTTGTCGGAACCGCCAACCACAATCAGGTCGTCGGCATCACGATCGCCAAAGGTGAGATTGCGGCTGTCGTTTCCAGCAGCCCAAACGCAAAGACCACCAATGCTCTTGATGTAAGTTGCAGCGCTTAGAGTGGTGTTGGAATCAGCGCCGGAGTAACTCACGCTGGCCACTTTGTCACCGGCTTCGATGGCGGTGCGAGCAGCATGGGTGAGGTCACTCATGAAAGCGTTGCCGCCAGATGAGTTCGATACACGCATCATGCGGTGGCTGAGATTCCAGCCAACTCCAGAAATACCGACTCCATTATTCCCGTTTGCTGCGGCGCATCCGGTTGTGTTGGTGCCGTGGGGGTGGACCGGGCCAATGTTTCCGCCGGCACTTTCCCAAACACGGTCGACTGCGTTATAGCCTTCATTGCGATGAAGTTGTAAGTCTTCATGCGAGGTTAAAACGCCAGTATCACAGATGGCAATGCCCACACTCGGGTTGCCGGTATGCAAATCCCACCCTGCAGCAGAGTCCATGATGTTGGCTTGGTGATGCCACTGACTACTAAACTGTGGATCGTTTGGGTTGCCGACCGGGTAGACCATCCAGTCTGGTTCCACGTAAGCAAAATCACCCTCGGCCATGAGGCGGGTTGCGACGGCATTTTCAGTTTCACCTTCCGCATTCATGAAGACGTATTCATTGGTTGCAATGACGTAGTCCTTAATAATGAAGGTTTGCATGAGGGCGTGGGTGTAGTCCACCCGTGCAAATGCTTCCGCCGTTGCAATGCCGCTATCTTTTAAATCTTGAACAGTGAGAGGGCGCGAAACCATCCAGCCTGAAAACTCCTTCTGTCCCTTCACTTCATGAAATTCAATCTTTTGAACTTTTGAAGTTGGGCTATTGGTTTGTGCTGCAAGGAGGGATCCCTGCAGGGAAAGGAGAATCAGGAGGGGAAAGAGGAGGCTTCGGGGGGAGAATCTAAGAGTGGGGTTCAT
The DNA here is from genome assembly GCA_045047305.1 of Planctomycetota bacterium. Classification (GTDB taxonomy): domain Bacteria; phylum Planctomycetota; class UBA1135; order UBA1135; family UBA1135. Next base: position 3,076 of record JASFYO010000026.1, on the reverse strand, counting down.
GACGGGGGAGGTGAAGGGGGGAGGAACAAAGAATCCAGGGGGAAATCGACGCTATCTCCTTCACCGAAACCTCACAATAGGCTTTTAGGGTTGCTCGGAGATTCCCTGTGGTCGCCTGGCTTAACTGAGCCAGTGCCGATTTTCGATACAAGCGCTGGTGCTTGAATGGGGCAGGAAGGCGTTTTCGCGAGCTTTTCTCTGCAATAAAAAGGGTAAATGAAAAAACCACTGCACCCGAAGATGCAGCGGTCCGTGCGGGCTTGAAAACCCGTAATCCAGAGCAAAACTCTAAACGTTATGCGCCTTGAAGATCAAGTCGCAGACGCGGTTGGAGTAGCCCCACTCGTTGTCGTACCAGGACACCACTTTGATCATGTTGCCGCCCATGACCATGGTTTGGCCGGAGTCGAACACAGAGCTGTGTGGGTTGTGGATGACATCGCTTGAAACGATTGGGTCCTCGGTGTACTCGAGCACACCTTTCATCGGGCCATCGGCTGCAGCCTTCATCGCGGCGTTGATTTCCTCGACGGTGACAGACTTGTCGAGCTCGGCTACCAGGTCAACCACCGATCCGGCAGGAACTGGAACGCGCATCGACATGCCGTCTAGTTTGCCTTCCAACTCTGGAAGTACTTTGCCGACGGCGCGTGCAGCACCGGTCGAAGTTGGAATGATGTTGGAAGCTGCACCACGTGCGCGACGCAAATCGCTGTGCGGCAAATCCAAGATGCGCTGATCATTGGTGTAAGCGTGGATGGTGTTCATCAGACCACGCTTGATGCCGAAGGACTGGTGCAAAACCTTTGCCAGCGGAGCCAAGCAGTTGGTGGTGCAAGATGCGTTCGACAGAATCTTCTGATCGGCAGTCAAGGTTTCATCGTTCACGCCGAGCACGACCATGTTGTCGATTTCATCGGCAGGTGGAACGGTGAGCAACACTTTCTTCGCGCCAGCATCGATGTGCATTTGGCACTGCTCGCGCTTACGGAAAATGCCGGTGGCTTCGACTACGAAATCTACACCGAGGTCGCCCCAAGGTAGATCCGCAGGATTGCGCTCAGCAAGGATTTTGATGCGCTTGCCGTCGACGACGATGTCGCTGCCATCGACCTCCACTTTGCCATCAAAACGACCGCCTACGGTGTCGTACTTGAGCAGGTGAGCCAAGGTCTTGGCGTCGGTAAGGTCGTTCAGTGCAACGATTTCAAAATCGGCACTACGAGCATGCATGATGCGGAAAACGTTACGGCCGATGCGACCGAAACCGTTGATGGCGATGCGAATGGCCATGGTTTTAGAATTCTGGAGTGAGAATGGGGGCGGCCGGAAATCCTCCAAAGGGGGGTATCCACAGGCCGTTGGAGCAGAGATTCTAGTGTCATGCTTGCTCAAGCGGCAGACCGAATCCACAGCTTCGCACCCTATCTTCAGGGTCAGCGCGTGGTGCTCGCCTGCTCCGGCGGCGCCGACTCCACCTTTCTCGCCCTTGCCTGGCGTTATGCGGCTGCGCATTTGCCCCAAGGGGTGGCCGATGCCCTGCCCGAGGCTACCGTGGTCATCATCGATCACGGCCACCGCGCCGGCTCGGATTCTGACGCATTACAAGCCCAGAGCCTTTATTCTTCCCTCGGCCTGCCCGCCGAGATCCGCACGCTTCAAGCCTCAGCCGACGCCAACGAGTCCACCCTGCGCTCTGCGCGTTATGCGGCCCTGCTCCAAGCTGCCACCGACCACAACGCCTCTCGCATCCTCTTCGCCCATCATGCCGATGACCACGCCGAGACCGTGCTCCTGCGCATCCTTCGTGGCACCGGCTTAGCCGGTCTCTCCGGCATTCCCGCACGCCGAGCCCTAAGCCCCGACGTCGAGCTCCTGCGCCCCATGCTCGCCCTGCGCTCCGCCGCCATCCGCCAAACCCTGCACGATGCCAATCAGCCGTGGATCGAGGACCCGAGCAACGCCGACCCTGCACTTGCCGCACGCAATCATCTGCGTCATCAGGTCATGCCCCAGCTCGACGCCCTCGCATCGGCCTTTATCAATCAAACCATTTATGGCAACGCCATGAGCCGAATTCCCGCCATTGCCCGCCTGTTTCCCAATGCCGAAATTGAATTCCATCTGGCCCTGCGCAACCCCGCCACCTTTATTCCCGCCGTGTTTGCCCGCACCGAGAACATCAGCTTTGATCAATTCATGCGCGGCACCTCGCCTTATGATATGCGCTGGTCCTCATTGGTGCACAGTATTCGCGCCTCGGCCCCGGACGCCAAACTGACGGTCTGGTGCAACGAGGACACGCCGATGATCTGGCCCCGTTTGATGCACACCCTTACCGGCATGCGCCCAGACACCCCGCTTGATGGTGAAACCGATCTATTGGCCGAAATCATGACGGCAAACGGGGTGCAGCGCTATAAAACCTATATGCAAAGCCACCCGCCCCAAACCGAGGCCCAGCACAGCCGCGTTATCGCCGCGTTTTTGGACAAATTCGCAATCGATGACACGCTGGAAGAAGACCTGGACGCCCCCGGCTGGACCCAGCAACTGGTGGATGATCTGACGCTGGCATATGAAGAAGACTTTGACCAGATCGGCGGCATTGCCGGCGTGAATGTGATCACGCCTTAGACCTACATACGCCAAAACGAATATGCACTTGACTGTATATTCATTTCGGCGCATATACAGTGCATGAAACAAATTGAAATCTTTCAAATGCTGGGTGAGAAAACCCGATTGCGGGCTTTGGCGCTGATGCAAAACAATGGCGAACTTTGCGTTTGCGAGTTGGTGGCGGCCCTTGATCTGTCACAGCCTAAAATTTCGCGTCATCTGGCGGCGCTGCGTGATGTCGGCTTGCTGACCTCGCGCCGTGATGCGCAATGGGTGTTTTACACCCTCAGCACCACCCTGCCCGACTGGCAACAACAAACCCTTAACGCTGCCCTGACCAGCATCAAATTTGAACCCGTCGTGCAACAGGACGCCGCTCGCCTGACCGCTATGGAAAACCGCCCACAACGCTGCACCGCAGCAACTGGTGAAGGTAAGTCAATATTTTCAAGAT
>JASFYO010000025.1:0-26538 GCA_045047305.1 Planctomycetota bacterium | reverse complement strand
CCATAGCTCAATTCCCATGATAGGCTTGAAACAGCAGACCGAGGCCTTTTGAGGCAGGAGTTGACTTCTTCTCCGCGGTCCCTTCCCTTCATGCTCATACGCACCCCTCTCCTCATCCTCGGCTTCGCCGTTCTCACTTCCGCCCTTTCCGCCCAAACCATCGGTGGTACCGAAGACCTGCGTTGGCGGGTCGATGGCAGTACCTACTTCACCTTGTTGGGATCCGACGTCTCCGCAGCCGGCGATGTCAACGGCGACGGCTTCGACGACGTCCTTGTCGGTGCTTGGGCAGCTGTCCCTAGCGGGGGCTTCGCCGCCACCGGATCAGCCTTCGTCTACTCAGGCCTCGATGGCAGCCTGCTATACCGCTTAAATGGCGTGAATGACAACGACCAATTCGGTAATGCGGTCGCCGCTGCCGGTGACGTCGACGGCGACGGATTCGCCGACTTCATCGTCGGAGCACCCGTTGCTGACCCCAATGGCCTCACCGACGCCGGCTCTGTTTTCGTCTATTCCGGCAGGCTCGGCACTCAGATTCGTAGCTACCACGGCCTTGCCATTTCCGACGCCCTCGGCTATTCCGTCGCCAATGCCGGCGACGTGGATTTAGACGGGGTCCCAGACCTCCTAATCGGCGTGCTCGGCGCCGACGTCAATGGTTTCATCCAGGTCGGCTCGGCCTTTGTCTATTCCGGTGCCACCAGTACCCTGCTGTACCGCTTCGATGGAGAGGCCGACTTCGACGACTTTTCCTACGCCGTCGCCAGCGCCGGCGATGTCGATGGCGACGGCATCCCCGACTTCCTTATTGGATCCGTACTCGCCGACCCTAACGGCCTGGTCGACGCTGGATCCGCTTTCGTCTATTCCGGCGCCACTGGGCTCCAGCTCCTACGGCTTGACGGGCAGTTTGCCGGAGACGAGTTGGGAAATGCCGTCGCCGGTGCCGGAGACGTCAATGGTGACGGCTTCGACGACCTCATCGTCGGAGCCTTCCTCGCCGACCCCAACGGCATCAACAATGCCGGTTCCGTCTTCGTCTATTCCGGTGCCACCGGGGCCATTCTCTACCGTTTCGATGGAGCTGCTGCCGATGACCTCCTCGGCTTCTCCGTCGCCGGTGTCGGCGACATCGACCACGACGGCTTCGACGATTTCATGTACGGGGATTGGAACGCCGATCCCAACTTTCTCCTCAACGCGGGCACCGTCCGCATCCATTCTGGGGCCACCGGGGCCGAAATCATGCATTTGGACGGGACCGCCAGCAGCGATTTCTTCGGCCGATCCATTGCAGCCGCCGGCGACGTCGATGCCGATGGTCGGATAGATTTCATAGTCGGCAGCGACCGAACTTCGCCCAACGGACTAGTTCAAGCCGGTTCCGCCTTCGTCTACTCCTTCAATCCCATCCTCACAGCCTCGGCGACGACCCTGTCGCTCGCAGCCGGCGGCACCATTGACCTGCAGATTGATTTCCCAGATGTAGATGGTTTCTTGGACTATGCCGTCCTGGTATCTCTCCTCGGAACCGGACCGACCTCCGTCCAAGGGCTCCTGGTCCCCTTAAGTATGGACCGCTTCCTCCAAGACTCCCTGAATGGAATCACTCCAAGCCAAGGCTTAGGTTTCCAGGGGACGCTCAGTCGCCAGGGAAAGGCCCTCGCACAACTTAGTGTGGCCCCCGCCTCACTCCCAAGCAGCCTGCTCGGACGCCGACTGTACCTCGCCGTCGTGAACCGCTTCCTCGACGTTTCTTCCGTAGCATGGACGATTCGATTCGTCCCGTAAAGGAGGTCTCTGCTTTAGCCTGACAGAGGAATCCGCGGAGTCGCTGGCAGGCTAATCTGGGTTTGCTTAAGCGGAAATCGTTACCGTGATCCCAGGAGACAGCATATCGAACAACTCGACCACGTCTTCATTGTGCATGCGCACGCAACCGCCTGATTCGTAGCTACCGATGGTGGCCTCTGAGTTGGTGCCATGCAGCCCATACTGAGTATCTTCCTTGAAGCCCAACCAGCGCTCTCCAAGTGGATTGGCCGGGTTCTGATATGGCACTGGGCTACCCCCAGGCGGATAGTAGACCGGCTCTTCCTCGCAGATGCCAAGAGTGAAGGTGCCCAAGGGGGTTGGTTCGCCGCTGCGGCCCATCGAGACCGCGAATAGGCGGATGGGGACGCCATCGGCATAGAGCGCCATAAGACGCTTGCTCCGCCAGGCAAAAACACTCAGCTTGGACTGCGGGATCTTCAAGGTTTCACCCGCCCTTAGGGAGTAGTTGCGCTTGTGATTGAAGTCTGCGATCCAGCCTTTGTTTAAAAGCAACCCTTCTTTGCGGAAGGCACGGCAAATCACCCAGTAACTATCCCCTCCCTGTACCGTGTAGTCCTTAGAGGGAAGAAAGACACTGGCGTTGCGTCCGACCAGGGAGATACGCGGAACTAGTTCCAGAATTCGTTCTCTGGAATAGCCGCTTTCCATCATGCCACTGAGCAAAGCGGACAGTGCAACCCCAGCCGTGTGGTAGTCATCCTTGGAGAGAGCATCTTGTGCAAGAATGTCGGTCCAAATGAGGTGGGAGATACTCCCTACTGGCCCGCTAGCCAATGCGGCATTCAATCCTTGCGTTCCCTTTTCCACCCAAGCTTGGGAATAGCGCGCAAACTCCTCTCCAAAGGCCCCCTCCGTCGAGGTGCGCAAGTTGGCACGGTAACTATCTGCCTCGCCCTCCCATACGCGGGAAAGGCTACGGATGGCATTCGCAGCCGCAGAAGCGCCACGCAAGACACCAGGACGCTCAGCAGAAGTACCACGATGCCACCCACCCAGGGCCTCTAAGGCAGAAGCGGAGTCCATTAGCGGAAGGCTCGAGGCTTGCTCAGTCTGAATCGAGGCTTGGTTGGAGCGGTCCAAATCAGCTTCCGTGGGACCAGAAATCGCTGCCTCCCCTGCCGTGTCAGCTTCGCCGGCCGCTGGCTCCTCCAAAGAAAGGAAGAGAGAGGCGTCGGAAGTGTTGGCTTCTGGCTCAGAATCCCCGCATGCCATCAAGCCGAGGGGGAGCAATGCAAAAACGAAGGGGCGGACCATGACTCGCCATTCTGCCCGTATGCATGGGCTTATTCAAGCAAAGCTCGGTTGAGATGCCCATAAAAAACGAGCCCCTCATCCGGAGATGAGAGGCTCGGTTCGTGTTTTGACGTCGCGGGGAGGAGAAAGTCGCGTGGTCCCTGATTTCAGGGTGGGACGCAGCCCAAAATGGTTTACCCATTCTGGAGACATGCTCCCGGTCATGTTTTATCGGACCGGCGGCTTATGTCTCCGAAGCGATGTCATTGACACTGATTTACTTTACCTCTCATCGGCGCTTGGTTTACGCATTCTTGAGAGAAACTTTTTCGATTGCGATTTGCAGATGATGCTCACCGGGTAGTTCCCAGAGTTGGAAACCGTCGGCAGTCACTGCTGCCCGCTCGACCCAATGCAATCCATCTGGAGCAAGCGCTTCTTGCGCAATCCAAACCCCATGTTCTTGCATCGCGGCATGCACGGCGTCATCGCCGTGTATACGTACACGAATACGGTCCGACACTTCTAACCCAGTTTCTTTACGTTGGGTTTGCAAGCGATTCAAGATTTCGCGCGCAACACCTTCGCATTCCAACTCCGGAGTCAGTTCGGTAACCAGGCCAATGGTGACGTAACCATCGGTGGCAGCTTCCATGCCTTCGGCGCTTTGCGTTTGCAGCATGATGTCTTCTCCGTCGAGAGTGAAAGTGGTGCCATCGACATCAAGGTCCACCGTTCCTCCACCTTGCAACTTGAATACCGTTTCGCGATCGAAGTTTGCAATCGCCAATGCCAACGCTTTCATGTTCTTGCCGGCACGTTTGCCCAGGCTCTTGAAGTTTGCTTTGGCTTCGACTTCAAGAAAGTCTGGGGTGCCATCGATCCATTCCACCTGTTTCACGTTGAGCTCTTGCAGCAGTGCATCTTCGTAAGCGCGTGGCGAAACCGAAAGTGCCTTTTCGTTGGAGATATGCACCACCAATTTGCCGAGCGGTTGCCGCACTCGGATTTGCACCCGTTCGCGCACCGCACGTCCGAGGCTAGATGCACGCAGAATCGGATCCATGGCTTCTGAAAGGGGTTTATCGATGGATTCAGGCGTATCCGGGAAGAGCTGCAGGTGTACGCTTTCCTCGGTTCCATTCAGTTCCTTCCACAAGGCGTCGGCAAGGAAAGGTGTGATCGGCGCCATCATGCGCAAGCTCGCGTGAAGCACTTCGAACAAGGTGGCAAAAGCAGCGGCCTGACTGGCTTCCCCTTCTGCACCCCAAAAGCGACGGCGGCAACGTCGGATGTACCAGTTAGAGAGTTCATCCACGAGGAAACGCTCCAGCGGACGCAAGGCATTGTTCGGCAGGAGATCCTCCCAGCCCTGAATGCACTCTTGCCCGGCCTCCGCACAACGCGATAAGACCCAACGGTCAATCGCCTCGCGATCCTCTACGGCAGGACGCGCAACCTTTGGATCCCAACCTTCCGTGCGCGCATACAACGCGAAGAAGTCATAGCTGGCAGACAAGGTTCCAAGCACCCGACGTCGGGCCTCAGAGACTCCGGCATCGTCGTAGCGGCGGGACAAATGCGCTGCCCCTCCAGCGAGGAAACTCCAGCGGATGGCATCGGCGCCGTGTTCGGCAATCGCATCTGCAGGAATCACAATGTTGCCCAAGCGCTTCGACATTTTGACCCCGGACTTATCCAGAATCATGCCGTTGACCATCACGCTGCGATACGCACCGCCGGCTTCCAAGCGTGGCAACGATTCACCCCACAACTCACCACTCTTCCACAAGTCTTCATCCACTTGAGTGAGGAAAATAGAGATCGCGTGCAAGGAATAGAACCACCCGCGAGTCTGATCGATGCCTTCACAGATGAAGTCGGCAGGGAACTGTTCGGCAACGATATCGCGGTTCTCAAATGGCCAATGATGCTGCGCATAAGGCATGGCGCCGCTATCGAACCAGCAATCAATCACCTGAGGCACCCGGCGCATGGTGCCGGTTTTGCCAGGAGTGGGCGTTTCGAAGCTGATGTCATCGACCTCGGGCCGGTGGGGATCGAAATTCTCCCCCTGAGCACCCGCCAATTCCTCTAATTGAGCAAAGGATTCGACACAAATCCAGTCCTCTGGGTCCTCCTCATTGATCCACACTGGCAACGGCGTACCCCAATAACGGTCGCGCGACAAAGCCCAATCGATGTTGTTGCTCAGCCATTCGCCGAAGCGACCCTCACCGATTTCTGGCGGTGACCATTTCACTTTGGCATTTTGCTCCTCCATCTTTTCCTTGAAGGATGTGGTGCGCAAAAACCATGCGGGCGACGGAAAGTACAGCAGCGGTGTATCGCAACGCCAACAGTGTGGATAACTGTGACGATACTGATCGATCTTCAACAACCGGCCGCGCTCTTTCAGGTCGCGCGAAAGCGTTTTGTTGGCGTCGCGAAAAAAGGTGCCTGCTTCCACTCCGGCAATATCCACCAGGAAGCGGCCTTCATTGCCGACTGCCAAAGTTGCGATTAGGCCATCGCGTTGTGCAATGCGGAAGTCGTCGGCGCCATAAGGAGCCATGTGCACCATGCCGGTGCCATCGTCATCGGAGACGAAAGTATCGACCACCACGACGTGTACCTTTTCGCCCTCTTGCACAACAGTTCCGCCTTCCCATTGGAAGAGTGGTTCGTAGCTCATGCCGCCGAGTTCTTGCCCCGTAACCTTACCGACCACCTCAAAGTTGCCTTCGCCGAAAATGCCCTCAGCCTTGGATTCGAGCAAGATAAAGCGCTTTCCGTCAGTTTCGACGATGGCATACTCAAACTCTGGATGCACACAAACGCCCATGTTGGAGGGCAGGGTCCAAGGAGTGGTGGTCCATGCAACTAGGGCTGCATCCTCTAGGTCGCCGGTCGCATTTTTCAGTGGGAAGCTGATCCAAACCGAGGGATCGTCGATGTCGGCATAACCTTGACTGACTTCATGACTGGAGAGTCCAGTACCACAACGACCACACCACGGAAGGACTTTGGAGCCGCGGTAGAGCAAGTCATTCTTGGCAAACCGCGAGAGCAAAAACCACACCGATTCGACGTAGTTTTTGTGGAAGGTGACATAGGGGTCAGCGTAGTCAAGCATGTAACCAATGCGATCGGAAACTTGCTCCCACTCCTCCTTATAGGTGAACACGGAATGACGGCACTTCTCGTTGAACGGGCCGATGCCATGCTTTTCGATTTCAGGCTTACCCGAAATACCCAACTGCTTCTCAACCTCTAGCTCCACCGGCAAGCCGTGCGTATCCCAGCCAGCTTTGCGCATCACGCGCTTGCCACGCATGGTGTAAAAACGACAAACCGAATCCTTCAACGTGCGCGAAAGCACGTGGTGAATACCGGGACGTCCGTTGGCAGTGGGTGGACCTTCGTAAAACACGAAAGGATCCGCATCCGCGCGCGCCTCGAGGGTCTGCTTCAGGATGTCAGAAGATTTCCAGGCGGCCAGGACTTCCTTCTCAAAGGCATCCGGGCTACTTAGGTAGGCGCGACTTCGCGGCTCAAACATGGCGGGATTCTACAGGCGCTCACACCTCCTTTCCTACATACCTTGTTACCCTGGCCCCATGAAACCTCGCGTGGTGGCCTTGACCGGAGCTGGTATGAGCGCAGAAAGTGGGCTCAAGACATTCCGCGCGGACGATGGGCTGTGGGAGGAGCACCGGGTGGAAGATGTCGCGACGCCGGAAGCCTTCCAACGCGATCCAGAATTGGTGCTGCGTTTCTACAACCAACGCCGACGTCAGGTGGTGGCGGCCCAACCCAATACTGCACATCTGGCTTTGGCGGAGCTGGAGCAAGATTTCCAGGTCGATGTGATTACCCAGAACATCGATGACCTGCATGAGCGCGCGGGATCAAGCGCAGTTTTGCATCTGCACGGAGAGATTCTAAAAATGCGTAGCGTGCTGGACGATGCCAGGCTCTTCCCAACCTTAGGCCAAGGCATTGCCCTCGGCGATCTTGCTCCGGACGGCGGGCAATTGCGTCCGCATGTAGTTTGGTTTGGAGAAGCAGTCCCAGCTTTGCAAGCTGCCGCGCAGGTCGTGGGCCAAGCCGACGTCCTCCTCATCGTGGGCACCTCCCTTGCGGTTTATCCCGCAGCCAGCTTGATGCATTTTGCGCCCCCCTCCACCATGCGCTTCTTAGTCGACCCCAATGCCGAGGCGCTTGGAGTCCAAGACGTGGAAGTTTTTGCGCAAGCGGCGTCGACTGGAGTGCCCCAAGTGATTCAAGCCTTGCGCCAAAAGTTTCAACTCTAGCGCTAGCCCCCAATGTTATGAGAAGATTGCGCCGTGACTGAAGCACCCACCGACGAAGGACTCTGCCGTCATCCTTATCGCGCGTTTTTCCCCTTGGGATGGTTCATGGCTTGGTGGGGCATTTTGCCGTGGATTCTGTTCTGGGCAGGGAGCGGCATCCTTTATCCGCGCGAAATGCACGCCACCATCATGATTCAAGGCGTGCTGACCCCGTTCGCCGTTGGCTTCCTGTTCACCATGCTACCGCGACGTTTAAGCGCACCCGGTCCCAAGACCTGGCAAATGGCGATGGCGCTTTTACTGCCACCTTTGCACGCAATCCTCGTTTGGCAGCAAGAAACTGGGTTAGCGCACTTACTTTGGGGTTTGGAAGCGCTGATGCTGCTGCAATTCGCAGGCTCTCGTGTTTGGGGAAGCGCTGGCTCTCGCTCCGGCCCCGCTGCCTTCCAGTGGGTTCCTCTTGGCTTCCTCTTCGGAGCCGTGGGTGCACTGATACTGAGCCTAGCCGAGTTTCAGCCAGACTTACTTTCCCAACAGCAGCAGTACTGCGCATGGCTACTACTTACCCAAGGGCTCTTCTTGTGCCTCGTGCTTGGAATTGGCGCCTTGTTTTTACCGCTGACGGCTCACAAGGAAGCAAGTGTCGATGTAAACCTAACTGCAAACCCAGGGCAACGACGCCTTGGCCATAGCTTGGCCGCCTTGGGGATCCTCACAGGATTCGCGCTCGAGGCTCACGGCTGGATTTCCATCGGCCGCGGCTTGCGCGCCGCCTGTATTGCGCTCACCTTAATCTTTTCGGCGCATATTCATCGCCTTCCGTCGATTGCGGGCACCCAACGCAAATTGATTTGGGCAGCATCTTGGTGTTTACCCATAGGGCTGAGCATGGCCGCTCTTTATCCAAGCCGGCCTCAGGTTGGCCTGCATATTTTCTTCCTCAGCGGCATCGCCTTGCTCACTTTCAGCGTTGCGCTGCATGTTGGCTTGGCGCATAGCACGGGACAAAAGCTTGTAGGACGCCCCGTCTTCGCAATCCAGCTCTTTGGCGGGCTGGTTTTTGCATCCTTGCTCCTACGCATCATCGCCGAATTCGATAGTGCCAACCGCTTTGCTTGGCTTGCTGCTGGCGCCAGCGTTTTCCTGCTCGCACTACTGCCGTGGGGGTGGCTAATTCTGCCGCGCTTATTACCTGAGCTCAAACGGTCGTGGTCAAAGCGCTAGGTGCTTCACGAAGTAGAGCTCGGTGACAACTCCCCTCAAAGAACAATCGGATTCGAAACGTTACAGGTCGACAAATCCACTGCCTGTATCGTTTGGCCGCATGCCCCTGCAGGAGCAATCAATGGAACTACAGCGACTCCCCCCAGTTTAGTTTGAACCGTCACTCCAAAAGTAGGGTTTGCCAAATCTAAAACTATCCCCTGACAAGGTGGTCCCGGTTTAACAAACACTCCTTGCCTTCCATAAACAAGAACGACATTCTGCCCAATAACTCCTCCTGAAACTGTAAGAGTCAAATTTCCTGGGCAGGTTCCTTCCTTGCTAAGTGCAGGGCCAAATTGATCGAATAAAAAAATGTCTGACACGCCATTCAAGTCTCCTGACACCAAATTGGATGAAGGGCTTTCAAAAACGACGTAACGCCCATTTCCTGAAATCGAGGCATCCAATGCTTCAAGGTCACCCTGTCCTCCTGCAGAATCCACGTTAACCCTGTGGGTACTCCCACTCAAGCGATCGTGGACGAACACGTCGTTCACTTGATTCGTGTCTCCGGAAACCAAGTTTGATGCAGTGCTGTCAAAAGCTACAAAACGGCCATCACCTGAAAGAGTTGGGATTCTGGAAAGGCCATTCCCTTGTAGTCCTTGAGAATCAATACTGACACGGGAGGTGTTCCCCGTCACGCGATCATGAACAAAAATATCACATGTTGCGTTAGTATCTCCCGCAACTAGATTGGTTGCCCAACTGGAGAAGGCTACGACCCGACCATTTGCCGAAATCCCCGGCGCATAGACAGCAAATGTTCCATAGTCACCCTCCGCCCCTGCTGAGCTAACGCTAACTCTAGTAGTTTGCCCACTTGAACGATCATGCAGAAATGTGTCAAAAGAACGGTTCGAGTCACCCTGGACCAAGTTGTCAGCGCGACTATGGAATGCAACAAACCGCCCGTCAGCGGATAGGGAAGCAAATTGCGAAGCGCCAATCGCCTCCACGCCAGACGATCTCACGCTTACACGGGTAGTTATCCCGCTAGCCATTTCATGTACAAAAACATCTCCGTAAGCATTCGTATCACCAGGCACTAAATTTCTAGCCCAACTTTCGAATGCGACTGTGCTCCCATCAGCAGAAATTGACGGAAAAACAGAATATCCATTACCCTCCGCCCCATAGGAATCGACACTGACTCTAGTTGTTTCACTGGTTAATCTGTCATGAACAAATATATCAAATTCCCCGTTTGCGTCTCCTGAAACAAGATTATCTGACTGACTATCAAAAGCGATGAAGCGACCATCTCCAGAGATTGCCGGATTCCCTCCGCCCCAGGTTCCTTGAACGCCGGTTGAGCTTTTACTTATGAGGGTGGTAATACCGAGAATCCTATCGAAGACAAAGACATCGGCCTGGCCATTGGTATCCATTGGGACAAGATTTGAAGCAGCACTCGTAAATGCAATATAGCGACCATCTCCGGAAACCACTGGCCTTACAGAAAGTGAATTCCCCTCAACGCCCTTAACATCAACACTAAGCCTAACTATGCCCTGCCCAAAGACATCTTGTGGAATCAAGGCGGCTATCAGAAAGAAAAGGGTGAGAGAATGTTTCATCAAGTAAAGAAAAAGGAAGTGGTGCGCGGGCATCAAAAAAAGAAGCGCCAGGAACTTTTTTGGTCAAGACTCACTTTATTGCAAATAACATGCCGCCGCAATCTAGCAAAAAGAAGACGATTCCGTGCTTTTTCGCACGAATGAGTAATTCTCAAATTCGTATCTCAGACCGCGCTAGGTACTTGAAAAAGTAGAGCTCGGTGGTTTCACTGATGTCATGCAAATCACGGGTGCGCCCGGATGGCACGTATCCAAGTTTGGCGTAAACCTTGTGCGCTAGGGTCATGCGCGAGTCGCTCCACAATTCCACTTCTGGAATCCCGCGCGCCCGAGCCCAGGCCTCCACTGTTTCGATCAAACGTCGACCCTGTCCCGTCCCACGCAGCTCCTGCGCGACATAACACTTCTTCAACTCGATGCACCTGCCTGCCTCCACGGTAGCCAGCGCAATGCAACCGACGATGCGCTGCTCCGCATTCTCCAGCACCCAAAAGGCTTCAAAGGAGGAAGCAGGTGTGCGAAGTTCCGGCTCTTCCAGATCCACGTCTAAAACATTGGGTGGATATTCGCTATAGCAGGCGTCAATCAGCGCAATGATGCCAGCCGAATCCTGGTCACGGGCAAAACGCAAATCCGGCATCATTCTTGACTAAGCTCCCGACGGATGCCAAATGGTTTTCATCTCGACAAAAGGCTGGATGCGATACGGCGCATGCATTTTGGCCACGTCGTACCAGTCTTTTTCGCTCACCTTCTCTATCGTGACGCGTTTAAGGTTTTCCGCAACGCCAGATTCCAAGGTGATGCGCTCGGCCTTCGAGCACTGCGCAGCAGCGATGCCATCGATATCACGATGAGTCGCCATGACCTCGAGCAATTCCTTTCGCTTTCCAGTGATGAGATTCACCACCCCCGCCGGCACATCCGACGTTGCGCAGACCTCTCCAAAAATAGCGGTCGCGAGTGGATGCGCCTCACTGCCAACCACCACGGCTGCATTGCCGGCCACCAAGACTGGAGCGAGCAAACTGACTAAACCTAAAAGCGGTTCGTCTTTCGGCGCAACGACACCGACCACGCCCATCGCCTCTGCAATGGTGAAGTTGTAGAAGGGACCGGCAACCGGGTTATTGCAGCCAAGCACCTGGCTGTACTTATCCGCCCATCCGGCGAAAGAAACTAGGCGATCGACGGCCGCCTCGACTTCTTTGCGCGCGCGACGCATGCCTCCAGGCATCGTTTGTGCCATCGCTTCGGCAAACTCCGCAGTCTTGCCCTCTAACATTTCGGCCATGCGGTAAAGCACTTGGCCACGGTTGTAGGCGGTGCGTCGGGCCCAACCATCCTGCGCCTTGCGCGCTGCGACCACGGCATTACGCAGATCCTTGCGCGAGCCCAAACACAAATGTGCAAAGACGACCCCTTTGCGGTCTTCAATCGGCCAAGAGCGTCCGGATTCGGTGCGCGGGAAGGCGCCGCCAAGGAACAACTTGTAGGTTTTCAAGACTGGTAAACGGAGATCATTCATCACACCAACTCCAAGTAAGACAACAATCCCTGGCGTCCGCCTTCGCGGCCAAATCCGCTTTGCTTGAAGCCGCCAAAAGGTGATGCAGCATCAAAACGGTTATAGGTATTACACCAAACCACGCCAGCCTTCAGGCGTGATGCGATTTCAAAAATCTTCGACCCTTTGTCGGTCCAGATTCCGGCAGCCAACCCATAAGGAGTATTGTTGGCGCGGGAGATGGCTTCCTCTGGGGTGCGAAAACTCATGACCGACAACACCGGCCCGAAAATCTCTTCTCGTGCAATGGTATGCGAAGGTTGCACTCCGGTGAACCACGTAGGCGGAAGGTAGTAGCCGCGTTTCGGTAGCTTGACCGAAGTTTGATGGCGCGTCGCTCCCTCTGCATCTCCGGCCTCGATATACCGTTTGATGATCGCGAGCTGACCAAGAGAGTTGATTGCGCCAAGATCAGTGTTTTTATCCATCGGATCGCCCACGCGCAAACTTTGCATGCGCACTTCCAGCTTGGCGAGCACCTCTTGCATGATGCCTTCTTGCACAAACAAACGAGAGCCGGCGCAACACACATGGCCTTGGTTAAAGAAAATGCCTTGGACGATGCCATCTACGGCTTGGTCTAAGCTTGCATCTTCAAAAATAATGTTTGGGGATTTGCCACCAAGCTCCAAAGTCAATCGTTTGCCGCTTCCAGCGCACTCGTGAGCGATGGCTTTGCCGACCGCGGTGCTCCCGGTAAACGCAACCTTCTGCACATCTTTGTGCGCGACTAAGGCAGCACCCGTTTCCCCGGCACCCGTAATGATGTTCACCACGCCAGGAGGCAAGCCGACTTCCTCAAAGACTTCTGCCAAACGCAGCGCAGTCAAGGAAGTGGTTTCCGCCGGCTTCAGAACTACCGTGTTACCGCAGGCCAGCGCCGGCGCTATCTTCCACGCAGCCATGAGCAAGGGGAAGTTCCACGGAATGATCTGCGCGCACACCCCAAGTGGACGTCCCTTACGACCAGGAAAAGCATAATCCAACTTATCTGCCCAACCGGCATGATAGAAGAAGTGCTTGGCGGCTTCCGGGATATCGACATCGCGTGATTCCTTAATCGGCTTGCCACCGTCTAGAGTTTCCAATACGGAAAACTCGCGCGCGCGTTCTTGCAGGCGGCGTGCGATGCGGAACAAGTACTTCGCTCGTTCTGCCGGCTTCAACTTCTTCCACTTAGGGAAGGCTGCCTTTGCCGCAGCAACCGCACGATCGACATCGCTTTCATTCGCCACGGCGATTTTGGACAACAACTCCTCATTGGCAGGGTTGAGAGTATCCATGTACTTGCGCGATTTGGGTGCTACGAAAGCACCGTTGATGAACATGCCGTACTTATCGGCAATCTCCACCTTCACGCTTTCAGGAGCGGCGGCGTATTCCCACGCATTCCCGAACTCGAGCTCGGGCGCGGCTTTGGTTTTAGGACTCGGTGACATCGTAAGTTGCGGTGTAAGTGCCAGTTTCTTGGCGGTGCAGTTGCAGGAGTACGTCGTTCAATAAGGAAGAGGCGCCGAATCGAAACCACTCGGGGCTCAGCCATGCATCCCCCAGGGTCTCTTTCACCATGACCAAATAGTGCAGCGCTTGCTTCGCGGTTTTGATGCCGCCAGCAGGCTTCATTCCAATCATTTGGCCTGTGCTCAGGAAATGCCGGCGAATGACCTCCAGCATGACCAGAGTCACTGGCATGGTGGCCGCAGGAGAAACCTTGCCGGTGCTGGTTTTGATGAAGTCGGCGCCGGCTTCAATCGCAAGTTCACTCGCAAGCACCACGTTGTCGTAAGTCTCCAGCTCCCCGGTTTCCAAAATAACCTTTAGATGCGCCGCACCACAAGCTTTCTTGACCGCGCGGATTTCTTCGCTCACCACGGCATAGTCACCCGACAAAAAGGCTCCCCGATGAATCACCATATCGATTTCATCGGCACCGGCCTTGACCGCATCTTCGACATCGTGCAATTTCGTTTTCAAATCAACTTGACCACTCGGAAATGCGGTGGCCACGCTTGCGACCACAACTCCGGAACCTTGCAGCTGCGCTTTGGCTTCTCGCACCCAACGCGGGTAAACGCAAATCGCTGCGACTGAGGGCACTCCCTTCAGCACTGGGTCCGGACAAATCGCCTTGCGGCATAAAGCCCGCACTTTCTCTGCCGAATCCTTGCCTTCGAGAGTGGTGAGGTCGGTCATCCCAACCACCATTTTCAACCCCTGAAGTTTGGCGGCCTGCTTGATGGATCGCGTAGTGAAGGAAGCAGCGCGAGCCTCCACAGCAACCTTGTCTACAGTCATGCGCGTCATGCAGGCATTCTAACCCGCGCGATGCTCAGGAGTCAGGCTGTTCCACGCCACATGGGACAAAGCGTCCGTCGGTGCAGAACAAAAGGCCGATGCTCTCCGCTTCGGCGAAAACGATGGAGCGCTGGTCCACAGAGTGGCCCCATTCCACGGCTTCCTCCAAACTCATGCCGTAAATCACAAAACCATCCTCGCGCCACCCTGGGGTAACGCCTGGAAGCGAGCAACCATAAGACTCGTCGAACGAAAACCCGGAAGCCTCCAAACGGTTGCGCAGCTCAGCATTCGCATCTTCGTTCACAGAAAGTGGACGTTCCTTCGACATTGGATTCCACGCAGTCATGATGAGCAAACTTCCGTGGTCCTGAATCGGTGACGCGACATCGGACGGAAGTGGCCCAACCACTCCATTCAGGGTAAATCGGAACCACTTCCCCGACGCCCGCCGAAATGCGTACATCGAAGACCGATAAACGGTTTCCCAATCAAATTTCACCATAGCTGAAACTTATCCTTCGTCTGCATAACCCAATGCGGCAAGGTCAACCTGCCCACTACCTGCAATGATTTGCGAAGCGCCAGAATCGGGCTGAATAGGAGGGTTCTCCTTGAATGCTTCCACCCAAGGAAGACCGGCGTCAATCAGGTTTACCGCTTCTTCTGGGTCTTCTCCTAAGTCGTATGCCTCGATCCAGGTCAACTCGGACCCGGAATCATCTGCAATCATCTTGCGGTTGCCGACCACGAATCCGCGTTGCCGCCCCGATTCGAAGCGCACCACGCGGATTGGGATTTCTTCCTGCAAAGGTACGCCCATCATGCCTGGTGCATCATCGGACGTCATGCCCATCGCATGCAGCACGGTTGCAAAGAAATCTACCCCTGAAACAGGATCGCTTACAGTACCGGCCTTCACCCGGGGACCCATCAACAAAAATGGGACGTGCACTTCGTCTTCGAATAAAGAACGTCCGTGCATCATGATGCCGTGTGCCCCCAGATGCTCTCCATGATCCGAAGTAATCAGCACCAAGGTGTTCTCGTTCATGATCCCTCGTTCCTCCAGGCCCTCAAAGAGTGCCTTCACCCCCTCATCGAGCTCTAAGTACTGCTCGCGATAGGCTTCCTGCAACCATTCCAAACGGTTTTGGATTTCCTCGCTGATGATGCCATTGCGGATGTCATCGGCAGCGTGACGAAGCATTTCGTGCATTTGCAGCGAGTTGTTGCGGATCTGGTCCATCTCCGCGTTCTGGTAGTTGGGGCCAAAGCTTGCGGCCAGATCACTACGGGTTTCATATGGGAAGTGCGGGTCAATGTAGTTGACGAACAAGAATACGGGCTCCCCGGCTTGGGCTTCCAGGGCGTCGACCGAAGCCAAAACCCGTGCGGTCGTATCGGCAGCATTTAATTCCAACTGACTGGAGCGGAATAAACGCTTGCTGACCGCAGTGACCCCACGCTTTACCTTCTTCCCGCCGAGCAAACGCAAAAGACTAGAGGTTCCGAAGCGGTTCAATGCGGCATGCATTACCGAATCATTAAGCACCAGGCTATCGTCATAAATCTCAAAACCTTGGCCAAAGCCATTGGCACGCGTGATGCGCGCATTGGTCACAGCTGCAACCGTGCGATATCCATAACCGCGAAGGTGTTCAGCAAGAGTGACCTCGCTTAATGGAAGGATGACCTCGCCTTTGGCCAGGGTTCCGTTCTCTGCAGGGTAGCGTCCGGTAAGCAGGGCAGAATGACCGCCCGGCGTAGTATTAGCAGCAGAATAACCACGCTCAAAAACACGCGCGTCGGCGGTGTAGGCATCGAGCCAAGGGGTATGCGCTTGCCCCTTCCACTGATGATGCAAGGTGTCGGCACGCATGGTGTCAAACACTAAAAGAATTACGTTAGGTTCGGCCTCGGCTGACTCCTCGCCTAATGGCAGGCGGATGGTGCGGGTAAGTTCTTGTTGAGACTTGCCATCGAGCCAGTGGAAATAGCCCATATTGGAAATCACGATGATTGCGAGCCACATCCCAGGGCGCTTGGGCAAAGGAAACCACGCCATCAGGCGAACCAAAACGGGATACGCCAGCAGCAATGTCAGCAGAAAAAGCACCGGCACGTCGAGTAGACGACGGGCCAGCTTGGGCAGATCGGCATAAGGCAACCATGTAGGGAGCTGAGCACATAAGGCCAAAGAAAGTCCTAGCGCGAATGCGGCAACCGGTAGACCGCGCAATCGACTAGGCAGGAGATAATTCAAGGGCTTCAGCCGTAGCAAAGCACAACCCAGGACTGCCGCAACGAGCAACAGCAGCAAAGTAGCCACTGCTGTGCCACTGCGGGTGTCCGCAAATACATTCCATCCGTCTAGCCAAAGTAATGGCGAAAAGCCCAATAGGAAATAGGCCAACGGCAGGCGGTGGGTGGAAGAATCCATTTGGTTTAGGTTAATCGAATCCTGGCATAATTTCTTATGATGCCAGAGTGCCTTTTACCCGTCCTTGCCTACCGATGGAACCCCAAGTCCTAAATCATCCAATCGCGCAGACCATGTTGACCCGTCTGCGGCAAAAAAACACTTCTTCGCTCGAGTTCCGCAGCCTGGTTCGACAGCTGACCGTCCTACTCGGCTTAGAAGCGACTGCGGACTTACCCACCATAACGCACACCATCCAAACTCCAGTCGCTACCTGTAGCTCCCCTATCTTGGATGCATCGGTTGCGATTATTCCAATTTTGCGCGCCGGTATAGGCATGGCCGAACCTCTGATTGAGATGATTCCCGACGCGGTTGTGCGCCACCTCGGCCTATTTCGCGATGAAGAAACTCTGCAGCCCGTCACCTATTACGAGAAGCTGCCTGGAGGTCACCTCCCCGATGTGTGCCTAGTTGTGGATCCGATGCTGGCCACTGGAGGCACCGCGATTGCCACGGTGAAGCTACTGCGTAAATGGGGCGCGGTCGACATTCGCTTCTTGGGCATCCTGGGAGCGCCTGAAGGCGTGGCAGCCTTGCTTGAATCCGATCCCGAGGTGCGAATCTATCTCGCCGGACTCGACGAGCGCTTAAACGAGCGCGGCTACATCCTTCCCGGGCTTGGAGATGCCGGCGATCGGCAATACAACACTCTCTAAGGTTCCCTAGTACTTGAGCAACGGATAAACTCGCAAAGGTGACGGCACCGCAGCTATCGTTCGGCCCAAACTCTCCTTTTACCGAAAGGGAAAGGAAAGCTTTGGTGTTTTTCTGGGAGAAGCTGCAAGGCAGTGGGCACCATGAGACCAAACGCTTTAGTGAAAAGTGTTTTGAGCACATGGAGCGGATTGAAGCCATCCGTTATGCGCTTGAGCTATACCCGCGCGTCTTTGAAGAAAAGCAACTTGGCCAACGACAACGAGGACTTGGCACTTTGGTTCAATTGCTCGCCAACGCTACCGATGCCGACTTTGAGATGTTCCTACCCACGCGGGCGATGCTCTGGCGTAGCCTCACCATGGCACATTTGAACTTTTGGCGTTTCCTGCGTTATATCAGTGAGGAGATTCGACCCGACGATACCGATCTCACTAACCGAGTTCGCGAACGAGTGCATACTTGTGTTTATTTGAAGTTGATGGACGAATTATTAACCTCCCTGGCTATGGACTCCAGCATCCCCTCCGCCGTCCGCGGCACTGCTGTCTCAAGTTTGACTTCCATGTGGGATTGCGCGCCCTCGGACAATGTAAAAGAGTTCTTCCCACTGTTACGCGCAGTTTGGGATGCGCGACGCAACATCATGGTTTCGATGGGCACCATGCTTGGCGTTTCGGAAATCATGAAACTGCTACAAGCTGGATGCGCTCCAGAATTCGTCGACTACTTCGCACGCGCCAGTATGTCACAGGATGAGGGCTTAGCTTTTCAAGAATTTCTGATTGGAGTCACG
Organism: Planctomycetota bacterium; assembly: GCA_045047305.1. Lineage (GTDB taxonomy): Bacteria > Planctomycetota > UBA1135 > UBA1135 > UBA1135. Next base: position 8,507 of record JASFYO010000025.1, on the reverse strand, counting down.
ACAGAACAGATTCACGATTTAGAAGCCTTAATGGCCAGCACCGGACTAACTGCCATTACCTCGGAGCAGGCGGATGAAGCCTTGGGCCGGGTCAGTGAATCTTCGTTGAAGGAACGTGCGACACCATCGGGAATTGGGGTTTTGACTTATCAGTTTCACCGCGAACGTCACTTGGAGGCTGCGGCACGACGGATTCGGAATTTGCCTGGCCCGAAGCACACTGCCGAGGAGTACATGTTGCTGTATTTCCTTGAAGAACATCTCGAAAGCGAAGAAAACGAATAGACCATGCCGGAACTTCCGGAGGTAGAAACCACCCGTCGAGGTCTGGAGCCGCATGTGGTGGGGCATACCATCCGCAACTTAGTCGTACGCGAACGACGCTTTCGCTTGCCGGTCCCTGCAGGGCTGAAACGCCGCTTAGTTGGAAAGCGAGTGGTACGTATTCGACGTCGGGCTAAGTATCTACTCGTGGACTTCGAAGGCAGTTCGGGGCACCTCCTCATCCACCTTGGAATGTCGGGTAGCTTGTTCATGACCGAAGCCAGCACTCCGCCACGCAAGCACGATCACATCGATCTGGTGCTCGATAACGGCATGGCCATTCGCTTTCACGATCCTCGGCGCTTCGGATTATGGATCTGGGTGGATGCGCCCGCGGAGCAGCACCCCCTGCTCTCGCATTTAGGCCCCGAACCACTCCTCGAGCACTTTTCTGGCGACTATCTATATGCAAAGTCCAGAAAACGACGTTGTGCGGTCAAGCCATTCCTCATGGATGGCAAGATTGTGGTTGGTGTGGGCAACATTTATGCCGCAGAATCTCTGTTTGCCGCCAAAATTCGCCCTGGACGCGCTGCCGGCAGAGTCACGCGCGCGGAATACGGCATTTTGGCGCAACATGTCGTGCGGATTCTGCATGCTGCGATTGAACAGGGTGGTACCACCCTTCAGGATTTTGTTTCTGCCGATGGCGAAGCCGGCTACTTTGCCCAAGAATTATGGGTTTATGGGCGTGAAGGGCAAAAATGCAAGCTCTGCGACGGCATCCTGAAGGGGAAAGTCCTGGGCCAACGCGCAAGCTGCTACTGTCCCACTTGCCAGTCCTAGGCCTCTAAAGCATCCTGGAGGCACGATTCTAGCCTGCAAAAGAAACAAACACTTGTTTTATTCGTACGAGTGTTTTAATGTTTCCCCATGTCGACACTTGGCACCAAAGACAGAATCGTCTCAGCCGCGCAGGAGCTGTTCGCCGAAAAAGGCTTCACCGCCACCTCGATGCGCGAAATCACCACCCGCGCCGATGTCAATCTAGCTGCGATTAACTACCACTTTGGCAGTAAGGAAAACCTACTGCGCGAGGTCGTGCGTCAATGCATTGCCCCGCTTAACAGCGAGCGCATGATTGCCCTAGATAAGCTCGAAGCGGCGGCGCGCGCAACAGATACACCACTAGATTTACGCGATGTGGTGCAAGCCTTCCTCGAACCCGCTGTGCGTCTATTTACTTCCAGTGAAGGCGGCATGATGCCTTGCATGTTGGCACGGCTGCATCATGAGCCCCATTCCGGCATCGACACCTTGATCGCAGAAATCATTCATCCAGTGATGCGGCGCTTCGTGGCTGCGACTCAATCCACCCTCCCCAACCGCGTACCCAAAGAAATCATTCTCCGCGGCCACTTCATGATTGGATCGCTACTCCACTTAATGGATACCTCCCCGGAATTCATCAAGACTATTTCCGGCGACCTAATCGACATGAACGATTCCGATTACTTGCTCGAGCAGCTAGTCAACTTTTGCACCGGAGGCTTCCGCCATGCCTAGGTGTCTGGCCTTTTCGATTTCCCTTGTTTTCCTTGCCTCTTGCGCAAGTACGGAGTCCAGTCCTGTGGTGGAAGAGCTCACCAACGCCAAGCAACATTGGGAAGCAAGTCACAGCCAAAGTGCCGACGCCGTGCTCAACCAGGATTGGTGGAGCGCATTTGAGCGGCCAAGTCTCAACCTGGCAGTCTCGACCGCGCTCGCGAACAACTACGACCTCATGGCAGCTGCAGCACGAGTGCAAGCGGTGGCAGCACAAGCACGCGCGGTTGCTGGGGATCGCCTACCCAAGGTGAACGCTGGGCTCGGCCTTTCTCGCAGCCGCACCAACCTAATTGGCTTGCCCTTCCCAGGCAGCCCCGATGTCCTCCCCATCACCAACAACAATCACAGCCTAGGGATGGACATTAGCTGGGAACTCGACCTCTGGGGACGCATCGCAGCGAGTGAGAACGCAGCCATCGCCAATCTACAAGCCAGCGATGCCGAGTATGCCGCAACCCGACTCTCTTTAGCGGGCCAAACCGCCAAGGCCTGGATGATGCGTGCCGACGCCGCGGCGCAACTGGATATTGCGCAGGCCCAACTCCAAAACGCCACAGAGCAATTGGCCTTCTGGAAGCTGCGCTTTAAGAACGGTGGCTCTGCGGATGCCGTCCATCAGGCGCAAGCCTCACTTTCCCTGGCACGCGCCGCAATCCCAGCTGCCACCGAACAACTGCAACTCTGGCAGCGCCAAGTTGCGACCTTGATGGGTGGCTATCCGAGTCACGCCTCCGACCTCAACCCTGCAGCCTTACCGCAACTGCCCGGCCCAGTGCCCGCAGGTCTTCCAGCAGGCTTAGTGCATCGTCGTCCTGACTTAGTCCGTGCAGAAGCCAAGGTGCGCCAAGCGCGTTTTACCAGTGCCGCCGCCGACGCCGCTCTTTATCCCACTCTTGCCCTCACTGGCAGCAGTGGATTACGCAGCAATGCACTCAAGGACCTACTGGACTACGACTTTCGCACTTGGAGCTTAGGCGCGAGCCTGACCGCTCCCATCTTCCACGGGGGCACCCTCAACGCCCAAGCTGAAGCTGCAGAAAAACTAACCGTAGCCAGCGAATTGCAGTTTGCGCAAAGCGTTTTGCGTGCTCTAGCAGAAGTGGAAAACGCTCTCGGAAGCGAAGATCAAATCCAAACCCGTGTTGTGCAAATGGAACAACAACTGGCTGCTTTGCAACAACGAACCTCCAACACCGAGACCCGGTATCAATTGGGGGCCGGTGACCCTTCCAGCATCTACCTGCAGCGCGCAGAAGCTCTTCGCGCGGCAAGCAGCTTGCATTCTGCACGTTTGCTCTTGCTCCTCAACCGCATTGACCTGTATCTCGCCCTCGGCGGTGGCTTTCAACTCCCTGCACCACGATGAAACTTCTCCTTCGCATTGTCCTTCCGGTTCTAATACTTGCATCAGGACTCCTGATGAAAAATTACCTCGTCGCAACAGGGCCTGTACTTGCTGAGCAAAAAGCTGAATTCCTAATCCCAGTGGTGGAAATCATCACGGCACAAGCGGAAACCGCCACGCTGAAACTCATTGCCTTTGGCGAAGTACGTCCGCGGTCGAGCAGCGCTCTAGTCGCAGAAGTTTCTGCCAAGGTGGTGTTTGTTAGTGACAAGCTCTATCGCGGCGCATTCTTCGAAAAAGGCGAAGAACTCCTGCGCCTAGACAACACCGATTTCGCGCTTACCGTGGCAGTGAAAAAGGCCGCCTTTGATCAAGCCCTTGCTGCTCTAAAACTGGAGCAAGCACAAGTAGAGGCCGCCCGCCAAGAGTGGGAAAGCCTTGGCACCGGACAGGCTTCCGATGTGGTCTTACGCAAGCCTCAGTTGGAGGCTGCCGAGGCCAATGTTCGCTCCGCTGAAGCGAATGTGGCCATCGCAGTGAACAATTTAAAGCGCACTACCATCGTGGCACCATTTGCCGGGCGCACCCAAGCGCGGAATGTAGAAGTTGGAAACTGGGTAACGCCAGGAAGTCCACTTGCCACCGTTTATGCCACCGATGCTGCCGAAGTCAGCCTGCCGCTCCCCGTCGACTCTTTGGATGCGATTGGCCTTTCGCTTGATGGGCCGACCACCCAAACGGTAGTGGATTTCGAAGCTGTGCTGGGCGATGACATCGGACATTGGCAAGGACACTTGGTGCGAACGGATGCTTCCATGGATCCAAGCACACGCATGCTGGAAGCGATTGCCGTGATCGAGAATCCATTTCATGCAACGGCCGAAACTCCAGCACTTGCACCGGGCATGTTCTTACGTGCCACGATTCACGGGCGCAAGGTGGAAGGCGTCGTGCGCATTCCACGACACGCATTGCTTAACGACTCCATCGTTCACGTCATGAGCGCTGAAAGTCGTGCAGAAATTCGATCTGTGGTGGTATTGCAGAACACGATAACGGAAAGCTTAATCTCCTCTGGATTAGAGGATGGTGACCGCGTCATTACCACCAACCTCCCGCTCTTCGTAAATGGTATGCAAGTCCAGCTTGCCGGTGAAGCCCAATGAACAGCTTAATCGCATGGTGCGCGCATAACACCGTTGCGGCGAATTTGGCCATGGTTGCAATCATTCTGATTGGAGCGCTCACCGTTGGCACATTGCGCCAAGAAGTGGTGCCAAACATCGTGATGGACTCGGCCATGATTACGGTGGTCTACCCTGGCGCCTCCCCTGAGGAGGTCGAGCAAGGCGTGATTATGCGCATCGAGAAAGAAGTGCAAGGTCTCGCAGGGGTCGACCAAGTCAAAGCAACCGCCAACGAAGGAGTTGGCGTGGTTACGGTCGACTTTCTGGAAGGTGAAAACCGTCAAGAAATGCTCGATGACATCAAGGCTGCGATGGATCGAATCGATAACTTCCCTGCGGATACGGAAGAGCCGGAAGTGATTCTGTTAGAGATTAATAATCGGGTGATGAATATTGCGATTTGGGGAGAGGCCGATCAAAAATCTCTGCGCGAAGCTGCGCGCATCGTGGAAGATCAATTAATCCAACAGCCGGATATCTCTCTAGTGCGTCTCACCAATGCGCCAAACTATGAAATATCCATCGAGGTTTCCGAAGAGGCGTTACGGCGCTATCAATTGAGCTTCGATGAAGTGGTTGCAGCGGTGCGCAAAAGCTCCATCGATATCCCTGGCGGCGGCATCAAAACCATCGGTGGTGAAATCTTATTACGCACCCAAGGTCAAGCCTATCTGGGCAGTGAGTTCGCGGCGCTTCCCTTGCGCACCTTACCCAATGGAACCCGCTTAATGATTGGCGATGTCGCAGCGGTCAAGGACACCTTCGTCGAGTCGGACCAAAGCAACCGCTTCAATGGCAATCCCGCTGTCATGCTCGAAATCCTCCGCGTTGGCAATCAAGAAGCCTTAGTCATGGCAGACCAAGTGCTCGCGGCTCTGAAGCTTGCACAAATGCAGCTCCCCGAAGGCATACACCTCGACAAAATTAACGACGACACTCTGCTCCTGCGCGGGCGCTTGGACCTCATGCTGCGCAATGGCAAGCAAGGCCTGATTCTGGTACTTATTGCGCTTGCCCTCTTTTTGCGTTTGCGCTTAGCTATGTGGGTAACGCTCGGCATTCCGATTGCGTTCCTCGGCGCCACCACCTTGATGCCTAGCCTGGATGTCTCGGTGAACCTAATCTCGTTATTCGGCTTCATTGTGGTGCTTGGCATCGTGGTGGACGATGCCATTGTGGTCGCGGAAAACGTGCATGAACATCGGCAACGCGGCAAATCTGGTTTGCAAGCAGCAATCGAAGGTACTCAAGAGATGGCAAAGCCTGTGGTCTTCGCAGTGCTCACCACGATTGCCGCTTTCGTTCCGATGATGCTCATGCCCGGCAATATGGGGCAGTTTTCACGCAATATTCCGCTTATCGTGATTGCAGTGTTGGCGTTTTCCTTAGTGGAATCATTATTCATTCTCCCCGCGCACCTCACCCACATTCCTGCGGACAAGGCAAACACCAAGCTTGGCCCATGGGGGCGTCTTCAAGCAGCCGTGGACCGCATGCTGGAAGGTTTCCTCAAACGGATTTACATCCCCTCCCTCCACTTCAGCTTACGCTGGCGTTACGCCATGGTCGCGCTAGGCGTTGCCGTGTTCATGACCACCCTTGGTTATGTAGAAAGTGGCCGCATCAAGTTCAACTTCTTTCCAGCGATGGAAGCCGACAATGTAATTGGAGAGCTACAGATGCCTCTCGGCACCCCACTTGCCGTCACCGAAGCCGGCATTCGACGCTTTGAACAAGCCGCGCTCACCCTGCAAAAAGAATTGTTGAATGAAGAAGGCAAACCACTGATTCGTACCATCACGACTGCAGTGGGCGCACAGCCTTTAAAATCGGCTACCCAAAACAATAGTGGTACTTACTCTCTTGCCACGACTGGATCCCACTTGGCGGAGGTCAATTTGGAACTGCTCTCGGCAGAGGAACGCAAGATGGGCGGAAAAGAGATTCTCGCCATTTGGAGCGAACGCGTAGGCCAAATTGCAGGCGCCGAGGAGATTAGTTTTTCCTCCGACTTGATGGCAGCGAATGGCGACATCAACATTCAGCTTGCCGGGCCGGATATGGAAATGCTGCGCCAAGCCGCCGATGAACTCAAGGCGCGGCTTGCCTCGGTCGCCGGCGTCACTCGAGTGCGGGATACTTTCCGTGAAGGCAAGCAAGAGTTCAAATTGGAACTCACCCCCGCTGGCGAAGCGCTTGGATTCCGCATGGGCGATTTAGGCCGCCAGGTACGCCAAGCCTTCTATGGAGAAGAGGCGCAGAGCATCCAACGCGATCGTGACGCGGTCGACGTCATGGTGCGCTATCCTCGCAGCGAGCGTGAACGCCTTGCCACTCTAGAAAACATGCGCCTACGCACTCCATCTGGCGCCGAGGTTCCGCTTTCCGTGGCTGCAAACGCCAGCCTGGGTCGTGGATATTCCAAGATTGACCGCCTCAACCGACGCCGGAGCATCAGCGTACTTGCAGACATCAACAAAGAGGCCACGACCCCCGACGAGGTTCTCGGTGTGCTTGCACCCCAATTCCTTCCCGCTCTGCTCGAACGCTACCCCAACCTCTCCTATAGCCTGGAAGGGCAGCAAAAGGAGCAAAGCGAGTTCATGGGGGCCTTGACCCGCATCATGGCCATGGCACTCCTAGCCATTTTTGTACTGCTAGCCATCCCCCTGAAGTCCTACACGCAGCCGCTGATTATCATGTCGGCGATTCCGTTCGGCCTGATTGGGGCCATTGCCGGCCACGTGCTGCTGGGATACGACCTCGCCATCTTCTCTCTGATTGGAGTCGTGGCACTTAGCGGTATCGTGATTAATGATTCCTTGGTGATGATGGATCTCATCAATCGCGAAAGAAGTCAAAACGTGCCGTTACTGAAGGCGGTGCAGGATTCTGGGGTCCGCCGGTTCCGCGCCATCATGCTGACCACACTTACCACTTTCCTAGGATTGACGCCACTTCTACTAGAAAAGAGCTTGCAAGCCAAGTTCCTTATCCCTATGGCGGTTTCTGTGGCATTCGGGGTAGTTTTTGCTACCCTAATCACACTCTTATTAGTGCCCTCTCTGTACTTAATCCTAGAGGACGTTAAGAGGATTCGCCTCCGCAAAACTTGGCCCCCATCTTAGATCCAGTGGAATTCAACATCTCACCTGAGCAACTCGCAGAGCTGCTAAAAGAACGTCAAAACCTTCGCCTCATCGACGTCCGTGAAGAGGAAGAATGGGATATTTGCCGTCTTCCAGAAGCCGAACTGTTCCCGATGAGCCGCTTGCAAGATTTGCAGGAAGAGCTCATGGAGACGGAAGAAGCTATCGTGGTTTATTGCCACCATGGCATTCGCAGTGCAGGTGTCTGTAGTCAATTGCGTTACCTTGGCAAAGCCAATGTGTTTAACCTTTCCGGCGGTATTGACCGTTGGTCCGCTGAAATTGACCCGAGCGTACCGGCCTATTCAGGCCAACGACGCCCGCAGAACTAGTTTTTTTCGACTTCTTGGGGCGTATTCGCCCTTTTATTTCCTACGATCCTCCCAGCGACGCTGCGGGCGAAGATAGGTTCCATAAAAATCCGCTTTTCTGGGAATTTCTACGAAATAGGAAAACTTCCATATTTTCTCCTCAGTTTCCTGGACAGAAGCGGATTCATGGGATAAACCTATTTCAAGGTCGCGCACCGTTGAATCCCCTGGTGTGCTGCCACCTCCCTTACGGGGGCAATCGTCCCCACCCCTTTTTGACCCTAGGCTTCAGGAGTTTCTGAATGTTCCGTTACATTGTTGCAAGCGCAGCTGTCATGACCCTCGCGGTCGGCGCCTCCGCTCAAACCCAGCAGATTTCCGCTGGTAATCTTCACCGCACCGTCGCACCTACGCACGGTGTCTACAACTTGACCACAGGTTTCGAAGTAAACGCTCAGAGCTACCGCTCTGGTCCAGCGACCATCTTTGATAACACTGATGGTGTTGGCTACTACTTCTCCACCCTCTCCGACACGGAAGAGTGGATTGATAGCTGCGCATTTGTTGCTGACGAGATCAGCGGCATGGAGCAAATCAACGGTTTTGACTTCAACTACTGCTCGCTTCTTGCGGACCCAGTAGG
>JASFYO010000024.1:0-39387 GCA_045047305.1 Planctomycetota bacterium | reverse complement strand
ACCATGATGGTGCCCGGGAACAATCCCAAGTCTTCTTGGAGGAGAGCCGGTCCAGACCTCCAAAGGCTGCCGCCCCTCCAAGGATTCCTCCGGAAAGTAGGCGAAATCATCGTAGCCATCTCCGTTGACATCGCCGACTCCCGCTAAGCTATGGTGGCTTCGTTCAATGCCGATGGGCAAAGAAAAGAGCACAGTGTCGGTGGCGCCTGAGAAGGCCCAGGCTGAGCCGAAGAGTTCCGCGAAGTAATCTGGAATTCCATCTCCATCTAAATCACCTGCAGGGTAATAGTGTTCGGCGGCGTTGAGAAAACCGCTTGGGTTTCGTTGCAAAGTAGAGCCATCGACGCCAGATAAATGCACGATTTCACCGCCGGCAAGCGCAGTAACGAAATCAACAATTCCATCGCCATTTCTATCACCGATGGCCGTGGGGATGCCAAAGGGGCTAGTCGGTGCCAGGAAATCGTTCCTCTCCCAAATGAGCGTACCGTCAAGACCGCTGTAGGCCACGAGGCAGCCTTGGTTACTTGTAGCCTGTCTGAAAAATATATCCAGAAATCCATCTTGATTCAAATCAAAGGGAAGCATCAAGTCTTCCAGAATTGGCCCCGAAACATTGACCCCCAGCCCCCACTCCACGAGGGGCTGGTTCAAGGCAAGAGAGTAGATCTGCATGAAAGGCTCTTGATTGCGCACCACCCCCGTGAGGTATTCCGGAATCCCGTCTCCATCGATATCGGAGAGCTGAGCGATGGGATTCGGAATCCCGTCGTAGTCATATTGAAACACTTGGCTGCTTAGTGTCCCGCAAAGGCCACATACAGCGATGAGGAGAAGGAAGGAGCGGAGGGTGATTCCAGGCATAACTAGGAAAGTCTACACAGGTAATTGGGAATGAAGTGGGGAATGATTGAGTTTCCCATCAAGGCAAAACCTCAATCGTGACCGCTTCGGTGATCCCATCTGGGAATTGTGGGAGCAATAAGTCGGGCAATAAGAATGCGAAAGCTGGTCCAAGTGCAACCCACGACACTTCTCCTTTTCGCTTACAAATTAATCATCCTCGACGAGCCGAATAACGCACACAACCAAAAAACCTTGCGCGCGTTTGAAGCTTTGGTGGTATAGATTGTGGACATGGAGCGCTGGGAAGCTCTCGCTGCGCGCGAAAATGTTTAATTTCGCTTAGGGGCTATCCAAAAACCCGATTATCGGGGATAATAAGCGCCTCGGTCTACGTCAGGCCGACTGCAGCCCTATTTTACGGGCATTGGTGTGATGTCCGAAAACGAAACTGTAACTGAAACCCCTGTGACCCCGGGATTTGATTCCCTTGGTCTACCCGACTTCCTCGTCAAAGCAATTGCCGATGCGGGCTATGAGTCCCCGTCTGCAATTCAGGCTAACACGATCCCTCTGCTTCTAGAAGGCAAGGACATCGTAGGCCAGGCGCAAACTGGCACCGGTAAAACGGCTGCTTTTGCGCTGCCTCTGCTGGCGAAGATCGACCTCAAAGTTGCCGCGCCTCAGGTGTTGGTGCTTTGCCCCACCCGCGAGCTGGCGATTCAGGTAGCTGAATCCTTCCAGAAATACGCGCGCTACATGAAGGGCTTTCATGTGCTGCCGATTTACGGCGGTCAAGCTTACCCACTGCAACTGCGCCCTTTGAAGCGTGGTGTGCACGTGGTTGTCGGAACTCCCGGCCGTGTGACCGACCACATCAAGCGTGGAACTTTGGACCTGTCGAACTTGAAAGCAGCAGTGCTGGACGAGGCCGACGAGATGCTCCACATGGGTTTCATTGAGGATGTCACTTGGATCCTCGACCAAACTCCTTCCGATCGTCAGATTGCGCTGTTCTCGGCAACCATGCCGTCGGCAATCCGTCGCGTTGCACAGACTTACTTGAACGAGCCTGAAGAGGTGTTGATCAAGGAGCGTCATGCAACTGCCGACACCATTAACCAGCGTTATCAGGTGGTCAGTGGCCCGCGCAAGCTAGATGCACTCACCCGCATTTTGGAAGTCGAAGAGTTCGACGCCATGTTGGTGTTCGTGCGCACGCGTAACTCCACCACCATTCTCGCCGAGAAGCTGGAAGCGCGCGGTTATGCCGCAGCACCTTTGAGTGGCGACATTGCCCAATCTCTGCGTGAGCGCACCGTGGAACGCTTAAAGAGTGGCAAGTTAGACATTGTGGTAGCCACCGATGTTGCCGCACGTGGTCTAGATGTCACGCGCATCAGTCACGTGATTAACTTCGATATCCCAACCGATACCGAAGCTTATGTGCACCGCATCGGCCGTACTGGTCGTGCAGGTCGGACCGGCGAGGCCATCCTGTTTGTCGCACCGCGCGAGAAGCGTTTGCTACGTTCGATTGAGCGCGTCATCCGTCGCCCGATTGATCAAATGCAGTTGCCGACCACCGACGACGTCAACCGCACGCGTATCAACCGCTTTAAGGCCAAAATGCTCGAGGCTATGGAGAACCCGCAAATGGAGTTCTTCGAGAACCTGGTGAAGGGATTCCTTGAGGACAACGAAGAGCTCAGTGCGGAGAAGCTTGCGGCCGGCCTTGCTTCCTTGGCCCAGGGCGACCGCCCGCTTTTAGTGCAAGAGCAGCGCCACGATCGTGAAGAAGCCTTTGCCGATCGTTCCAACCGCAAAGAGCGTTACGAAGAGCGCATGCACGGCGGACGCGATGGACGTGGCGGGCGCGATGATTATCGCGACGACCGCCGCGGTGGTGAGCGTTTTGAGCGCCGCGGTCCAAAGCCGCGGGTTGAATCCAGTGCCGAAGCAGGCATGGTGCGTTACCGCGTAGAAGTTGGACACGAGCACGGCGTTCAGCCTGGAAGCCTTGTGGGTGCCATCGCCAACGAAGCCGGGCTTGAAGGCCGCTTCATTGGCAAGATTGAAATCTACGAAGACTTCAGCACCGTAGACTTACCAGAAGGCATGCCGGAAGAAATCTTCCGCACCCTAGGTCGGGCTCGCGTGTGTCAGCAAATGTTGCGCATTTCTCCTGTACGCTCCGACGGCAAGGTGCCGCGTCGCGCACAGAAGAGTCGCCGTGACCGCTAAGCGTTACTGCTTGTCGTTGTACTTTCCTTCCTTACCGTAAACATAACGGTGGAAGAGTTGGTGGATGTCTTCGTTGCCGGAGGCTTCCACCAAATAGCTCTCTAGCTGCGCCGTGGAAACCAATTCCAAAGCATGCTGCGCATAGAAGCTTGCCATGTGCTTGATTAAATTCTTCTCGCCAATGAGGCCGGCAACGCGGCTGAAAAAGAAGGAGCCCGCGCGGTAGGAATCGCTGGAAGTGGTGCGGTTCCATGGGTTAGAGGAGCATAGCTCAAAGGGCTTGCCTTCATGCTTGGTACGCGATGCCGGAATGCGTCCGTCATCGGAAAAGTAAACATCCCAAGCTTCGTCAATCCAGCCATCGTTTTGGCTAACCGGCTTCACTCCGCGACCATACCAACTATGGAATAACTCGTGGCGCAAGGCACCCATAGCGGTGGTGGTGGCGCCGTCGTATTCCATGGAGCGACTTCCTGGCCAAAGGTAAACCACAATCGGGCCGGTGTGCATCCACGCACCCATCGCCTTATTAAACTCCTTCATGTGGGATTCAGTTTGCTTCAAAACCTCTTTCACGCTGTAGCCAGCATCATTCCGACAAGTGACCTGAATCTCCATTTTCTCGCCGTTTAGCTTGAAGGTGGCGCTTCCGGATTTCACATCCTGGCTCGGAACGATGACTAGCAGCGGGGAGAAACTGGTGAAGTGATCGGGGTAACTGACCTTCCAGTGCAGAGGAGCCAACTCGGTTTGCACGCCATTGGTAATGAAAGTGTGGGCAGTGTCGGTGCCCTTCAGCTGCACATCTAAATCAAGCTTGAACTTATCGAACAATAGATTGGATGGGAACCACATCTCGAGATAGCGCCCGGGGTTTAGGTCAGAGAGGAAGAAATCCCAGTCGAGCCTGCCATCGCCCCAACCGATTGGATCACTGTGCGGGGAGAGTGGTTGACGCAAGTGATAATCCAAATGCAAGACGTAAGTCACATCTGGCTTCAGCTCGCGCTCCAAAATGCGCATGGTGCCGGAGGTTCTGCCAAAATCATGCATGGCCAGCTCTTCTATGGAGATCTTCTCTCCGTCTAAGGTCGCGGCGTCGATCTTCTGCCGTAAATCAAACACCGGCATACCTCCCTTCCCGGTCATTTCGAAGCTCATGTCGGCGCTAACCGTTGCCTTTTTGGTCTCCACATCAAAAACTACCGTGGCAGAAACCGAGTGGATATTGATAGGGACTGCGGTCAAGCCGTCAATCTCGTGCGGCGCGGGCTCCTGTGCGGAAAAGAACACCGAACCGGCCGTTAAAAGAGGAATCGCAAGGGAAATCATAGCTTCATCCTAACAATGCGGTTTTGTTGGGAACCTCAGGGGGCGAAGCGACACTAACTAGCATGCCGCAACGGAACCTCCCCTCAATGGTTATTGCTCTCCTGAGTAGCGCTTTGGCTTTCGCGCCAAGCACTTACGCTCAGGAACAGGCTCTTTCCCCCACAGAACTTGCCGAAGCGGTCGGCGTAAACCCTGCCATGATGCAGTTCTTTGGCCCGCTTCCAGAGAACATGGACTTGGCCGACGCCCCGGCCACTCCAGAACAAATTTCTCTGGGTAAAAAACTGTTCTTCGAAACCAAGCTCTCCAAAGACGGAAGCCTGTCGTGCAACTCTTGCCACGGGCTAGACACGTTTGGGGTCGACAATCGCCAGTTCTCGCTGGGAGTTGACGAGCAGCTTGGAGGAAGGAATGCACCAACCGTGCTGAATGCTGCGGGGCATAAAAGTCAGTTCTGGGATGGCCGCGCAGCCAATGTCGAAGAGCAAGCGAAAGGCCCTATTCTGAATCCAGTGGAAATGGCCATGGATAGTGCAGAACAGGTCGTCGGCATGCTCGCCAACGACGCCGACTACCCAGGGTTATTTGCCAAAGCGTTCCCCAAAAGTGCCGAATCTTTGAGTTGGGATAACCTAGCAAGCGCGATTGGAGCCTTTGAGCGCCAGCTAGTCACGCCGGCGCCTTGGGATAATTTCCTTCAAGGCGACCTCAACGCCCTGACTCCACTGGAGCAAAAAGGGTTCAAAGCCTTTGTGGATACCGGCTGTTTTGGCTGTCACAACGGCCCTTTTATGGGTGGACAGATTTACATGAAGCTCGGCCTGGTGAATCCATGGCCAAATCAAAATGACCCTGGACGCGAGGCGATTACCGGCAATAAAGCCCACCACATGGTGTTCAAGGTGCCCAGCTTGCGTAATGTTGCAAAAACTGCACCCTACTTCCATGATGGCTCGGTAAATGAGCTGAAGGAAGCGGTGAAACTGATGTCGCACCACCAACGCGGCATTGATCTGACCGAGGAAGAACTCACCTCCATCGTCGCCTATCTTGGTGCTTTGACTGGCGAGCAAGAGCAAAGCGCAGAGTAGTCGGCCTCGAAGGGAGCTAGAAGCACACGGCGACGTTACCTTTGTGCATGGCCTTGTTTCAGAAAGCCCCTCAAACCGCGGAAGAAGCGGGAAAATATGCCCCCCTCGAGATTGGACCAGAACAGGTCCTCGATATGTCCGAGGAGGAGTGGTATGAAAAAATCTACCGCGGGGCAGATGTCCCACAGTTAACCATCCGAGCGGTGGCGATGGGTTCCTTACTTGGATTCCTGCTGGCTTTCACCAACCTCTATATCGGATTAAAAACGGGTTGGGCTTTGGGTGTGGCGATTACCGCATGTATCGCTTCCTTCGCCTTGTGGACCTTAGCCGTAAAGTCCAACCTGGCGCGTTCTCCCATGACCATTCTGGAGACCAACTGCATGCAGTCCACGGCGTCGGCAGCGGGTTACTCCACTGGCGGAACCATGGTTTCGGCAATCGCGGCCATGTTGTTACTCACCGTCACCCCGGATAACCCACTCGGAGTGCACATGGACCCGCTGGTCCTCACCGGATGGACCATTTCGCTTGCCGCGCTCGGCACCATGATGGCCATCCCGATGAAGAGAAATCTCATCAACAAGGATCGCCTGAAGTTCCCTTCCGGAACCGCTGCTGCTGTGACTTTGCAATCGCTTTATTCGCACGGCGAAGTCGCCATGCGCAAAGCGAAAACTCTAGGTTGGTCTGCCGGATTTGGTGCACTGGCCTCGCTTGGCTTGGACTTCAACTTTGTAAATGGCAAGCCGATTCTGCCCGGCCAATTCAACATTTTCGATCGCCTACTAAAGGCTCCTGGCAGCCACGAGGTCAAAGGCGTGTTGGAAGCTTATAAGCCTTCCGATTGGACCATGGCTTTAGATGTAAACCCAGTGATGATTGCCGCTGGTGCTTTAGTTGGATTGCGCATTAGTCTTTACATGGTGGCAAGTGGATTGGTTTTGATCTTCGCGCTCGGCGGACCTGCCCTCGCCGATGTGTGGACCAGTCCTTATGGAGAAGCTCTCGATAGTGCGGTCATTCAAACCGAAAACAGTGCCGACGTCGCTGCCTACAGCGCAGCGCTGGATCCCATCATGAAAGAGTTCCCTGGCTATGAGCCAGATCTTCGAAAGTTGTTGGCGCTTACCCTGGAAGGATCGTTGGTCAAGGAAGCCAAGAAAGAGGAAGAAGCAGCAAAAGCCTTAGAGAGAAAAATTGCCGCGGGCGAGGCCATCGAAGCGGCGGATCCAAATGCGGAAGTCGAGGTCATCCCAACCACGCTTTTAGGTTTCATGCATCGCGAACTTGAAGAGCTCGCGAAGGCGCAGACCTTCGGTGCCGTATCGAAACCGAGCCACGCCTGGAAAGAAGTTGGCCTATGGCTTGGCGTCTCCATCATGCTGGCTTACGGAATTCTGCAGTTCCTAACCCAGTGGCGCACCATCCTTCGCGCCTTCTCCGGTTTAGGTCGCAATCGCGGCGAAACCGAATCGGCCTTAGTCAAAGCGACAGAAGTGCCAGGTTCCTGGTTCGCTATCGGCGTTGCCATCTCCGGCAGTGCTGCCATTCTGATTGCGCACCAAGCCTTCGGCATTCCGCTGCATTACGGAGCCCTTGCGGTCGGCATGACCTTCTTCCTCGCCATGGTCGCTGCACGCGCCACTGGTGAATCCGACATCACTCCCGTCGGTGCCATGGGGAAAATCATGCAGCTCACTTTCGGTACTTTGATGCCACAGTCTGCAAGTGCAAACCTCATGTCGGCATCGATTACGGCAAACTCTGCCGGCAGCGCGGCCGACTTGTTGAACGACCTCAAGTCCGGCTACCTACTTGGCGCAAACCCTCGGCGCCAATTCATCGCTCAAGTTTGGGGTATTGCCGCGGGCACAGTTGCCACGGTCTGGGGCTTCTACCTTTTGGTTCCAGACGCAACCGTCATCACTGGCGAAGGTCTCGGCGGCGAATCTTTTACCCCTCCATTCCCCGCACCGGCCGCACAAGCTTGGTGGGCGATTGCAAAAGTCATGACTGGTGGTGGACTCAGCGCCATGCACCCGATGCATCAAACCATGATCATGTGGGGCCTCGGCCTTGGCGCCGCAATGCTCGCCCTGGAAATGCTGTTTCCGAAAAACCGCGCATGGCTGCCTTCGGCTACAGGTATCGGCCTCGGCTTAATCCTGCCGTTTAACTACCCATTGTCGATGTGCCTCGGCGCTGTCATTGCAGCAGTTTGGACCAAAAAGAGTAAGGAGTCTTCCGACTTCTATCTGATCCCAATTGTTTCCGGATTGATTGCCGGGCTGTCCATCTTTGGCGTGATTGGCGCATTGGTGAATAACGCGTTGTAGCGCGTCGATTCGCGCTACAACCAAGGCCGCGATCCCACTACTGGGAGCGCGGCCTTTTCTGTTTAAGAAGCGGGCGTAAGACAATGATAAGTCCAGTGGCGTCCTCACTAACATATATGGAACCGTCTGCCGCGACGACCGCGTCTTCCAGCGTAAAAAATCCGGTTGCGAAAATGGAGCACTTACCTTTTTCATCAACTTGGCTAATGCGACCGTGGCCCTTTCCATCTGCGTTTTCTTCAGCAACGTAGAGTGGAAATGGCCCACACTCCCCCGGCGTAGTGGCTAATCCCTCAGGGGATTTCAATCCCGACGCGAACAGACTTAGCTTTTTGGATGATAGATCAAAATGCCAAAGCGCCTTACGCACGAACATTCCATCGGCGACTTCATTGGCAAAGATGAGACCCCCTGCTCCGTCGCTGACAACTTCGGAAAAGCTAATCGGCGACTCAACTTGCAAACAAAGCTGAGGCCGGCTCCAGCCCTCTTCCGTGCGCCGCAAAACGGATACTCGCGAATGCGCTGCAAAAAAGTTCTCGCTAAGTTGCGCCGTAGATTCCGTGATGTAAATGGAATCCCCCATCTGCACCACACCTTCCGGTGCATCCAGGCCAGAAGCTAAAGCCAGGACTTCTCCCTTGGGCGAAATCGCTAAGAGCCGACCGTCTGCAAGGTCTTCAGTGACATAAAGAGTGCCATCGGGGGCTCGGCAAATGCCCTCGGGGGAATGCAGATTCTGCGCCAAAATGTGAGACTTTCCACCTTGGTCTATCCGGGTGATGCGCCCTGCAGTCTCTTCAACCACCACAAGTTGCCCCTCGCCGTCAAAGCAAAGGCCATCCGGAGCGGAAAGATTCTTCGCATACACGAAAGCTTCATAATTCTGTTCACAATGAATGCGCACGAGGCGGTCGCCGACCTGGATTTCGGACCCTTGATGCGGCAACGTCGATTGCCCGAAGCTAAGCAAAATCCATGCGCAGAAAAAGGAAAGCGCCATCATCCCCACACCATTAGGCCGTTACACAGGCCAGTTAAGGTGAACAAAATTGCGGATGAAATCGCAAAGCCCTTGGCTTTATTCATGCGACCTTGTTTGCGAAATCTTAATGCCATCACTGGCAGGTAAAGGATTTGAACCCATCCGCTTTGAGCCGCGACAATGAATAAGAAAATGGATATCCCCCCTAACCCGAAGAATCCACTTAGAAAGGAAAGGGATAGCAATACCGCACCTACGACAAGGACCAAAGCGATAGCCTTCCACCCCTCTTCTTCGACTGGGGGTTGGGGGTGGGACTTCATAGGAGAAGGTTGATTCATGGCTTTTCTAGAAACTTGTCCCACTGAAAATCAGGTTGCAGGCGGAAGTTAATAGAAATAAAGCCCCGATTACTGTCGCAACCCCCTTGGCTCTTTCATTCATTCCTCCACGCCTCTGCCTCTTTAAGAAAAAAGGAAGGTATAGAAGTTGGGTCCACCCTATGGAAAGAAAGAAGAATGTGAAGGAGGTCTCATACGTGCCAACTGACGGCCAACACTCTTTAACGACCATCGCAAGTAAAGCCAAAGAAAGTTGAAACAAAATGACCAGACCAATGGCCTGGAGAAACCCCATCATGGCATGGTCGCCCTTCTTCATTTCAGAAGGGTTCGCTCCTGAATCTAAATCGTCCACGCAACCTCTTTATCGGGGTAACGCAACTTCTCCAAGACCGTTTTCTCCAAATCCCCACGGTAAAATAAATTATATGTCTCAAGCGGAATCATGCGTCCATCTTCAGGGTGTACCACGTGAACGCAACTCTTCTTTATGGTCCGCACATCGAAGTCTTCCGCATCCTGGAAACGCATGATGATGACACGGAATAAGTTTTCATAACCAAGGCTCTCTGGCAACTCCACTTTGGGCAAGCAGCAAAGTAAATCGGCAAGACTCGCTGCGCCAGAACTTGGCGAATGACTGGTAGACAGGACATCGAACAGTTTCGCTTGCAGTGCTGGATCGCGTTCGAAACTTATGGTATTGCGCGTGCCATCCATGAGATCTTGCGGGTCAAACAACCCGGTTAGCGGAATCACGCCCCCTTTTATCTTGAGCGCATAAGCCATTGCAATGCTGTCAGGATTGCACGGGACGGGAAGGATATCTGCAGGCTTGAAGACTTGAGTCTGCTCCAAAATTTTACGCCGCACACCGCTTACCGTTAAGCGCTCCGTTTGCTTAGTCGAAGCATCCATGCGCCCCGCATCCTGCACTGGTTGAAAGGTAACGCCGCGCACGGCAGGTTGGGTTAGCGCAAAATCAATAATCGAACCTATTTCATGGTCATTCAATCCCGGCACCAAAGTGACAACTAGTGTGGTTGAAATGCCAAGAGCATTCAGGCGCCCGAGTGCAGCTTCTCGGATTCCGCGTAAGTCTCCTCCGCGCAAAACCTGTAGTGGCTCTTCCTCTAAGGAATCAAATTGTAGGTACAACTCAAGCCCCGGCATGTACTCAGCAAGACGTTCTGCAAAGCCAGGCTCTTGTGCAATGCGCAAACCATTGGTGTTCACCATTAAGTGACGAATTGGGCGATCGCGCGCCGCATCCATTATGCGGAAGAAGTCCGGGTGAATCGTGGGCTCGCCACCAGATAACTGCACGACATCGGGTTCGCCTTCACTTGCGACTACCGCATCCAGCATGCGTACCACTTTTTCAAAGGAATGGAAGCCGCCAACTTGCGGTCCACTCTCCGCATAGCAGACCGGACAAGCAAGATTGCAGCGCTCCCCAAGTTCGATGAGCGTCACGCAAGAATGCTGCTCATGGTCCGAACATAAACCACAGTCATAAGGGCAACCATGCTTCACCGGAGTTTGAAATTTTACCGGCATCTCGGAAGGCTTCAAAAAGACTTCGCGGGAGCGGCGGTAATATTCTATGTCGTCTGCAATTAAGACTCGTGCTTTTCCATGCTCCGGACAGCGCTTATCCATCCACACTTTCCCATCCTGGAATAAAATCTTCGCGTCGACCTTACGCAAGCATTCCGCACACAGAGAAATGGTGAGGTCATAGTATTGGTAATCGCGAACCCTTGTCATGAGGAAAGCTTTGGCTGGGTCAAAAAGCCGCGAAGGAGCGCCATGATGCCGAGCAAACAAGCCCACTGAATGATACGCAACCCAAAGTAAACTTCATATGGTTTCAGGAAATCAATCAGAAAACGGAAGCTAAGGTAGCCGAGCAGGAAGACTCGAAAGGCTTCACCTTGACGCAAGAGCTTGCTGGCCTTGGCAATGATCATCCCCAGCCCAAATAGGAAAACGATTTCATACAGCGGCGTGGGATGGCGCAATATTCCATCCCCAAAATCTATACCAAAGATAGAGTCTGTGGCAGTGCCAAGCGTATCGTCCGCGGGGCCAGCGAAAAAGCAGCCCAGCCTTCCCACTGCAATGCCAAGGCATAACGGCAGGGCAAACAAATCGCCGCTACGTTGTTGAATCCCATAATGCTTTTTAGTGACCTCGACTGCGAGCCAACCACCGAGAAGAGCACCGACTATAGTTTTTCCACTCATCAGGTACGGGAAAATGCCGCGCCAGCCAACCTCTTGCAACTGCATTTGAAACTCTGCCGGGGAGGCGAGGTGGTGCAATAACTTGGAAGCAATCGCTGCACCTAAAATTGCCGCGACAATAACCGTGGTGCGGTCTTGGTCTCGCAACGGGTCCTTCCGCTTGCGTTTGCTAAGCCGATACCAAAGCCCTGCAGCAAAATAAGCCAAAGCTTCGAATACTGGATGAAGCCAGGCCGCGTGAAGGTTTGAGAAATCCAAACTGAAAGGATTTAGGTTGATGGTGCGCACAGGGATTCTGCGCAGTATCATTTCACCATGCGCGTTCTCCTTGTGGAAGACCAAACTGAACTTCGGCAGGCTGTGGCAAAGCATCTGCGCGAGAAGAGTTTTAGCGTCGACGAAGCAGGAGACCTCGCGACGGCACGCTTGCTTTTACCCATACATGACTTCGCGGTCATCATTATGGATCGCATGCTGCCCGATGGCGATGGCGCACATCAGGTCGAGCATTGGCGCCGGGAGGGCGTATCCACTCCTACCATTTTGTTAACGGCAAAAGGCAAAGTGGAAGAGCGTGTAGAGGGATTACAAGCAGGGGCCGACGACTACCTAGTCAAACCATTTGCCATGGATGAACTGCTCGCCCGCGTTTCTGCGGTTGCCCGGCGTAGAGGGAGCGGCGCACCTGCCACCGTAGTCGTCGGTAATCTGGAAATCGATCTCGCCCGACGTCAGGCCAAGCGCAACGGCATGCTCTTACCTTTGCGCCCTAAGGAATATGCTGTCCTCGAATATCTCGCGACTCACCTTGGTCAAGCCATATCCCGACGTGATCTACACAACGCCTGTTGGGATACCGCGCGCGAATCCTCCTCGAATGTGGAAGAGGTCGTCGTCGCCGCTCTACGACGCAAACTAGGCAACCCCACTGTAGTCCACACTGTGCGCGGTTTCGGCTATGTACTTGAAGTTGGATCCGACGCATGAGTCATCCCATCGAAGAAAAGCTGCAACCTCTACGCCGACGCATTGGTGGACTGTGGATGATTGGCTGGACGGTTTGCGTACTTTCGCTTGGAATCCTTGCCGTCGTCCTAAAGCGCAATCTAGACAGTCAAAATCTGGACAGCCAACTTTCCATCTATGCCACTGCCACCTATGGCCTCTCCTGGTTTGACGCCAACGGTAACTTTCATGGCGAGCTTTTAGCCCAAGACACCGAGATTACCGACTCCCCTTTCGACATTTGGGTGGTTGAGCCTGACCCGCAAATGACGATCCATTGGCAATCCCCGCAAATGCACTATGCGCAGCCAGACCTGCGCAGCCTTGCGCAACAGGCACTTTCAGTTGAGCCGTCCTTTTCTGATGCAGCGCGGACTCTGCCACAGCACAACCTGCGCTTGCAAACCGCCCTGGTGTATCAGGATGGAAACAGTGATACCCCACGCGCAGCAGTTTTGGTTCTAGGGTCCAACCAAAAATCTTCGCTTTTGGCCGACACCTTTGTCCTCCGCTTGGGCACCTACTGCATCCTTCTCCTTGCGCTTGGGTTTTGGCTAGGCCATGCTCTTTCGCGACGCAGCCTCGCTCCAGTGGTTCAGGCGCTGGAAGAACGTGAGCGTTTTCTATCGGCTGCTGCGCACGAAATCCGCACACCGCTCAGCACCTTAAGTGTGCTTGCCGAATCGAATACCCCCGATGTACTGCCGCGCATTCATCGCCTGGCTGGCAACACCGCGAAGGTAGTCGATCAATTATTGCTGTTCGCTCAACTCGATTCCGGAACCACCAAACTGCAACGCCAACCTTTGCGCCTGGATCTAATGGCCGAGGCCTTGATACCCGAAAATCTAAAGGTTGAAATTCGTGGTGGTGAAATCGAAGTCAATGTAGACGAAGGCTTGTTCCGCATTCTCTTCGATAACTTGATGCGCAACGCTGAGCGCCACGGGGAGGCTACACAGAAAACGGTCAGCCTGGTACTCGCGCCGAACCGAATTGTTATGCAAGACCAAGGCCCGGGATTTCCTGAGCGCGTATTCGAAAAAATCGACGACGGCGCTACCTTTGTTTCCTCACAAGGCGGAGTCGGCCTTGGACTCACCCTCTTGCGCATGATTGTCGAACTTCACGGCGGCAAAATATCACTGCAAAACGCCCCTGAAGGCGGGGCTCGCATAGAAATATTAGATTTCTCGCCGCGTCTCAGGTGATTCTCAGGTTCGAGGCATAGCCTTGGTGCATGCTTTCGTTGCTACTCATCCTTTTTACGATTGCCGCTCAAGCTAGCCCACAAACTAGTCTCCCACAAGCGGACCGCATCCTTCACCACGGCGCGATTTACACGGTCGACGCCGCCCAACCATGGGCCAAGGCTATGGCAATCAAAAATGGCACGATTCTTTATGTTGGGAATCATGCCGGAGCGATGGCTTATCGTGGCTCCGCAACCGAGATGGTCAATCTAAATGGTCGCATGGTGATGCCCGGAATCGGCGATAGTCATGTGCATTTGCTCGAAGCGCACCACCCTGCTGGCGGAACGGTGCTACTGGAATCTGGAAGGTCGCTTGAAAGTTACATCCCCACGATTCAGGCCCAAGCTGGAAATCAAATCGGCACCAACTGGGTTCTAGGCTGGGGCTTTTCTTTGTTCGATGTGCTGATTGACGAGTTCTTTTTCGCGCGCACTCCTCTCGCAATCCTGGATGATGCCGTGCCCAGCGGACCAGCGGCCATCATGGAAGAGACTTCGCACGCAATTTGGGTGAACAGTGCTGCTCTTGTAGCTGCAGGTATTGATCGCCATACCCCAGATCCTCCTGGTGGCGTCATCATGAAAAACTTTTGGAGCGGACGCCCTAACGGGATTTTGATAGATGCAGCAGGTGAGATGGTCATGAATCTTGCCATGGCGCGTTCTCCGCAATTGGATTTACTCAATGACAAAGCCTTGCGCATTGGATACCGCCATGCCGCACGTAATGGCATCACTGCGCTGGTCGATGCGCGTGTCTATTGGAAGCGCGGCTATGTCGAGGCATATCGCAAAGCCGAAACCCGCGGCGTGATGACCGCGCGAACCATCCTTAGCTTATGGGCTTATCCAGACATGGACGATAACGCACAAATCGCGCAACTCGCTTCGATGTACGAGAACCGCCCGCAATCGCGCTTGAAAATATCCCAAATCAAACTCTACTCCGATGGAGTGGCTGCGCTTTCCACCGGCGCGGTTCTCGAACCCTATCGCAGATTGCAACTCGCTGGCCCGCTTGGATTGAACTACTTTCCACAATCACGCCTGACTCGCTACATCACCGAATTAGAGCGAGTTGGTTTTGACATGCACATTCATGCGATTGGAGATCGCGGTGTACGTGAATCACTAAACTCGGTAGAAGCTGCGCAACTGGCGAATCCAAACTTGCCAGAACGTAGGCACCGGATTACGCATGTGGAATTAGTTGAACCGACGGATGTCCCCCGTTTCAATCAACTCGGCGTAATTGCCGATTTCCAAATGTCTTCGGACTTTGTTCTACCAGCCTATCAATACGAAAGCGCTCCATTA
Source organism: Planctomycetota bacterium (assembly GCA_045047305.1). Taxonomy (GTDB): domain Bacteria; phylum Planctomycetota; class UBA1135; order UBA1135; family UBA1135. Next base: position 24,386 of record JASFYO010000024.1, on the reverse strand, counting down.
CTCGGGCGCCGACGCATTGAGGAGCGCAGCCTGCCTTTGCTCGACATCTTCAACTCCGGTGCACACGTTGTTCTAAGTAGCGATTTCGATGTCGGCTCCCTCTCCCCATTCCTCGGAATGCAGAACGCCTTAAACCGCGGTCCGCAAAGCCTTCCCAATGTCGCTGCAGCGGTTCGTGCCTACACCATCGAGGCCGCCTACCTCATGCGTACCGACACCATTTCAGGTTCTCTCGTGGTTGGGAAATCCGCCGATTACATCGTCCTGGACCGCAATATCTTTAACATTCCAAAGACTTCCATCGGCAAAACTAAGGTGCTCCAAACCGTGCTGGAAGGCGAAGTTGTTTGGGAGTCGCGACGCTTTTAAGTGGGCTTTGCCTTTTCGCTGAAGGCTTGGATACGCAGATCTTGAAATAAAGCATTCACGCCTTCGCGACCACCTAAACCATGCTCCCAAAAAAGGTGGCGGAGAAGGCCCCGATTCTGGAGACCTGGCCGCCACGCCAGCGGAACAGCGGGTCGGCGGCAGCACGTTTGTGGAAGAGGTGTTCGCGAATCATGGTGTTGGCCTGATGGTAGAATAGCGTCATGGAACGCTACGCCGAACTAGTCCGAAATCAGCCTTGTATGGAGCGCCTTGCTGCTGCTCTGCCAGGCATCGTGGCGGAACCATTCTTGCACGCCCGTATGGTGAATACGCTTTCGCGCATGGAATATGTGGGCGTAAGGAAAATGCTTAAGGCGCGACATGTCGATTTCCTCGACCTGGATGGCGTTCAACATATCGTCGAGGAGGCCACCCACGCCTTGCGCCTGAAAAAAGCCGCGATCAAACTACTTGGTGGCTTGGAGGATGGAGTGCGAACTTACTCCGCAGAAGACACTCTAGCCGGGGAAGGCGCTGAAGCTTATTTACAGGAAGTCGATCATGCCTGCGAAGAATTGTTGACGGACTTTGAATTCGGTGACGCTGAGCGCAAAGAAGCCAACTACTTACTATCGAGCTTTGCGATTGAGATTCGTGCAGAGGCTTTTTACCCGCTATATGAACAAGTGTTGCAAAACGCTGGCGCGCCATTTTCGGTACGTTCCATTTTGAAGGACGAGCTACGCCACCTCGCTGAAATGGCTGAGCGCACCAAAGTTTTGTTTGGCGATCGCTGGCAATCCTTGATGGATGCAACGGTGGAACGCGAAAGCCTTTGTTTCGAATCGTGGGTCGATGTCATCGCCCAGGGTGCCAAAGAAAAGCTGGCGCAAATCCAAGCCTAAATCCCGATGGAACGTGATTTTCAAATCGCCGTGATTGGCGCAGGCGCTGCCGGTCTGATGTCGGCTTTGTGGGCGGCGCGTGGTGGAGCCAAAGTGGTTTTGCTCGAAGGCTCGAATGAGGCTGGGCGCAAAATCCTGATTAGTGGTGGCGGCCGCTGCAATCTGCTCCCTTCGGTTTCAGAGGACAACGACTTCTTCACCTCGGGTTCGCGCAATGTTCTGAAACGCTTGTTCCGCACCTGGCGCTTGCAACAACTGCAGGACTTTTTCACCTGGGAGTTGGACCTTCCCTTAGAAGAGGAGGAAGGGACTGGGAAGTTGTTTCCAGAAGTGCAAAAAGCCAAAGTCGTGCGCGACAAAATGTTGGCTGCAGCAGAGGAAGCAGGCGTCAGCTTTCTTTGCCCCTTTCGTGTAGAAAGTGTGCACAAGGCAGAAGATCGGTTTTGCATAAGCAGTAACGAACATGGCGACATCCTTGCTGATCGCGTCATCCTGGCCACGGGCGGGCAATCCGTTCCGCAAACAGGCAGTGATGGCCATGGTTATCTCATCGCAAAAAGTTTGGGGCATAAGATTCTCCCAACTTATCCGGCACTGGTTCCACTCACTGGACCGGATGAAGATTTTGCCTCCTTATCTGGATTAAGTCTGAAAGTGCAATGGCGTGCAGTGCTCAACGGCAAAGTATTAGAAGAGCGCGAACGTGAACTCCTGTTCACCCATAAAGGATTCAGTGGCCCCGCCATCCTCGATGCCAGCCATTACGCGGTACGCGATAAGGCCGAGATTCGCGTCGCATGGGAGGGATTCACCAAAGAGGAGTGGGTGCCTTACATCAAGTCGCGCGCGCGGCAAAGCTTGATGAAAGCGATTTCGGAACAGATCCCAAAACGCCTTGCCGAGGTCTTGCTGGAGCGTTGCGGCTTGCGTGGTGACATGCGTTGCGGAAACTTAGACCGCAACAAAACCGACATCCTCCTCACCCACCTCTGCGACTTCCCCCTACCGGTCAAAGGTAGTCGGGGGTTTCAAGTGGCAGAAGTCACCGGCGGCGGCATTCCACTCGACGAGGTCAATCCCTCCACTTTGGAGAGCCGTAAAACGCCAGGCCTCTTTCTCTGCGGGGAGCTACTCGACGTCTTCGGGCGTATCGGCGGGTTTAACTTCCAATGGGCCTTCACCACCGGACGCCTTGCCGGAGAATCGGCCTCAAGATTGGAAGACTAGGTTGAGCACGATCTTGTCTGCATTTGGGTCAACCGTCACCTTCTCTGCATGCACACGATGATCTCGACTCTTGAAGAATAAGGTATAGCTTCCTGCGGGCAACGACGTGACCTCGGCCGGACGCAATCCCATCCCCTTCTGCGACGTGTTGCGCAATCCAAATGCGAGCTCCCTCACCAAACCTATAGGGAACTCGCTGCCATCGTTGCGATGCACGGCCAATAAAGTCACAGCATAATCTGCGCGCCCATCTGGATAGCGAGCACTTTGTACGTGAATGGGTACCAGGGGAACCTCCTCAGCCTCTACTTCCTGGTGTTCATAAGAAGCGGGCACCTCGGCAATCCACATGCGTTTTGCCCGAGTACGAGTTAAGTACAGCGTTCCTCGGGCGCGCGGCACGCCCCAAACGCGATATCCGGTGTTGTCATCTAAGCGTTCGATGCCACCGCAGCCCAACTCCGCGCCATCTTCGCGCACAAAGTAAGCCAGACTCATGCGCCCAGCTTGGCCGCCTTCGCGCCGCACTGTCACTTCCGTGCCACCGCGCATGCCGATTTCTTGTTTTCGGATACCGGACTCCTCCACCATGAAACTTCCGGTCTCTCCAGCCAAACCATAATTCTGCGGACCATACACGGTGTATTGCACTTCGCCGGGACCGGTAAGTAATTCCATCGTTTGACCGGTAGCGGCCGTTGGCAGAAGAATCACTTGCTCAGCTTGCGCACCCTGCGCCAATCCTTCGCGCGGTCCATCTTCCAATTGACGCCGTGGATGAAACCGGATTTGCACCCGTGCGCCAGGCAATGGGATATCGAACTCCTCATGCTTCACCGTGATTTGAAACCCAGAGCTTGGCACCTGCAGATCCACTTGGTGCTCCCCATCGGCCTCGACCATGGCTAAGCCGGATACACCAATCCAAGGTCGACCGAGGTGAATCTCTTGCTGCCCAATGCCAACACCTTCAAACCGGTAATTTCCATTGGCATCGGTAATCGCCAGGACAGATGCCTCGGAACTCAGAATCACATGCAAACCTTGCACCGGTTCTCTGCCGCGGCGCGCCGTTCCAAAAATCGAACCTGCAGGGAGCGGACGGAACACCACCTCCGAGACTTTCCCTGGCAAAACGCGGATTTGCTGGCTCGGATAATCCAGCTGACTGCTTGCTAGGCGTACCACGCTTTTTATGGCTAGCCGCCCTCTTGCGGGTGCATCCCCAATACGCGCACTCACGCGATAGTCCCCTGGCTCAACCTCGAGGGAAAGGAAATCCCCCTTCCTTCGGTCACGAAAAACCGTTCCCGATCCGAATTCGGTCGCTTCCACTCGCAGCCACTCATCCTGCATGTCGCCGAAATCCTCAAGCCGCAGCAAAATGCGTGATGTTCCATCGCCCGTGGCGACCGGAGCACGAGGCCCAGAGTCCGCACGCTCCGTATTCACCACCAATTCCCGTGCGAGATTCAGGGCAGCAGAAGTTTCAAGAGGGTCACTCTTTGATCCCGCAGCCAAGACAGAGTCCGCCGCCTCTTCTTTAGCAAAGTGATTGCCCTCCGCTCCGGATCCCAGCCACCACGGCGCCGAAACGGCAGCCGCTAACAGCAGCAGTAAAAAGGTGAAACGGAGGGTGCGAGGTTTCAAAGGGCGCCGAGCAGCATCGGCAAGCTGACCAAGTAACGGTCATCCATACGGAAATGCCCACCTGGGAAAAACTCAATGTGAGCAGGCACATCCAATCCTACGAGCTTCTCGCGGAAACGTTTGAGGCCCCATTGGAGGGCAAACTCATCGCTTTCCCCAGCATCGAGATAAAGTAAATTCAAATCACGCAGACCTTGGGCGCAAGTTTCCTGCTCCACCAGCCGCAAGGGATCAAACTGCAACCACTTGGCAAAAACCTCGGTGCGGATTTCGCCGGTCTCCGGATCAACCGGCAAATCAAAACCGAGCTCTGCATTGGGGTTTGGAGAATAGCACGATGCCATCGCAAGTCCTTCCACGCCCGCATGTTCAGAATGCCCAAGATTCAACTCCGGTAACTTCTTCAGGAACGCAGCTGGCCCTCCATGCTTTTTCCAACAAGTAAGAGCATCGGCGAAACCGCGAAAATGACTCATGTCGAAACCCATGTCGCCGGCGTGAGATGCTGCGGCGGTGAAGTAGCCGGGGCGGCGCATGACTAAGTTGAGAGCGCCAAAACCTCCGCTGGATTTACCTGCGATGATGCGCCTTCCATCTCCTCCACAGGAGTATTCCTTCTCCACGGCAGGGATGATTTCATCCAACACATACGACATGTAGGGTCCAGTTCCCGAACTATCGACATATTGAGAGCCGCCAAGCCGCGTTTCACAGCTTGGCCAGATGAAAATCGCTGGCGGAATTGCACCGCTGGCCATACCGCAAGCGAAACGCTCGGGCACGCTCGGCTCCCACATCGACGATTTGTTGACCACCTTATGGTTAAATCCGGTGTATCCGACAAGGACCGTGACTAGGGGAAGGTTGGGCTGCACATCCTTCGGCAGCAAAACCACATGCGAGCGATGGCTTGGATCGCCCAATGGATTGCCTTGAAGCAGCTCGGACTCGAGATTGAGCGTCGTCAGCACGGCGCCGGCGGCAAGTTCACGTCGGTATTCGAAAAGCATGGACCCACAGGATACGCTGTAGCCATGCCGCGCCGACTCCTTGTTCTTGCACCTTTGCTGGCCGCCACTTCCTGCCAACAGCCCATGGCGAAAGTGGAGCCCATCAGCCCTTACGACTATCAACTGGCCGACGGCGAATATGGAATCGAACGCTTGCCTTACGGTGAGCCTTGGCCCGATTTTTCCATCGGATGGCAACGCCGTGAAGAGTTGCTGGAGGCGTCGCGCAATAGTTTGAACTATCTGAGTAAGCCAAGCTCCCAGGGCTATTTCCCAGTCGGTCCTGGGGACGCAATTACACACGAGCGCATGGTGCGTTCGGTCGAAGCCTTCGCCACAATTTTGGAAGAAAGCGAGTCCTCCGAAGATTTTTTGCAGCGCTTAAACGCCGACTTTGAAGTTTGGGTTGCGCGCGGCCGCAGCGCAACCGGAGATGTCTTCTTTACCGGCTATGGCACGCCAATTTTAGATGGCGCAATGCAACAAGGCGACGAGTACCAGTTTCCGCTTTACACCAAGCCGGAGGATTTAGCCAAAGCGGACGACGGCACCATCCTCGGTCGCATGACTTCCGATGGCGGCATGGTTCCTTATTACACCGCCGCTGAATTACGCGATAACCATCACCTCGATGGCAAGGAACTAGTTTGGCTCACCAATCCCTTCGATGCCTACATTGCGCAAGTCCAAGGAAGCGCAGTGATTCGTTTCGCCGACGGCACCCTATTCGAAGTCGGCTACGACGGCAAAAACGGCCATGAATATGTCAGTGTTGGCAGCATCTTAATCGACGAAGGGAAAATCGAACGCTCGGAGTTGTCCTTGCAAAAGTTGCGTGAATACTTCGCCGACCATCCAAGCGAAGCCGAACGCGTACTTCCGCAAAACCCAAGTTTCGTATTCTTCCGTGAAAGCGCAGGCGGACCATACGGATGTCTCGGCCAACCCGTCACCGCGATGCACTCCATCGCCACTGACAAAGATGTCTTCCCACGTGCCGCATTGGTTTATGTGGAAGTACGTCTGCCCGACTTCGATCCCGAGGGGAAACTGGTCCAACGCCCAGTACGTTTCTTCGCCTTAGACCAAGACCGCGGTGGCGCCATCCGCTCCGCCGGGCGTTGCGACGTTTACATGGGCCTCGGCGATAACGCGATGGCGCGTGCCGGTCACGTCAGCAGTCGCGGGCGAATGTACTACTTGTTCCTCAAGGATTGAGAGAGGCAAGCTAAGGCTTAGCGCGAAAACGTCGCCCAATCTTGCGGCTCCTTCCAAGTGGATGGGGCCGCTTTTTCAATACACTCGCTTGGGGCTAACATGTCTTCATCGGGCGCCATTTGGGCAAACCAGACATCTATGGCCGTAGTAAGATCCGCCAAAATCTCCGGGTTTTCCACTTTGACATCCACCGCCTCCTGTGGATCCGTGTCCAAACGGAATAGTTGCACACTCAAGCCTTGATTGACCTTGCGCACACGACGTACACACTTCCACGGCCAACGCACCACGCTGTAACTGATGTGCTTTTGCGTCGAGGCCACATAGAACAAGTCGTTGCGGGCAGTCGTTTCTCCAGTATCCGTAATCGGATGACTCAACGCAGAAATTACGGAGCGCCCGTCGAAGGAACTTAAGTCTTCCACTGCAGCGGCTTGCAGGATGGTAGGCACCCAATCCAAGACGTCGACCAGATCATGACTTACCGCGCCTGCTGGAAATTGGGCGGGCCAGCGCACCACAGCTGGAACTCGGATTCCTCCCTCATACGTGCCCCCTTTGGAGCCGCGCAGATTCCCGTTAGAGCCTTTCGCCTTCAAAGAAGCACCATTATCCGAAAGGAAAATGACCAAGGTGTTGTTGCTACGCCCGCGCTTTTCCACTGCAGCTAAAACGGTACCGATTGCATCGTCCATAGCGTCGACCATACCGCAGAATTTGCGCCGGGCTAAATCTGGAACCTCCTCTTTGTAGCGCTTGGTAAATTCCACGGGAGCAATCACCGGTGTGTGCGGAGCGTTAAATGGAAGATAAAGGAACAATGGTTTTTCAACACTCTGTTCGCCAATCCAACGTGCTGCTTCTTCTCCAAACAAGGTTGTCGAATAACCTTCTTCATCCACGGAGACACCATTACGCTGCCAATCTAATCCGGAATGTCCGTTGGTGTGACTGGCATAATTGATGGAGCCGGTGAGGAAGCCATAAAAATGATCAAATCCGCGCTGGTTGGGAAGCATCCACTTTTCCGCAAGACCTAAATGCCACTTGCCCACAATGGCGGTTTGATAATCCGTGTCGTGGAGGCGTTCCGCTAAGGTTGGAAGATCACGAGGAAAGGAACGCTGTTCCCAGTTACGCAGCGGGGAAAAGGCCATGCCGTATCGAATTGGCGCCATGCCCCCCATCAAGGCGGTGCGAGTCGGAGTGCAAATAGGATAAGTGCGATATTGATCCAAACGCACGCCATCGGCACAGAGCTGGGTGAGATATGGGGTGCGCATCGGGCCGCCAGTTGGAGCCCAATCGCCATAACCAAGGTCGTCGGCCAAAATAAGGATGATATCTGGAGGTAGGCCATCGTCATTTTGCATAGCTGTGGCATGGGTTGCTGCAGGAGCAACAAGATCCGCTTCCCCCTCGGCCTTGGTACAGGCCAGAAATAGCGAACTCAGACAAAGTAGAGCAGTGAGGCGTATCATCACTCCGAATCGTACTGGATTTGCAAGGTGCTCCCTATCTGGGATACTCCTCTTCATGGGCCGACTCTCCCCCGCACCTTTATTGGCCTTACTTGGATGCCTCACATTGGGCGCATGCAATGGTGGCACTCCCAAAGCCAAGCTCTACGATGCCATCGTTCCGCAGTCCTTACGCGGTGGCTTAACCGTCAGCGGACCGGAGGCCCTTGAAGCTTTCCAGCAGTGGCGCGACGCCCTCGCAACAGAAGTCACCCTGCCTCTTTCGATTCAATATTCACTCGACGCAAACTTCGAACGCCAAAACCCAGAAACAAAGGAAGTGACCCATGGAAAAGCCGTCGGCAACTTCCATTATCAAGGCATCGATACCAACCGTTCCCGGCTCGACGCCTTCCTAGTTCTTAGCTTACCAGATTCCAAATCCGATTGGGATCTCACCGGTACCATGCTATGCGATGGGTTTTATCTGCGCAGTTGGGGCACGGCTAACGGGGTTCCGGGTGTAGACCCCGACAAAACCTATGCCGTACAGTTTCAGCAATCCGCCTTTGAATCCACCTATGCATCCATCATGAGCTTGATGCCGAAGTTTTTGGATAACCTCAATGGCTATGGGATTTCGAGCTCTGCGTTTTTTCGCTCCAACCTGGAATCTCCTGTGCATGCCTTTCATCCACAGTATTTTCTCGATCTCACCCACACGGCTTTAGCCTGTCACTCTCTACGTTTCGCGGACAACCGCATCTACTGCAAGTTGGGCCTGGATCTCAGTGAAGACTCTCCGCTTTATTCAGCCTTTCAACTGTTGCTCGATGCGCCAGAAAAAGCGCTGCTTACGGTTTGGGCAAACACCGCGCTGGTCGATGCTGTATTTGAGGCCCGTACCGGAGTCCTAATTGGCTTGAATTTCGATGCCACCTATCCGCCCGGGGCTGCACTCACCCGTGCGCCTATGACGAAAATCCATCTCACCCTGGAGTCTTCTGATTTGGAATGGTCCATTGCGGACCTAGACCGCGCACTCGGCCGCCCCGATGTTCGCGCCATAGACTTGACTGCTATGCTTGCCATCGCAGACAAGTTCCTTCACGAAACGAAGGATCAGCTTGATGCCGCTGATGACACGGACTTTTAAGGCTTGCTCTTAGGTTAGCTTGGCTTTACCGCCGATTTCTTGCCCCAGACCAGGCTACAGAAGACCAAAGCGGCACCGCCAATCTGGGCTAAGCCGGGGACCCCATCTCCAAGAAGGATGCCAAGTAGCATGGCAAAGACCACGCCGATGAATCCAATTTGAGTCGCGCGAGAAGCCGTGTGATAGCGCAAAGCGTGAGTGAGGCAAACCTGGCCGCTCTGAGTTGCTACTCCAAGAGCCACAAGCCAAAACCACTCCATGCCAACCGGCATGCGGAAGTTCCAACCCCCGAACATGAGGGTCAACGGAAGGGACACCAATGGAAACGCCATCACGATAGTGAGTGGATGCTCGGTCTTGTTCAGCACCCGCACGAAGCTGTACGCAATCGCTGAGAAAAAGGCCGTGCCCAACGCAAAGATAACGCCAGGCCAGGTCACATCGGCGGAAAATCCTTTGATCAAAGCCACCCCACCGATGCCAATCAAAATGGAAACGGCTTGGCGTTTCGAGATCTTCTCTCCCAAAAACAGAAGGCCGACGATGGCTGCGAAAATGGGTGTCAGGTTATAGACGGTGACCGCGGTTCCCAGTGGAATGCGTTCAATCGCCTCTAGATAACAGATCAATCCGGCCAAGCCGAACACCGAGCGCAAACACAAAAGGCCAATGCGCTTGGGTTTTACTGCAGCCCCTGCACCGCGCATCATCCACGCAGTGATGCCCACCGATAAAATGCTGCGCCCAAACACCATCTCTAAAGAAGAAAGTGCCGGCATCATTTTGGCCGACGCAGCCATCAACACAAAAGAGCTCGCCGCCGCAATCATCCACCACGTGCCGGGCGAAACCTTTTTTTCAGAACTCAAATACCGCTCCCAGTGCCGTCGGGCGACCACCAGGCATGCGACATTCCGACAGTCGTCCAAAAGTACTGCGGGTCACTTTCTTTGGTGAGCAAAATCGCTCCACCGTAACCGCCGAAAAAATCACGCGTGCGCTTCAACATACGCTGCAGAGCTGCTTGCGGATCCTCACCGTAGCGCACGGCATCGGCAACCCGGGCGCCAAAAACAGCGCGCATAAATGCTTCTCCATGACCCGTTGCACTGAGGGCGCAGATGTCATCGGCGTAGGTGCCGGCACCAATCAGGGGAGAATCGCCAACCCGACCGGGCTTCTTACCCATGGTGCCGCCAGTGCTGGTTGCCGCTGCTAGGTTGCCATCGGCATCACGGGCAACACAGCCCACCGTGCCACCAGCGAAATTGGGGTCTGCGCCTTCATCGACGACCTTATGCCATTGGATGCGGGCCGATTCAGTGGTTAACTCATCTTCTGGAAGACGACGGAAACCGTGACGCTCAGCCCAATCGGAAGCCGGCTGACCCACCAGCAAAACCTCTGGCTCCTCCAACATACGCTGCGCAATGCGCACGGGGTTGGGGAAGGCGTCGAGCGCGGCCAGACCAGCTGCATTACGAGTTTTGCCATCCATGACCGCCGAATCTAAAGAAACACGGCCACTACTAGTCAGTGCGCAGCCCACCCCCGCGTTATAGATCGGATTATTTTCCAGTTCCACCACCGCAGCACAAGCCGCTTCCACCACGGTGCCGCCAGCTTCTAGTACTGCGCCGCCAGCCTCAGCAGCCCGCAAGCATCCAGCAGCATGGGCGGGGCGGGAAGCTTCCGGCAAATTACCGGCGCCACCGTGAACAAGGAGGAGAGCTTTGGCCATGAAATGGGGATTCTACGCCCTCCCACTCGACGCCACCGAAGGCCGCCACTACCCTAATGCGTTGTGAGTCATTCACCAACCGATTACCTCGTAGCCCCCACCCTGCGCCTCGACAAGGGTGAAGGCCTTGCTGAGGCCCTGCGCTGCCTACGCGAGTTCGACCCCCGAGTTTTCATGATCTTCGGCGGCGACGCGGAAGACGTGCAATGGCTGCACGAAACCATGGAAGATCAGGCTGGCCACCCGATTTTGTTTTGCGCTGATTTGGAGCGTGGAGCCGGACAACAGTTTGAAGGGCTAACTCCACTGCCAGATGCATGGGCGCTCGGATTGCTCGGCACCGAAGCCTCCTACAACGCGGGGCATCGCACGGCATCCGAGGCCGCATCCGCCAATGTGCGCTGGATTTTAGGTCCTGTACTCGACCTTCACCGCACCTCCCTGGATGCAACGCGTTCCCCGATCATCGCCAACCGCGCCTTTGGCGGTGAAATCCAGCGCGTGATTGAATGTGCTGGCGCGTTCTTGCAGGGCCTGAAAGATGCCGGCGGACTCGCATGCGCCAAGCACTTCCCGGGGCACGGCGGTGTCGCGCAGGACAGCCACACCGAAATGGCGATTTGCTTTGAAGATCCAGAACCACACTTAGAGCCATTCAAGGCGCTGCTCGGTTTGTGCCCTTCGATTATGGTGGGTCATATCGAGTTCCCATTGATCGATCCAGAAGGACGTCCGGCCAGTCGCTCTCAGGTGATGATGGACATTCTGCGCAAGGATTGGAATTACGATGGCGTGGTGGTCACCGATTCCTTGCAGATGGTTGGCTTCGGTGATGGTCCAAGTGAAGAGCTTGCGGTGGAGTCGGTTCACGCAGGTGTGGACTTGTTACTAGACCCAGCAGATCCAGTTGCGCTTGCCATCACCCTGCGCGATGCACTCAAGCGCGGAGACCTGGATGAAGAACGCGTCTTCCAGGCCGTCGGCCGCCTAGAAAAGCTAATTCGCCTCAGTTTAGATACCGAGGTTTCCCCGCCGAAGCCTTTGGTGCTTGGCGGTGGAGCTAAAACTTTGCTGCGCCCGCTTCCAGGTGGAGCCGCCGGACGCACCCACATACGTCCAGTTTGCGCCCTGAATCTCGCCTCGACTCCTGATGCGCTCAAGTATCTGCATGAATGGGATATGCCGGTTTTCAGCCCAGATAGCGCGCCACCAACGTCCTTCCCAGGCCCACTACTCATCTTGTGTGGCGCACGCGAAGGACACGGCTTACCCAACATTCCGGGCCCATGGCTCGAGGCCATCCAGCATCATCATCCTGCGCTTTACATGGCTGGCGCCCCCGATGCTGCTCAACTCGCCCCCGCGGCTGCGCGCGGTTGGTATCTCCCAGGTGTGTCGCCAGCTTTGCTCGGCATGCTAATTACTGCCGGCGAGTAGCACTTCCGCACGCGTGACCCAATTCCATTTCCTCGACTGGCTCGCCATCGGGGGATATCTGGTTTTCGCGTTGAGTGTGGGTATCTACCTCACCAAACGCGCGTCAAAATCCACCGGCGATTTCTACTTAGCCGGCCGTAGCCTTACATGGTGGGTTGCCGGTACCTCTTTGGTTGCAACTTCCTTTGCGGCCGACACCCCGCTCCTGGTTAGCGGCTGGGTCCGCAGCGAGGGCATTTCCAAAAACTGGATTTGGTGGGGAGCTGCAGTTGGCGGTTCGCTTTCCTTTGTTTGCCTTGCCGCATGGTGGCGGCGTCTGGAAGTCACCACCGATGCCGAGATTATCGAACGCCGTTACTCCGGCTCCGCGGCCCGGTTCCTGCGCGGTTTTTACGGCGGCTATCACGCACTCGTGACCAACACCATGGTGCTCGCGTGGGTACTACTCGCGATGCTGAAATTAGTACGTGTCATCCTCGATCTCGATGACTCCAGCCTCGACCACTGGATTGTGGGCGGCGCACTCCTGCTCGCGCTTTCTTACTCCTTCCTCTCCGGATTATGGGGCGTGGTGATGACGGACTTGTTTCAGTTCGCGCTCGCGCTTTTCGGCGCACTCCTGCTTGCGTATAAATCGGTAGATGCCCTTGGTGGCCTCACTGCAGCACGCGATGCTTTCCGCGATTTAGGCCCACAGACGACAAACCTGCTGCCAAGTTCCATCGACCCCAAAACGGGGGTTACTTTTTCGTGGACCGCCGTTGCGTGGTGGACCCAAGGTTTTGGCGCCTTTTTGATTTTTACGGGAGTGCAAGGATGGCTGAATAAAAATGCCGATGGCGGCGGTGCCGGCGTGCAGCGTTATTCTGCCTGTAAAACCGAGGGCCATGCCCGTGGAGCCGCGCTTTGGTTCCACCTAGCGCACTATTGTTTGCGCCCATGGCCGTGGATTATTGTGGGATTAGCTTCGATGATTCTCATTCAAACCAGTGACCTCAGCCTGATTCTGAGCTCCAGCGGTGAGTGGGTCCCGGACTACGAAGAAGCCTATCCACGCATGATGGCGATGCTGCTTGGGCCTGGCCTGTTTGGCTTATTGTGCGCAAGTTTTCTCGCCGCCTTCATGAGCACCTTGGACACGCACTTTAATCTTGGCTCCGCTTATCTAGTCAACGACCTCTACCGCCGCTTCCTTCGCCCCAACGCCAAACCAACCCACTATGTTTGGGTCGGGCGCTTCGCGGAAATCGCCATCGGCATCCTTGCCGGACTGTTTGCCCTGTCCGCCGACAGCATTGCCAACCTCTTCACTTTTTCACTCTCCTTATTAGGCGGTGTCGGGCCGGCTCTGCTCATGCGTTGGTTCTGGTGGCGCGCCAATGCTTGGACTGAACTTTCCGCCCTACTCACCTCTACCATGCTGACGGTGGCATTAAACCTCAACATGTTCGGCGCGGAATCGAAATTGATTGATATCCCTTATCCGTTGTCCTACTTGTTTGTGGTGGCGGTTTCGATTGCCGTTTGCCTCACTGTCACGCTCTTAACCAAACCGGTTGAGCGCGAACACCTGAAGGCTTTTCATGATCAGGTGCTTCCGGCTGGCGCGTGGGGTATTTTCGGAAACGGAAGTCGCAAACGCCTCTTGCCCATCCTCGTAGGCTGGGCAGGCGGCATCGCCCTGATTTACGGGCTTTTGTTCGGAATCGGAGCATGGGTTTTAGGAACGACAACTCTTGTCTCCTTCCTCATCGCGGCCGTCGGCGCACTGGTCCTCCGTTGGAGTTGGCCACGCTGCGCAATTGCTGAAACCACAGAAACGATAGAATAGAAATCATGCGTGCAAACTCACCTGGAGCTTTTGGCCGAATTTCGGTTCCGTTAACCGGCAGTGTTGCCCAAGCGGACCCACTGTCCCGCATTACCTTCTTGCGCAAAGTTTACGCCTTATTCGGCGGAGCGATGGCCGTCTGGATGGGAACGAGTTATCTCGTAGCGACCAATGAAGGCCTACTCAATGTTGCGTTTGGCATCATGAGCTTCGGCATCATGGGCTTCATCGTACTGATGGCCGCCATGTTCTTCTTACTACGGCTGACTGCTTCTCGCGGCAACGCCATGAGTATGTTTGGCCTTGGAGCCTTTGGCGTACTAGAAGGATTCCTGACTGCGCCTTTGATTTACATCGCATCGGCCAGCCAAGTTGCTTCCGACGCTTTAACCAGCGAGCAGATTCACACCCTGGCGCTTAACGACACCGGCAGCATCGTCACCCAAGCCTTTGCTTTGACCTGCGCGGTGTTTGGTGGACTCAGCTTTTACGCGCTCACCACCAAGCGCGATTTCTCGTGGATGCGCGGCGCACTCTGGATGGGATTTTTCGGCCTCCTAGCCATCGGCCTTCTTGGCATGATGGGTATCGGCGGTGGCGTGAGCAACTGGGGTTACTCGATGGGCTTCGTGATTCTCATGGGCGGCTTTGTGCTCTACGACACGCAAAACATCTTGCGCCGTTATCCCGAGAACATGGCTGCTTCTGCCGCAGCGACCCTGCTAATTGACTTTGTCATCATGTTTCAGCACATCCTGATGCTGCTGATGCGCCGCAACTAAACCGCGGAAACCCAATCCCGCAAAGGTTTTCCCGACGACGGGGGATTTGCATGGTAGCTTTCTTCCATGGCCATCCCCCATCTGTTGCCCCGCGCTACACCCCGTATCGCGCTTCTGAGCCTCGGCCTTGCTCTCCTCGGCTCCTCGCTGGGCGCGCAACAGTTCACTTCCGACGGCATCACCACCGTTGAAACTGGCCAACTCACACGTTCCATCGTGTTTTCTCCGGCGCTGCCTCCAAACAGCACGGAGCTTTTTTATGACGATGGGGATTACGCCGGCACTTCGCGCAATCTACAGCATGCCGACATCATTCCAGGCTGGAGTTACTGGGCGCATTCGGTTCGTTTTACTCCAGTAGGCAGTGCTACTGGCCAGCTATTAGAAGTGCGCTATGTCGCTTCGACTCAATGGGGTGCCAGCAAGAACTTCGATCTCCTCGTGCGCAATACCAGTGGCTTAGTCATCGGCACGATGCTGAACCTCACAGCAGTCCTCGACACCGCCAACTGGCAAGTGATCGATGTAAGCAGCCTCGGCATTCAGGTCGGGAGCTCGGACTTTTCCATTGAGCTCCGCCCTTCCAATCCTTGTGCCGGCGATTCTGGATTCACCATTGTCTACAGTGTGCCCTCGGCTGGACACTCTTCGATTAGTGCAGATTGCAACGATTCCTCTGGCTCCTTTGCCGCCGAAGCGCGCAACCTGTTTATTCGAGCGGTAGTGGAAGATGTAAACGCTGGGCCGACCTTGAGCATCACTCCGCTCATCGCTGGACAAAGCGCCACCATGAGTGCGGGCAATCTCACCCCAAACCAAATCGCATTCACCGGACGCAGCCTCATCGGCGGTGGGCCATGGATGTCACCGATTGGCTTGGTCGACCTCACTCCGCCGGTCACCACCTTCGCCATTCTCGCCGACGCTCAAGGCGATGCCTCGTTGACCTTTATCGTTCCTCTAGGACTCGCTGGCTCCCCGGTTTGGCTACAGATATACGACCCAGGTACCCTCACTTTGGGGCAGAGCCTCGCAACTCAGGTGCAGTAATCCCGTGGCGCAAAGGCGCCGCCTTTATACGCGGAATCGTGAATCGCCGTCGTCAGTGCTAGGCTGGCGGCGGTGTTCCTGATTCCCTCCCTTGCCCTAACCCTCATTTCCGCGCCTTTTTTTACGCAAGAACCAAGCGCAAAAGTTGAGCTCGGTGATTGGGTATTTATGGGTCCCTTTGCCCACCAAAGCGCAGAGGACTTAAGCCTTCCACATCCTCCGGAGCGTTTTCTGGAACAGATGGCCGCAGGCAAGGAGTGGAATCCCGCCGAACACGGAGTGGAGCAGTCGGGAAGAATGAAGCTATGGAAGCCTGCTACTGCAAGCAATCCGCGTGGCGAAGAACCTTTTGATAGCGGACGTTTTGATCTCGTTGCACTTACTGGTGAAAGTGCACCCAAGCAAGCGGCCTATCTTTATTGCCCAATCCGAACCGACATCGCCACCGAGCAAACCATTTTCTTTGGTAGTGACGATGGCCAGCGCATGTGGCTCAACGGGGTTTTGGTTTCCGAAAGCACAGAGACTCGTGCAAGCAATGCCTATCAGGAAAATGTCACGCTCTCCCTGCAACCTGGAATCAATCATCTGCTGGTGAAGGTGGTACAAAGTGGCGGGGCATGGGCTTTTGAAATGCAATCGCCGCGCTTTGAGAACCAAGATGCCATCAACCTCGCCGTCGATCGAGGAGTGAAGTACTTAATCGGACGCCAACTTTTAGATGGCTCGTGGCAGAATGTACAAACTGTTTACCGCAATGGCGCCACGGCTTTGGTGATTTATGCCTTGCTAAGTTCGGGAGTGGATCCACGTCACCCTGCCATTTTGCGCGGTCTGGAATACCTGCGCACCGAGCCATCGGACCGCACATATTCTGCCGGTTGCGAGCTCATGGCCTTGGCAGCATTGGATGACCCGAATGTTTTACCGTGGATGGAAGAGCGTGCGGAAGACCTCATCTCCTGGCAAGAGAACAATGGACAATGGGCCTACCCCGCAGGGCATTGGGATTTGTCCTGCACCCAATTTGCGGTACTCGGCCTGCGCGCCGCTGCACAACGGGGTGTGGAAATTCCGCGTAAGGTTTGGGCTTCTGCCATAAATGGAGCCTTGATCTCCCAGCAAAGGAACGGGCGCAACAAAAACCGAATCGGTTCACCCTTTACCTATTACCCTGGGCACCCAACTGGATGGTCGGGCACGATGACATCGGCCGGGGTTGCAGTACTTGCCATTTGCCGCGATCAGCTCGGCGATCGCATGAAACGCACCGACTTAGTGAAAGTCGATACTGCGATTACGGAAGGCATGGAATGGCTAGGTCACCAATTTTCTTTGGGGCACAACCCTGGCCGTACCGATCGTGCCTACTACTATTACTGGCTTTACGGAGTGGAACGCGTGGGGGCTTTGCTCGACATCGAAATGATGGGTAGCCACAATTGGTATGCCGAGGGTTCCAGCTTTTTAGTCGAGGATCAGAAGGCCGATGGCCAGTGGAATACCCCTTGGGGGCAAGAGGACATCGCTACTAGCTTTTCGCTTCTATTCCTCAAACGAGCAACCGCACGCTCAGCGACGACTGGTGGCAACCGTAATGGCACCAATCGTCACCACGCCACCAAACCCGATAAAAACTTTTTAGTTTTGCATGCACTCGAAGGCGATCCCATTGTGCTGTGGACTATTCCACCCAAGGGAATCACTTTGCTTGGAGCGCACTATTTTGCGCGCCGCGATGAAGAAGATTGGCAGCCACTTGGAGCGGGCGAGGGCAATCGCTTTGGACATCGCTTCCGTGCCGAGACTCCTGGCCTTTGGCATTTCCAGGTGAAGGCCGAAAGCGACAATGGCAAGCTTTGGGAAAGCGAAGTCCTTTCGCTGGAATACGAAACTGGTATTCGCGCTCAAGACATCCAGTACGCAAGCGATTCCGCGCGCAATCTGGTGCCCGCATATCGTCCAAAAGTCACTGTCTCCAGTCAAAACGGTGGGAACCATGGCGGCCTATTGGTGGATAACTATTGGTACTCCTACTGGGAGTGCGCCATCACCGATACCCGCCCTACTGTAGAGATTTCTTTGCGCAAAAAAGCCAAAGTCCACCGCCTATTACTTTCTCAAGCGCATACCCGAAAATCAGAGCAAACTGCGCATCCGCACGTCGCGCAAATTGAGTTATGGCTGAACAAAGACAAGAATCCAACTATGTACAAGGTGGAAACCTCACCTGCGCGCAAGACAGTCATCGAGTTTCCAAAAGCAATCAAAGTGAACTACCTCAAAATTGTCATCACCGAAATTGAAGGCGGTGAGCTTGGCAATGCCGCGGTTGGTTTTTCTCAAGTCGAACTGCAGCGCGACTAGGGAAACTCTGAGTTCGCCTAGTCGTCGGAACCGGCTTGACCGGGTCGTGAGTGATCCTGAAACTCCAACAGTTGGCGCAGAAGGTCGCGATGCAAGCCGGAGCGGGTGCGGGAGAGGCGTCGAGCAAATTGAAGAATGCCGGCGGGGTCGGCAAACATGATGATCGGACGTTTCCATCCACCCACAGTCATGCCACTTTCCATGAGGTCCGCGCGTCCAGGGTGAGTTGCAAAGAAGATCCCGCCACGCGGCATGGTGATGTCCTCCACCTCCCCCTTCTCATAGCGCTGTTGCATTTTGTCACGTGTGGCTTGCGGGATGGATTGCGGCCACACCACGGTCACACCCTGACTTGGATCCTCAATCATCCATTGCTCCAAGAAGAGGTCGAGCGTTTTCTGGATTTCCTGCACCCACTCCCCTTCCTCCAACTCAGCAAGATGCTTGGCGGATTCTTCGGGGAACCAAACCAGTGCGGTTCCTGGTCCTGCGAGAGGTAAGCCGGTGACCGGCCTCCCGAGCAAATCACGAATGTTGGTCTTTCCATGTTGCGTTGGATGAAGCCCCATGCCTAGCGCCGTCGCAGTGGAGAGATAGACCTCCCGATCCCGACGTTCAATTTTTGGCGTTACCACCCGAATCGCGCCCGTCGAGGTATAAAAACCGATGTAGCCCTGAATCGGCCGCGCGTCCAAAGTTGTCATCCGTCCGACCAAACTAGCGTTGACGAAGACCTCCACGGTAGGTCCGTCCACACGCAATTCTAAATCCCATGTGCGCTTCTCTCGATCAAACCCGACATTCCCCGAAACCCGGGGTTGACGCGTATACAATCCATCTAGGGTCCAATGAAAGCCATGGGAGGAAGTGCGGTCTTCGCTTTCTCCAGAGGCGTATTGAGCATCTCCACCCGCGAAATCGAAGCGAATATTGCGGTCGCGCCGGGTCCAGCCGAGGACCACGCCGCCATGAAAGTAGGCGGTGGTTTGCTCAATCTTAGTGCGCAATCGATAGCGCCCAGGGTCTTGCCATTCACGTGATAGTACGAATGCATCGCGCTGCTGAGATTGTCGATCCATGGTGTCGGTTCCACTACGCGCTTGCTTGCGCCCGACATGCAGGTCACCTTGACGGTCTATAAACCAAAGGCCTTCCACTCGATTGTCTTCGTGACCGGTCAGGCCATCCTCCATCCAGCCAGCTGTGCCTAACTGATGCCCAGGACGATGCACTGGATGCAAAACTTCTTTGGCGCGATCGACCGGGAACAATACCCGAGATTGCGCAAGGCCAAGTGACTGCGCCAAGCAATCATGATCCGCCGCCATCACTGCTGCTGCAACCAGAAGGTCACCCTCCGCATAAAACTCCGACGCTTGCGCCATCGCCTCAACCAGTTTCTTAGTCTTCGACAACTTACCTAAAAACGGAGCAGCCTTTGCCTCCACGGCGGCGAGATAATTGCGGCGAGGGGAATCAAAACGATGCCAATGCCGTATCGCCCAAGCGGCTTCCTTTTCATCCACCCGCTCTAAGGCTTGTGCGATTTCATCAAGTACCGCATCGGAAGGTTCATCCACGGCAAGCGCCCATTGATAGGCGGCTAGGGCCTCACGATCGGCGCCAGATTCCACCAAGACCTCGGCAGCCATACGCGCCTGGTCTTGGCCGAACCACGGCTCTGCGCGATTACGCAGCCAGGTTGCTGTCGGTTCATCCATCACTCGTTGCGCAGGCTCACCTTGCGGCGCACCTGGGTCATAGCGGGCTGTCCACGGCTGCATGTCCTTCCAATAGAACCCCTTTAGGAAACGGTTGTAGTCTTTGGTGAATGCATCGAAGCTGCTTGGTCGCCCTTCCTTGCCATCGCAAAAATAGCGCACGAAGCCAGCAAGGCCTCCGCTTCTCGAGCGCTTCTTATCCCTTTGATATGCCTCTAACTGCGCCCGGAAAATCTTAGTCTCACCATCTTCAAAACCAGTCCAACTGCGTAAGTAAACGAATAAGGCATAGCCCGCAGAATAGTTGTCCCGATACTCCTCAATCGTGCCGTCGACCAGTTCCGACAATTTTTCGCTGCCACCATATCCCTTTTGCGAGACGCTGAACATGGTTCCAAAGTTGACATAGTCATCCACAAATTCTCGGTCGCTCATCGCACCATAACTAGCGCCAGTCCAAACCGCCCGGCCTTCGGCAAGCCACGCCGGTAAACCACCAAAGATTTTTCCATCAAAGCGATGGGTTAGTTCGTGAGTAATGGTCCGCCCAACACCAGGAATGGTGCTCAAGGTAAATGAAATTGTGGTGATGTCTCCGCCTTGGAAGCCGCCTACCCACCAAAAACCTGCCCCCTCCATTTCTAAGCCATGAGACTCCGGAACCATCCGCATGGTTCCCTGTTGCTGAAGAAATGGATCCTCCCCATACCATGCAGCCAATCGTTCATGGTGTTCTTCCACGGTGGAAGCCACGCCCAATAAGGTCCAATAACCACATGATGTTTCCACTCGGTAACGCTTGTTTTTCGAAAACGCGACACCAGGATCGGCAAAGGATGCATGATCCAAAGTGAAAGCACGTTGCATCTCCTCATCGAAGTCTTCGAGGTTTTCGATCGTGAGAACTTCCTTTTCAACTTCCAAACTCGCACGTGCGCGTCCCAGCGAAGCGTTTGCCGCAGCCAACTCGGAACTCATTTTTAGGGGCTCCGGTCCTTCCAGGTCAGGAAAGTTAGACTGCGCCCCAAGCCCACGTAAGCAACGGGCAGCGCGAATAATCCATTCGTTTTTGCTCTCCGCAAATCCCTTGCGCATCGTATTTCCAAGCGCCTTTAAAACACGACGTTGCACCGCTTTGGAGACCTCAATCGTGGGCGTAAGGTTCGCGGCATACTTTTCTTGCAAAGCAGGAGAGGACAATGCCAAGCTGCGCGCCAAATCTTCTGCCCATTCTGCCAAAAACGGATCACCGGCACCGCGGCCATTGGCGTGCCGATCGCGGAACTTCACCAACTCTTGCACCGCAGAAGCCCGTAATCCCGCAAGCTCAGCTGGCCAAGGATCATCCTTAAGCATCCACTTTTGCTGATTCTTCTTCAGGTTCAAGCGACCCCGTGCGTCTGCGCCATAGGCATACAACTCATGGGCCCACAATGCTTGTGCATCTGCATTTTCAGCCAAGGCAGCATTCTCCAAAAGCATTTGCACCACGGAAAAGGAATCGGATGCCCGCGCAAGGCCAAACAGAAAATGCTCATAGGCAGCAGTGAAATCCCCTTGCGCACGAGCCTCGCGCCCATAACGAAGGCTTACATGCTCTTCTGCGCCTTCCGGATCTTGCTGGGCAAAGCTTGCATTCGTAATGATCAAGACGAAAGCAAGGCTACTCAACAAACGTTTCACGGAGAGGGGTGGGGAAGTGACCACGATGGAACCAAGTTACCTCATACGCGCGGTTAACCTAGAAGTAACCATGACCCTGGCTGTTTCCATTTTGGTCCTTGTAGCGTTGCAAGCAACGCTGCCTGCCCAGCAAGAAATCGACTCCTTAAAGCTTGGAGAATGGCGGTTACTTGGTCCGCTCCCAAAAAATGCCGCAACTGGGATCCACAGCCCGTCGGTCTTGGTGCGCAGGATTCAGGCTGGCACCCCGTATTCCAACTTGCAACAAATGCACAAGGGTCCTGAAGGCATGAGCATTCCGTGGACCCAACCAGATGTTGCTGGGTATCTGCTCGAGCAAGACGCAAAATCAAGCAACCCTAGGTCACGTATATCGATGGACACCGGCAAGCTAGAAATTGCCTCGCTCCTCCCCTTGGTCGTTGCTGACCCCGACTACGCCAAGGATGCAACCGCCTACCTATATCTGCCGGTATTCGCTAACGCAGAAAATACGATCCCAGTGCAATGCGGTGGAGAGGGAACTATTAACCTTTGGTGGAACGGCAAACCACTCCTTAGTCATAAGCGTCCGCGCCAATTTAATCCTGAGAGCTTCCAACTCGACCTGGAAGTCATGCCGGGGCTAAACCACCTGCTAGTGCAGGTAGAAAACCATGGCAAGGGTTGGAGTTTTGAGATGCAGGCTAAGCGCAGGATTGACAATCCTCGTATACATCGTGCAATTGATTTAGGAGTTCAATATTTGTTGGATCGCCAGACTATCGATGGCTCTTGGCCTATGCACGGCGGATACACCAATGGCGTAAGCGCTTTGGCTGTGTACACCTTAATCAAAAGCGGAGTCAGCACGCAACATGAGTCTGTGCTCAAAGGGCTTGAGCATTTACGTCAGCAACGTGCGGATAAAACCTATGCCATTGCATTGGAGTTGATGGCCTTCCATGCAGGTGGAGATCCTCAAGATGATGATCGCATCGAAAAGCTTGCCGGGGATTTAGTTGATTGGCAAATGGGTAACGGTTTATGGGGTTATGGCTCAAACACGGGTGGATGGCATGGTGATTTATCGAATGCTCAATACGCCGCTTTAGGATTACGTGCAGCAGCGGCGAACGGAGTCCGCATTCCCGACCGTACTTGGCGAGAGTTGGCAAAGGGCACTTTGGCCTGCTCCAGTGGAAACCTTAGCTCCGCACCCGTCACCTCTGGCAAACAAGTAACGCCGGCTGGCTTTGGATATTCCATAAGCACAGGCTCTAGCGTGACTGCCTCCATGACTGCTGCGGGCGTTGGCACGCTTGCAATTTGCCGCGACCACCTAATCGCCTCCGCCAATGGCTCCCTGTTGCGCAAACTAGACCGTTCGATTCTTGCTGGCATCGGTTGGCTCGGAGCCAACTGGACCTTGGGAAATGGGATTCCCAATAACTGGAACTTTTATTACGTCTACGGTCTCGAACGGGCCGGTGGCTTGGCAGAAACTGAAACTTTTGGCGAACACCAGTGGTACTGGGAAGGTGCTTCGCTCCTAGTGAATTTGCAAAAAGACAGCGGCGGATGGGGTGATATAGAGCAGCCGGTGCCTGACTGTTTTGCGCTTTTGTTTTTGCGTCGCGCCACCGGCAAACAGGCCATCACCAATGTCACCAAAGGCAATCCGGCCCTCCTGCAAACTGACCCCACCGATGGGAAACTGCACATGCGTCTATCCATGCGCCCGCCGGTCTCCCTGTGGATCGATTCCACCACCGAAGATTTCGACGACATTGTGCGGGTGATCTATTGGATGAAACCTCCAGCTGGCGATTGGATTCGTGTGGAAGAGTTCCATGAACGTCGTTTTGCGATTCAACCCTCGTTAACGCAACCCGGAAATTGGGCGATTCGCGCCGATGCCGTAAAACAAGATGGCACCATTCTTTCCTCGCGTACCTTAGAGTTTGAGCAGAAAGATGGCACCACGCCGGAGCGTTTTGCTTATGTAACCGAAGGTGAATACAACAAAGCTCCTGCTGGAAGCCCTAGAGTTACCGCTTCCAGCTCACTGCCGTTACATCCGTCAAAGTTCCTCACCGACGGCCGCCCCGAAACCTTCTGGCTCTGCGACTCCGACGACGCCGCACCTTTTGTCGATGTACACTTTAAACGACCGCGCAAATGCGAGAGCTTGAAGTTGGTTTTGGCGCCGGTGGATCCGCGCGAATCCTCCCCCACTCCAAAAATCACCCTGCTTGAGATTCAACTCGACAACGATCCGCCAAAAGTGATTTCGCTTCCCGGGGATCTCCAGCAAAAGGCCGTCCTCGAGTTTGAGCACACACGAAAAATAAGCCGGGTGCGCTTACGGGTGCTTTCTCTCAGCAATCATCGGCTGGGAGAAAACGTCAGCATTGGACTGGCAGAGATTGAGCTTTATTGAAGCATCGTTTGGGGTGAAAAAGGATTAAGGCAATACCTCAATCGTGACGGCTTCGGTCATTCCATCTGGGTATTGTGGGAGCAATGGATCTGGCAACATAAACGCGAAACTGAGGCCGCGGCCGACGCGGCCGGGATCAATCGCATTAGGGAGAATATTAAGAACGAGAGCGCCTTTTCCTTGCGCATCTAGAGCAACCATAAATTTTGATCTTACCGGCCGACTGCTTTTCCGCAATCGCCAAAGCTGATTAGTCAACTCCATCCGGCCGAAGGGGAGCATTAGGATTTCATGTATTCCAAATTTGAGAAACCACTCATCAGAAGAAAACATGGCCTGATCGTTATATGCGCCAGG
>JASFYO010000023.1:0-33687 GCA_045047305.1 Planctomycetota bacterium | reverse complement strand
GCTTCCATCGGCCATCAACCAAGTCGCACCGAGCACTTGGTCTCGTAGAGCACCACATCTCCTTTCGGTGAGGGATTTTTCACGCGACAGAAAAAGACCGCCAAGGGTTCCCTCGGTTTGCATCGGCACCACAACGTCTAGCTGCAGTTGATGTGGCTCTAGAAGGTCTTGCAAGTTCTGCAAAGACATTCCGGCTTCCACGCAACAGGTTTGGTCCTCTGCATCGAGCCAAATCAAATCTTTGAGCCCTTGAAGGTGCAACCAGCAATCCGGATCAGCATCGGGGAGGCTGCGTTGCATTCTTGAACCATGGCCGGTTGCGAGCACGGAATAACCATTTTCGTGCGCTTGGCGCAATAACGATTGCGCCTCTTCGCGTGAAGTCGGTCGCAAGTTTTGTATCACGATTTGCCTCCCCGATGGCGATGGAAGGCTTCAGCGCAACCGCGGGACATGGGTAAGCCCTTGCCAGGATTGAGCAAATCTTCTGGATTGAAAACTTGTCTCAGGCGTGTCATTAAGGCGATTTCTGCCGCGCCAAATTGTTCCCCTAAGAGATGTTGCTTTTCTAACCCAATTCCATGTTCCCCCGAAAGAGATCCACCTAGGTCTAAGCACTTACGCAGGATTTTTGCACCGGCCTCCTCCACGGCTTGGCATTGTTGCGGATCGCGTGCGTCATATGCAAAGTGGGGGTGTATGTTGCCGTCGCCAGCGTGGAAGAGGTTGGCGACAGGTAAGCCCACATCTGCTTCTACCTGTTCGACGAAGGCCATGATTTCTGTCAATTTGGAGCGCGGCACCACTCCGTCCATTACATAGGAGTCTGGGGCTAATTGGCCCATGGCGCCGCCCGCCCCTTTACGCCCTTTCCAAATCGCAATGCGCTGTTCTTTTGTTTCCGCGCGCTCGAGGCAGAGCGGATGGAAACTTTGCAGTGTGGCCTCCAGCTTCGGGACTTCAGCATCAACCGTGGTTTTGGTGCCCTCCATCTCGGTGATCAAGATGGCGCCAGCATGCAGCGGCAAGCCTGCGCGATACACCGAATTCTCCACCGCCTGAATCGCTTTTTGATCCATAACTTCCAGTGCTACAGGACGTAATCCGGCTGCAACAATTGCTGCGACTGCAGCACAGGCTTGGCGGACATCGCAGAAGCCGGCAAGCAAGGTGACCACTTTTTGCGGAATCGGAATCAGTTTTAAGGTGAGTTCCACCATGATGCCAAGGGTGCCTTCGGAACCGCAAAGGAAACCGCGCAAATCGAGGTCGTCGGTGGTGGACCAGTGGTGCAGACTGCCGTCGGCCAGCACGACTTTGGCGGCTAGAAAATGATTGGTGGTGGTGCCGTGCAAGAAACACATAGGGCCGCCAGCGTTCTCCGCCACGTTGCCGCCAAGGGTGCTTACGGTCTGACTTGCTGGGTCCGGGGCGTAACGCAGTCGATGCTTTTGCGCTTGCCGTGACAAGTCCAGATTCACGACTCCTGGTTCTACCCGGGCAGAGTGAGTGGAAGGATCGATTTCTAGAATGCGATTCATCCGGGTCATCGAGATGACCACCCCGCCTTTTGGGACTAAGGCACCACCACTTAATCCGGTTCCAGCACCGCGTGCCGCGCAAGGGATTTTTGCTTGATGCAAAACACACATCACCGCCATCACTTCCTCTGCGGTGTTGGGCAACACCACGGCTGATGGGGAACAGCGGAATAGAGTTAGGGCATCGGATTCATAAGTCAGGAGCGAAGCCGCGTCTTGCAGCACGTAGCGGCTGCCAACTATGCCGCGCAAAGAATCAATCCAGGACTTACTCATTCCTTGTCGGCTAGGCGTAGCCGAGGAAGCCAACGGGGAGTCCGTACCTTGTAGGCTGCATAGCCTTTACCGAATTGTAGTTCGGCATCGCGCTCTTCCATGGGTGCAGCCAACAAGATCCATACGCCCATGCCCAACAACAGCAGTAAGCGATCCAAGGTGACCTCGGGCATGCCAACCAGAATCATGAGAATGCCTAGATTCAGTGGTTGGCGAACCCAGGAATAGGGTGGAAGCGCAACGAACTCTTGTTTTGGAGCCTGACGTCCGAACTCTAGGGCGCGAAGATGTGGAATCCCAAGCAATCCGCCACCACCAACCGCCAGCACTGAGCAGAGCACCAAAATGGCTCCGGGGATCTGCACTAAGCGTGGGAGGATGGAGGTCCAACCCCACCAGCGCCAAACTAATGGTCCAGTATCGATCCAGAAGAAGGTCATCAGAGCAAGGGTGATGCCAGTCACCAACACATAAAGTGGGCGTTCCGCATCGGGGCCAAAGGGACGGTTAAGCAGGCGTCGTCCCCAGCCGCGTGCGAGCAGAGAATGGGAGCCGATGAAAAGCGTTAGTAATAGGAAGTCGAGAAATAGCGCGAAGCCATCGAATTCCAGAATGGTGGAGTAACGTACGCCCGAAACCATGCGTAGCCAACCCAAAGTTCCGAAGATGCTAAGGGTTGGTCCGAGCATGAGCCAAACCGCGAGACCAGGACGGGCACTCGATTCCGGATCATAGACTTCTTCAGGGTCGTATGAATCCGGAACCGGTTCTACCCGTCGGTCTTGGGTCTCGCCCTTACTTTGTGGCACGCGTAATGGATTTGCCTTGTAGGAACAAGAGCAGGTAATCGCGTCCGCCGGCTTTGGAATCGGTGCCGGAGAGGTTGAATCCGCCGAAAGGATGTACGCCGACGAGCGCGCCGGTGCACTTGCGGTTCAAGTAGAGATTGCCACAATGCAAATCGCGCTTGGCCCGTTCAAGTTTGCTTTCATCGGCGCTGAAGTAAGCACCGGTAAGCCCAAAGGCAGTGTCATTGGCTGCTTCTACACCTTCTTCGTAGCTGGACACTTTATGCACCGCAAGGAGTGGTGCAAAAAGCTCTTCTTGAAAGATGGTGTCCTTGCGTCCGACGCCGGTGAATACGGTGGGCTGCAAGTACCAGCCTTCGCCTTCACCCTTTTCGCCGCCAGCAACCAAAGTGTTGCCCTCTTTCTTTGCCGCTTCAATGCCTGAAAGCGCGCCATTGAGAGCCTTTTCGTTGATCATTGCGCCCATGAAGTTATTGGCATCGGATGGGTGCCCCATAGTGGTGGCTTCGACCAATGGCAGAAACTTCTCCATGAACTCGTCGTGGATCTTTTCGTGCAGAATCAACCGTGAGCAGGCAGAACACTTTTGGCCTTGGTAGCCAAAGGTTGCAGCGTGGGTGCCAACTACGGCCTTATCGATGTCGCCATCTTCATCGACAAACATAAAGTCCTTGCCGCCCATTTCTGCAACGACGCGCTTGAGCCACATCTGGCCTTCGCCGGTCTTTCCAGCTTTCTCGTAGATGCCTTTGCCAACTTCCGCAGAACCGGTGAAGGTGATGAAACGAGTGAGCGGGTGCTCCACCAAAGTGTTGCCGACTTCAGAACCAGCGCCTGGGCAGAACTGGAGGACGCCTCCAGGTAGGCCAACTTCCTTCATCAGGTCCACAAACATCGTCGCGATGCCTGGGCTATCGGAGGCACATTTCAAAACCACGGCATTACCTGTGACTAAGGCAGCGGTGGTCATGCCAGCAAGGATTGCAAGTGGGAAGTTCCAAGGTGGAATCACTACCCCCACACCAAGTGGAATGTAAATCAACTCATTGTCTTCGCCCGGGGTCGGGGTGATGGGTTGCTTACGTCCATAGCGTAGAGCTTCTCGTGCATAGAACTCCAGGAAGTCGATAGCTTCGGCTGTGTCGCCGTCGGCCTCGGCCCAGGTTTTACCCACTTCGTAAACCATTTGGGCACTGAATTCATGTTTGCGTAAACGCATGGTGCGAGCCGCCTTGAACAAATATTCGGCGCGTTCTTCAGCCGTTTTCATCGACCATGCACCGAATGCTTTATGCGCACCAGCGATAGCACTTAATGCATCCTTGCGGTTGGCCTTGGCACAGTTTGCAACTACGCGCGAGGTCTGGCTTGGGTCGGTGGATTCAAAAGTACCTGCTCCGCCCTCTCTGTCTTCGCCGTCAATCCAGAGGCGGCCAACAATTGGGTGGGAACTCGAGATTTTCTCTAGAGCTGCACGGAAGGCAGCAGCATTCTCCTCAAGGGAGAAATCGGTGAAAGGCTCGTTGGCGAAAGGGGTAATCTCAGAAGTGGTCTGCATGGTCTTAGGATGGGGCGGGTGTGGCCATTTCGGCGGCCTGATTATGCCTGAACTCTTCCATCAGCGCAGCACTGCGCTGGGCATAGGCGGGGCGACGTTCGGCTTTCTTGCGTGGCGGCACTAGTGGGGGCAATAGGCCGAAATGAGCCTTCATTGGCTGGAAGTCCTTGGTCGGGGCTTCGGCGACATGATGGCTTAACGCGCCAAGCAAGGTTTCGCGTGGCAGTGGCTCTGGCTTCAGGCCTTTGAGACGGCGCACGAGGTTGCGCCCGGCAATTAATCCACTGCCGATATTGCCCAAATACCCTTCCATGCCGGTAATTTGGCCGGCGAAGAACAGGCCATCACGCTCACGGAACTCGAGATTCGCAGTGAGCATTTTGGGACTGTCGAGGAAGGTGTTGCGATGCATACTGCCGAGGCGGACGAATTCTGCATTCTGCATGCCGGGAAGGGAGCGCAGTAAGGATTCCTGCTCGCCGTACTTGAGGTTGGTTTGAAAGCCGACCATATTGTGCAAGGTGCCAGCCGCATTTTCTCGCCGCAATTGGATTACCGCCCAAGGCCAACGGCCGCTGCGGGGGTCATCTAGGCCGACCGGGCGCATCGGGCCAAAGCGTAGGGATTCCAAACCACGTGCAGCCAGAATCTCGACAGGAAGACAGCGTTCGAAGAACTGTTTGGCACGCGGATCGGCAGCTTCGAATCCTTTGAGTTCGTGCTTCTCGGCGGCAATCATGGCCTCGACAAAAGTGGTGTACTCTTCCCGGTTCAACGGAATGTTGAGGTAATCGGGATCCCCATTGCCCCAACGCGCTGCTTCAAAAACTACCGTGCGGTCTACCGAGTCGGCGACCACGACAGGAGCAATCGCGTCAAAAAAGGATAAATGTTCCTCCCCAGTGAGGCGTTGTATCGATGCGGCCAATGATTCCGAGGTCAGCGGCCCCGATGCAATGATGCACGGACCATGATCCGGTACTTCCAAAACTTCACCCCGGCGCAACTCAATATTGGGATGTGCTTCGAGATGTGCAGTGACGGCAGCACCGAATGCGTCACGGTCGACGGCCAATGCTGCACCAGCTGGCACCGAGTTGGCTTCGGCGAGGGGGAGTAGATGGCAATTCAGGCTGCGCAATTCTGCTTGTAGGACACCAGCCGGGCGGTCCGCCAGCATTGAGCCCATCGAATTCGAACAAACTAGCTCTGCCGCATGGTCTGTTTGGTGGGCTGCCGTTGGCACAATCGGCCGCATTTCATGCAGGACCACGCGAAAACCTGCCGCTGCAAGTTGCAGGGCAGCTTCCGAACCAGCCAGGCCAGCTCCAATCACGGGGACGGTCTCCATTAGAACCGCATAGAATACCCTAGTCATGGACTTACGCCTTCTCCCACTTTGCATTCCTTTCCTCATGACTGGCGCCCTGATGGCAGCCCCTCAGGGCGACACGATTGCAGTCAACTCCACCTTAGATCGAGTGACGGTATATCCCGGTACCGCTTTGGTCGAGCGCATCGTGGAGGTTCCGGTTACAGAAACCGGCCCCATGATGATTGCGGTTGGGCCATTGCCGCTATCTGCGCAAGAGACTTCTTTCCAAACCGAGGTCATCAGCGGAGAAGTGGTGGTGCAGGGATTAGAGTTGCGCCGCCGCACCGGGTCTCCTGCTGAAGGTAGTGATGCCAATGCCATGCGTAAGGATATTGAGGATCTGCGCTGGCAAGTGCGCATGGCTGAGAGCGACATGAAGGGAATTGGCTCTGCGCGCGCTACTTTGTTGGCGTTGATTGAAGCGCAGAAAACGGATCCGTTGGTTGGCGGATTGTTACCAGCTGATTTGCAAGAACGCTTGGATTACCTTCAGGCACAAATGTCTTCCTTGGATCGTCAGACCGCGGGAAAAGAACGTGAAGTCGTTGACCTAGAGGTGAAAATCACCGATTTGGAGAATCAGTTAGGTCACTTGAAGCAGTCTGGTTCACGCACTTACCGCGAAGCACGCATTTCGATTTTTGTCGAACGCCTCGGGACGGTGCGTTTGCGTTTGAGTTATCTGGCCGACGGCGCGTGGTGGGAACCGGCATACGACGTACGCGTAGCTCCGGATTTAACTGGAGTGAATGTCGGCTTTGTCGGACAGATTACCCAGCGTACCGGAGAAGATTGGGATAGCGTGAAGTTAATCTTGAGCACTAGCATGCCTAATCTTGGGTTGGATCCACCCGAGATTCCATTGCGTACCTATGGCCCTCGACGTGAGCGCGGTGTGTTGATGGAACTGGGTTATGCTGATGCTGACGCGGAAGCACCACAGTCGCTGAATAAGCGCGTGCAGGATAAATCGAATTTTACACCGGCACCAGTGGCGGAGGTGCGTGATTTTGGTATTACCACGCAGTTTGTCTTGCCTGGGAGTTCTACTGTGCGCAGTAATGGTGAAGCCCATCGATTCCGGATACGAGAGTTGCCTTTAGAAGTCCGACCTGAGCGCTATGTAGTCCCGTCCTTGTCCGACAAGGCCTACTTGCGCGCAAAAGTGACCCACACTGGAGAAGCACCTCTGTTGCCGGGGCGTGCAAAGGTATTTCTTGGCCCTGATTATTTGGGTGAGGCAAGTTTCCCAACCATGCGTCAGGGCGATAGCACCATGTTAAACCTGGGCATCGATCCGAATCTCACGGTGTTGTGGGAGATGGTAGAGGATAAGCGTAGTAATCCGGGGCGTTTTTCCTTGTCGTCAACGTCGAATATCAAGCGCAAATATCGCGCCACTCTGCGCCTAAGTGCCAGCGCCCGAAGCAAGGTTACGGTTCTCGTAGAAGAAGCCATGCCGATTCAGGTGAATGACCGTATTGAAGTCGAGATGGACGACTTTCAGCCTAATCCGCTGGAAGGTGCCGCTGACCTCATTGCGCGTGAAGAGAAAGGTATCTACCGCTGGCGCCTGTTAATGGCGCCGGGCTCCACCCATAGTGTCCGTTGGGGGTACACCCTTTCCTTCGATGAGGAATTGAACCCTGTGTTGAACCAACGCTAAACTTCGGTTTTTGCCCAGCTTCGGCCCAGCTAAACTAAAGCGCTAAGTGATGACTGAAAGCCGCCCTGTACGAGTTCGTTTCGCTCCATCGCCTACCGGTATGTTGCATATCGGTGGCGCACGCACAGCCCTGTTCAATTGGGCATTTGCGCGTAGTCGTGGTGGTACCTTTTTGCTGCGCATTGAGGACACGGATACCGAACGAAACTCGGTGGAATCGTTGCAGTCGATTTTAGATTCCATGCGTTGGTTGGGTCTGGATTGGGATGAAGGTCCTGAGGCGGGCGGCGACTTCGGCCCTTATTTCCAGAGTGAGCGGGTTGCAAGTTACGCTGCGGCTATCGCACGTGGATTAGAAGAAGGCTGGCTTTATCGCTGTTTTGCGACAGCAGAAGAGTTGGAATCGCAGCGCGAGGAAGCACGTGCCGCGAAAACAAATTGGCGCTTTGATGCTCGTTTCCGTGATTTGAGCAAAAAAGAAGCCGAATCTCGTCATGCCGCAGGCGAGCGCAACGTTTTGCGTTTCCGCGTGCCCGAAGGGGAAGATATTTTGGTCAAGGACCATATTCGCGGCGAAGTGAAGTTCACTTCCTCAGAAGTCGAAGATTGGGTTGCAGTGCGCCCGAACGGCATGCCCACCTACAACTTCGTATGTGCCTTAGATGATTCCGCCATGGAAATCAGTCACGTGATTCGTGGTGAGGAACACCTGGTGAATACACCCAAGCAGATTTTGGTGTATCGGGCACTTGGCTTGGCAGAACCGGAATACGCTCACGTTCCACTCATCCTCGGGCAAGATGGCAAGAAGCTTTCCAAACGGACCGGAGATACTGCGCTGGGGGACTACATCGCTAAGGGCTATCCTGCCGACGCCCTGTTTAACTTTCTGTGCTTGCTTGGTTTCTCCATCGATGACAAGACCGATGTCTTCACCCGTGAGCAATTGCTTGCCGCCTTTGACCTGAAACGCATCTCCAAAGGGGGCGCGATTTTCGATACCGATAAATTGCACTGGCTGTGTGGTGATTGGATCCGACGTATGGAATCACCAGCTTTCACCGCTGCGGTTCTTCCCTATCTCATCGAAGCCGGCCTAGTCCCGCCCGATGCCTCTGCCGACGCAGACCTGGAATCCCTGGTTGCCGTTTTCCAAGAGCGCATCACGCTTTACTCGGAGTTGCCGGCGCAGGCTGCGGGTATGTTCGGAGAGATGCCGGAGTACGACAGCAAGGCGCAGAAGGCTCTCCGCGCCGATGGAGTGGCTGGTGTCCTCGAGGCCGTGGCTAAGGCGGTCGAGGCCAGCATTTGGCCGATGGAAGATTTCAGCGCTACCGTCAAAGCCGTAGCGGGGGAGCTTGATCTCGGCATGGGCAAGGTGATGAAACCGGTACGTGCCGCCCTCACCGGGACCCTTGGTGGTCCCGAATTAGCCGATGTCGTCCGCATTCTCGGTAAGCAGCGCAGCCTTAAGCGTCTTCAAGAATGTCCGACAGCGCTTGAGGATTCTTTGCAAGAGGGCTAGAATGTCCGGCCGAAAAGCACCCGCCTTGGGTGCACGGGGGAATAGCTCAGTTGGTTAGAGCAGCGGAATCATAATCCGCGGGTCGGGGGTTCGAGTCCCTTTTCCCCTACCATTCGGAACAGGAGGCTTCACTAAGTGAGGCCTCCTGTTTTCTTTTGCCAGACCGGAAGGCTTCAGGCGCTACGGGAAGATTTGGAGTGGAATGGTTTCTGAGCTGTAAGTCGGAAGGCGACCCGCTGGCATGGAAATCGCTGCCAACCAAAGGTGACGTCCAACCCACGATGGGGCTAGCCCCGCTGGAAAATCAATCTGGACGCTCGCTTGTGCGTTGGCATCGAGGGTCCCATGAAGTTGGGGGCTTCCAGGAAAGGGATAAATCCCTTGGACGCTATTTAGGAGAAAGGTATCGGTGGCCAAGGGGATATCCACCCCTTTGTGGGTAAGGCCAAGACCTTTTTTGGACATTAGGATGATGTAATCGTGGTTCGCTTCCGCCGCCGGGAAATCCAAAGCTAAGTCCACCAGGCCTCCGCGCGCAGCGGAAATGCCGGGAACGCTTTTGCTTAGTGTCGGTTTTAAGCTGTAGGCAAAAACAGCACCTACCGTTTCGTCCGGCCCAGAATCAAAGCCTAAGGCGCCGATTAAAACATCGGGAGAACCATCTGCATTGAAGTCTCCATTCCCAGCTACGGCATGACCAAAAAAGGATTGCCCCTGGAAACTATCGAGTCGGCGAATCAGGCGGCCATTGCTACCGGAATAGATCATGGCAGAGCCAGGTTCCTCTTGGCGTCCCCAATTAGCCTGGCTGAATCCTAGGATGCAATCGTTTACGCCATCTCCATCGACATCCCCTGTATTGGCGAGAGATTGCCCAAAATAGAAGCCACCGTTTGGTGGCGGTAAGAGATTACGAATGAGACTTCCGTCGATTCCAGAAATCATGCTGACCATGCCTTGGGGAATCCCCCCGTCGTGCCCAAACATAAAGTCGGGAATGGAATCACCATTGATGTCTCCCGTAGACGCTACCGGAACTAAGTAGTGGGGACCGACGTCGAGTTGTCTGCGGAAAAGTTCGGTTCCGTCTAGCCCCGAGAATACGGTGATGAAGCCAACACGATCCGCGACTCGGTCATCGATTAGCGAGGCTCCAAGCAGGAAGTCATCAAAGCCATCTTGGTTTGTGTCGCCTAAACCTGACACGTGATAGGTCCCATGATGGAATTCGTCCTGGCCAAAACGTTCAAATAGCAAGGCGCCAGTTGCGCCAGAATAAACATAAATGGCTCCATGGTGGCCTAAGGTGCCTGGTTTGGAAGCCCAGGGAGCGGCAATCAGAATATCGGGAAAGCCGTCGCCATCAATATCGCCAGCATTGGCTACTTGATCACCAAAGTGATCCAAGAAAACCGCTCCATTCCATTGTTGCAGGAGGGAGCCATCTGCACCGGAGTACAAAGTGACACGGCCTGTTTGAACGATGCCATTGACGGTAGCGAGAGGAGCACCAATGAGGATGTCATTGGTGCCATCGTTATTGGTGTCTCCGGCATTGGCGACCGACCTTCCAAACTGATCCAGTTCGGCACTCCCTTCCCAGTGGAAGAGAATGGAGCCATCTGCCCCGGAATAAGCTTGCACGGCACCTGAAAACGCGAATCCGCCTTGATCGGCATCGGGAGAGCCAACCAGGAAATCGCTATGCCCATCATGGTTGAGGTCGCCAGCAACCGCTACGGATTGGCCGAAACGATCAAATGCAACTCTGCCACGAATCTGCTGGAGGGGTGTCCCGCCAACCGATTGAGGGGCGAGCAGGGAGAGAGCCAACAGAAGAGTGGAGCAGGTGAGAATCATTTTGCAAGGAGGCATGGGAAGCGTCTCCTCATAGTGTTCGCCGAGCCATCTACCCCTTCATGAAAACTAAGCTATGCCCTTCCCGAAGAGTGTGCCTCCTGGGATTAACTTGCGTCCATGCGGATGATGTCGACCGGGCAACCATCCACGGCTTCCTGGATCGCATCTTCATCCATTCTCAAGCCTACAGCGCGATAGAACACGCCCTCGGAGGTGCCATCTAACAACTGCGCCATGCCGTCTTCATCCAGTTGAAAGTATTGCGGGATGACTTCTTCGCAAACAGCGCAGCCAATGCATTCGGCCGCCTTATGCCGAATGACAACGTGGGCTCGCGAAACCTTGACCATGCAGATTAAACTTCCGCTGGAGTTGGCACGGGAGCCAAGCGGTAGAGCTGATCTCCGCGGCGCGCATCTCCCGAGTGGGGCAGGGTGAACTGCGTGCCTTTCTCGACAAATTCTGGCGTGAGCGGGCCGTCATCGGATTCCACGCGGAGTTCTAAAACGGTTCCTTGCACTGCGCCAGTGGTGTGCCCAATGATGACGTATTCATCGCCGGCGCTGAGTTTTCCTGCGGTGGCATCAACCTGCAGAACACCTGCCTTTTGAAACACATTGCTCACCGTGCCAATCATTTGCTTCACCCGCGACGCCTTGCTTCCACCAGCCTTGGCCCAGCCTTGTTTCTGCCCAAGGTAGTACCCTGAAGAGAAGCCGCGGTTGTAAACCTTTTCTACCGACGGCATCAATTCGTCTACCAATTCTTGGTTAAAGCAGCCATCTCTTACCGCATCCAGTGCCTTGCGATAAGCCGCAGTGACCGCACCGACGTATTCCGGAGCGCGTCCACGTCCTTCAATCTTGAAGACTAGAACGCCGCTCTCAACCATTTTGTCGACGAAGCCTAGAGTCAGGATGTCGGTTGGCGACATGATGTAGTTGTTGTCTACCAACATCTCATGTCCGGTTTCTGCGTCCTTCACGATGTACTCCTTGCGACAGTTTTGGTCACAAGCACCGCGGTTAGCGGATGCATTGGAGGAGTACAAAGACATGCTGCAGCGGCCGGAAACCGCAATGCAAAGTGCTCCATGCGCGAAGGCTTCCAGTTCCATCGGGCGCCCGGAGCGTCCCCGGATGTCTTCGCTGATGATACTTTGATGCACCCTGCTGATCATCGGCAGACTCAGTTCCCGAGCTAGCACGATGCGATCGCAGTGGGGGGCATAAAAGCGCACCGACTCCGAGTTCGAGATGGAGAGTTGGGTGGAAAGGTGGACTTCTAAACCCAAATCTTGGGCCAGAATCACCGCGGCCATGTCCGACAAAATCACCGCACTGATTTGCTGAAGCTTGGCTTCTTGCAGAAGCTCGCGGCACAGGTTTAGGTCGTGCTCATACAGCACCGTATTCAATGCCATGTAACTTTTGACATCGCTTTCGCGGCAGATGCGGCAAATTTCAGCCAAATCCTCGCGCTCAAAGCTGCGCCTAGACCGTGCACGCATATTCAGTTGAGCAAGGCCAAAATAAACGGCATCGGCACCATTCGCAATGGCGGCACGCAGTGACGGATAGCACCCAGCAGGTGCCAACAACTCAATTTGGGCGGGTTCGGAAGCCATCATCGAAGGGTTATCGTAACACCATGCGGTGAAATAACCTCGATTCTGAGGAAATGCCTGCTGAAAACGCCATGCAGGACACCTAGTAAGCCGTATAGAATAGACTCTGCTGGAATTCTCCGGCTTCATTTCATAAACCATGCGTACATTCACCAAATTGCTTGCACCGGCACTGCTCGGTCTTGCGCTGGCTGCTCCTGCCGCTGCACAAGACACGGCGGACTTGCAAGCCAAGCTTGATGCCAAGTTGGCCAAGTCCTTCGTGACTTATGGCAACTGGATCCTTGATTACGATCAGGCGCGTCAAATCGCAAAGGACCAGGGGAAGTTGATTTTCGTCTACTTCACTCGTTCCTACGCCCCATGAGGCCCTTGTAACTCCCTGGAGAGCGGTCCGCTCTCCGCAGAAGAATTTCCAGCCTTTGCTGAAAAGGTGGTTCCGTACTTACACGTAACCACGCACATGGAAGATCATCCGCACGAAGCTCTGTTCCGCGAAAAGGGCGGCCGTGGATTTCCAACTTTGAAATTCATGAACGCCGAGGGCAAGATCCTCGGTGAACCATCT
The DNA here is from genome assembly GCA_045047305.1 of Planctomycetota bacterium. Lineage (GTDB taxonomy): Bacteria > Planctomycetota > UBA1135 > UBA1135 > UBA1135. The sequence goes on along the minus strand of JASFYO010000023.1, from coordinate 20,882 downwards.
GGGCGGAGCGTGGAAGCTTTCGAAGCTTCTCTGCATAAACTGATGGCCGTAACCGATCTTGAAAACCGGATTGCCGCAGGCGAGAAGGGATTGGAGAAGGAGTTGTTTTTCGTGAAGCTTCGCATGGGACAGTACACCTATGAAGAAGCGAAAGCGGATGCCGCGAAGCTGAAAGATCTTGATCCAGTACAGCAGGCAGAACTGAAGGTCCAATTGATTGGCCTCGAGTTCGACAGCATCATGGAGATGATGTCCACGGTTCGTTCGCAAGAAGAAGCGGACGAAATGATGCCGAAGGTCGGTGCCAAGTTCTTTGCTATGTACCAAGCGGGCAAGATCCCAGAAGGTCAAGAAAAGCTTGGTACCTTCTGGAGCTTGATCATGGAACATGCCGAAGCATTAGGCGATGCCGATTTGTTCGAGCTTGCCTTGAATGCTCTGAAAGTTGCATTCGCTGAGGAAGAAGCCGCAAAGGACTTTTTTGATCAAGGCGATTTGAAACTGAAGGAGATGCGCGAGAAGGTCAAAGTCGATTCCTAAGCAGGCTTTCCTACCTTTGAGGCCGCAACGAGAAATCGTTGCGGCCTCACTTTTTATGCATCTATCTTTTATGGCGACCCATTTCGTGGGCAGTTGAATCAATGGGCCGCGGTGAAGGGCAAGGACGGCGTCGAGACCTACTGGAAGGAACGGAACCAGGTAAGTCTGGATGGATTCCCTACGCATGTTCTTGAGTCTTAGTGCCTGTTAGACTTCTGCTCCATGGTTGATCCAAGTCGAGTCTCCGGAGAGAGTGTGAGCCAATCCATTGTTGGATTTCGCCTCGATGCTGAACAGCATTGGGTAGCGAAGTTGGCTTGTGGGCATCTCCAGCATGTACGTCATCACCCGCCGTTCATGGAGCGTGACTGGGTCACATCCGCGGCAGGGCGCCAAGAGCACCTGGGGACTCAATTGACCTGTAAGAAATGTTTTTTGGGAGAGCCAAAGGATGAATGAAGAAATTGATCGTAATCTAGGACCACAGCCATTAATCGCGTTAATGAAAACGCATGATTTGAATGCTCAAAGTTTGGTTTCAGCTTCCCCAACGCAGCTGACGCACAAGACGGTTGCACGTGCCTGTAAGGGGCGCCGTTTGACCAAAAACAGCAAAGCAAAGGTATTAATCGCCCTGCAATTTGCTGTTGGCGAGAAATTCTCGATGGATGCTCTATTTAATTACTAGAGAGGATGTGACGCATGAAAATGAGAGCAGCAATTTTGGAAGAGTTCGGCAAGCCCTTGGTGGTGCAAGAGGTTGAACTTGCAGCGCCCAAAGCCGGAGAAGTCTTAGTCAAGATTAAGTCTTGTGGGGTTTGTCATACTGATTTATACACTGCAAGTGGCGCCGACCCAAGTGGCTATTGCGATTGTGTACTCGGACATGAAGGCGCTGGAATCGTTGCCGAGATTGGTGAAGGTGTCCATAGTGTGGCCGTAGGGGATCATGTAGTGACACTTTTCTCCGCGGAATGTGGGCAGTGCCTGCACTGTCTGAGCGGCAAGACTAATTTGTGTTTGGCCGTACGTGAGCAGCAAGGTCTTGGTTTTCTACCTGACGGCACCTCCCGCCTTTCCCGCGCAGCGGGCCCCTTGCGGCATTTTATGGGCACCAGCACCTTTGCTGAGTACACCGTGATACCTGAAGTGTCATTAGCTAAAGTGAATCGCGATGCCAACTTCGATGCCATTTGCTTGCTCGCCTGTGGTGCAACTACGGGAATCGCAGCAGCATTGTGGAAGGCCAAGGTCGAGGTTGGCTCCAGCGTTGCTGTTTTTGGTGCTGGCATGGTTGGTCTTGGTGCTGTTGCCGGCGCAAAATTGCGTGGAGCAGAAAAGATCATGGTGATTGACCCAAGCGCAGAACGACGTGAGTTGTCGAAAAAGTTTGGCGCTACCCACGTCTTTGATGGCGGAGCCCATGCGGTGCAAGAGGTTTTAGATCAAACTCAAGGTTTCGGCGCGGATTACACCTTCGAAGCTACCGGAATCGTAGATGTGATGGGCCAAGCGGTTGAGGCTGCACGCATGGGATGGGGCATCGCGACGATGCTTGGTGTTGCCGGTAAGGGCGAGCAAATGAAAATCACTCCACGCTTTCTCATTACCGGACGCACGGTTCAAGGCGGAAGTTTTGGTGGGGCGAAGGGCCGCACCCATGTGCCCCAACTTGTAGACCTCTATTTGTCCGGTGAACTTGATCTTGACGGCTTTGTTTCGCATCGCATCACCTTAGATGAGGTGAATCATGGTTTTGATCTCATGCATCGACAAGATGGCATTCGCTCCGTAATCCAGTTCCACTAATGTTTGGAGTCATTCAGAATCCACAGGGCGAGGCGTTGGATTACAGCTTTGCTCCTGGAATAAAGGGTGCCCGCACTTTGGTCGTGATTGGACACGGTGTTACCGCGAATAAGGATCGGGAATGGGCGCTGACTCTCTCTCAGGCATTGATGGAGGCCGGGTTTGCCTCCCTTCGCTTCTCTTTTTCAGGGAACGGGAATTCAGAAGGAAGCTTTGAGGAATCATGCCCAAGCAAAGGCGCTGGTGACTTAAGAGCGATTTTAGATGCAGTACACGACTGCAGCGTGATTTATGTAGGGCACTCGATGGGTGCTGCCGTCGGCGTGATGGTGGCCGCCGAAGATGAGCGTTTGCAGGGTCTCGTCTCCTTAGCCGGCATGGTGCATACCGCTGAATTCTCTCGCCGCAAGTTTGGTGAACTCACTCCCGGTAAGGACTGCATGTGGGGAAAACCTGAGTGCCCGCTATCGCAGATTTTCCTTGATGATATGGTGCAGTTGAAGTCATTGCAGGACACGGCTACTTCTATCCACATCCCTTGGTTGCTCATTCATGGAGACGTTGATTCGGTAGTACATCTAGAGGAAAGTGTGGCCTTGGAAGCGAATCATCGAGGTACCCGAGAGTTGATTACTTTGCGCGGGGCGGACCATATATTTAGCGATGCTGCAGCTGGGCAAATGGCGCAACATGTAGTGAATTGGTTGCAGAAAAACTTTTCATCGCCGCAACTTCCATTTGACGATATAATGCGCGGTCCAAAGACGTAATCGGCCTACGTCAAACCTCGGCCGACAAACTTCCCATGTCAAAATCTTTTCAAGAACTTGGCCTGTCGAAAGAATTGTTGCGCGCGATTGCGGATCAAGGCTATTCACAGGCTACCCCTGTACAGGCAGAAGCCATTCCGTTGGTGCTAGCTGGAGGCGACGTCCTCGCTGGAGCGCAAACTGGAACTGGCAAGACTGCTGGCTTCACCCTACCTCTTCTTCAGCTCCTTCAAGAAGGCCCACCGCGGGCAAGGAAGCCTGTCGTTCGAGCCTTAATTCTGGTTCCGACCCGTGAGCTTGCAGCGCAAGTGGAAGCAAGCGTCAATATTTACGCGAAGTACCTACCGTTTACCTCCATGGTGATCTTTGGTGGAGTGAATATCAACCCACAGATTAATAAGTTGCGTAAAGGTGTCGATATTGTGGTTGCCACCCCAGGGCGTTTGCTCGATCACATGCAGCAAGGCACCATTCAATTGGACCGGGTAGAGACTCTGGTTCTCGACGAGGCGGATCGCATGCTCGACATGGGATTCATTCGGGATATTCGCAAGGTGTTGAAAGCACTCCCGCGTAATCGTCAAAACCTTCTCTTTTCCGCCACCTTCTCGGATGACATTCGGAACCTTGCGAATGATTTTCTAAACCACCCTTCTGAGGTGCAGGTCGCACGTCGGAATAAGGCCGCTGAATCCGTAACCCAAGTCGTGCACCCGGTTGACCGTTCACGTAAACGGGAGTTGCTAACCCATCTAATTACTATGCAGCGGTGGAGTCAGGTTTTAGTCTTCACGCGTACCAAGCATGGTGCTAATCGTCTTGCTAAGCAGTTGGATACCGATGGCCTATATGCCGCCGCCATCCATGGAAATAAGTCGCAAGCTGCCCGCACACGTGCATTAGCTGAATTTAAGGCCGGCAAGGTGCGCATTTTGGTTGCGACTGATATTGCTGCGCGCGGCTTGGACATTCAGCAACTTCCCCATGTGGTGAATTATGAATTGCCCAATGTTTCGGAAGACTATGTTCACCGTATTGGTCGCACTGGTCGTGCTGGTCAAGAAGGCCATGCAGTTTCTCTTGTATGCATCGACGAACGCAAGTTGCTTGCCGATATTGAGGATCTTCTGAAACGTAAAATCGAGCGGCAAATCATCCCGGGATTTGAAGTGGATCCAAGCGTTCGACCTGTTCCCCCAAAGCGCAATCAGGGCGGAGGTGGAGGTGGAGGTGGCCGTAAGCGCCAAACTCAACGCGGTCCACGCGCTGGCGGTGGTGGCCATGGTCCACGCACTGGCGGCGGAGGGAATCGCCGCCGTCAAACTTCACGCTAGTGTCGCTTCCTGAAGTCGCTTCCTCTGCGGTTATAGTGGGGGAAGTTATGCATAAAAACGCCTTTGCTCGATCCACTGCCCTAGTCACTGGGTTGGCCTGGGCATTTGTTTTTGCATGCACCGAATACTTTCCTGATTGGTTGTGCAACCCGTATCTTTCTTGGCCACTCTTTTGGATCATTGCCTTGGGATTACCACTCTCCTTATTGTTTGGGATTTGGATTGGCTTAACTCAGGGAGCTCTGCGGCTTAGTAGCGTGTTAGTGCTTGGCGCCGGTGGTTTGTTCACCATGCAAGTCTTGCTTCAAGGTGTTTATGTGCAAGTGGTGGAGGAATACAACGTGTTCGGAATCGATGTCGATGCCTTGGGTTCCATTTCCTACCGTCCACTGCTTGAGTATGCGCATTCTACGGAGGGAGATGCACTCGGCCGTGAATTTGCTGCTTCCCATCTTTACAGCGTTTATGGATTCGAGGTCGTGTGGAGGAATGATGCTGGAGAACTTGTGGTCTATAAGCCGTCTGAAGAAGCCCATATTGCCTTTTTAGAGACCGAAGATTCAGAAACGGAGTTGGTGGAAGCCCGGACTCAATTGAGGGCGACCTCTAAGAGAAGTCGTCTGCATTACACCTTGAGCCTTGCTGCCTTCATTGGAATCTTTTTTCCAGGTCTTGTCATCATGGCGTTCCTTCGACGAAGGCGGAAGGGGCTGGCGGTAGTCGTGCCATGAGAGAATGGTTCTACGCAGTCGACGAAACCACTTCGGATCCAATCAGTGAACAAGAGCTCTCCGATCTGTTTCGGGCCAAGCATTTGCCTCCTAGTACTTTAGTGTGGACGGATGGGATGGAAGATTGGGAGCCGGCTTCCGCTTACTCCTCGTTTTTCAAGAAAAGTAAGTCGGATCGAGATACGCCGCCAGCGAGTGTGCCGCCAAGCGAGCCAGCGCCGAAAGCGCAAGGCGCGGAATCCTTGTCTGCGGTTCGGCCCTGGGGCCGTTTTTTCGCGCGTAAAATTGATATAGCTCTGCTCTTTTTGGGCTTAGACTATTTCGAGCGTATGAACGATAACTTTGGGGCATACCAGTATGCCGGTAGTTACACCGGTGTCCTTCACTTGCTCATCGCTTTGGTATTTATAGAGCCCTTGCTGCTGTGTAGTTTTGGCACCACACCGGGAAAAATGCTTTTAGGAATCCACGTCCATTACCGCGGCGAGGGCAAGATGACTTACTCCGATGCATTTACTAGAACTTACAAGGTCCTCGTGCGTGGATTGGGTTTGGGAATCCCCGTGCTATCTATTTTCTGTCAAGTGTATGCTATGAATCAGCTGCAAAAATATGGCACGACTTCATGGGATCAGGAAGCTAGCTTTGAAGTGGAATACCGTGCTTTCTCTGTTGGGCGTGGCTTGTTAACTGGATTGGTTTTGTTCTACCTGGGATTGATTCGTATTTCAATTTTTTAAGATCCATGGATTATTCCCTTCCTCTTCGTCGATCAAGGCGCGGGACATGATGCCGTAGGCTTTCTGGTTCATCCCTATTCCTAAGCCCTTACCTTTCTCGGGCATCATGGATGCCATCCAATTTCCAGATTTTTTATCCAAGTCCGGTCTTTCTATGGATCCCCGATTGGTTGGCTATCCCTTTTCTGCAAGCGTAGATATATGAAAGTGAACATTTTTATGGTCAGCATTCTCAGCTGGAGGACTGTAGCTAAGTTTCATTCTCCAAGTTGCTTGCAGAAGCGTAAAGACATGCTCCTATTCCACACTGTAATTTCTTCGCGGTAAGTCGTTTAGAATGCTGGTGTGCTCGCTTCCTTACTTCTAGTTACCAGTCTATGCTTGGGCCTTTCACAAGGCACTACTTGCTTTGCAGAGGAAGCTTCCGCCTTGCGGGGCAAAGATGCTTGGCAAGAGCTTCAAGATTTAGCGCAAAAGCAGGTAGGTACTTCTAAGGACGATGTCCTGCCCTTAGCTTATTTAGCAGTGGCTCAGGCGGGACTGAAAAATTTTGCATCAAGTACTGGCACTTTGTTGAAGTTGAAATCGTTAGGCATCGAATTGAATCAGGTCCTTCCTGGTTTTGGGGCACCCATGGTGGAGGTGGTCAATGTGACGTATGCACAATGTTGGGCCAATTTCGACCCTGCCTTCAATCAGGAATGTTGGTTACCGCTTTTTGAAGCATTCCCAGAGAGCCCTTATGCAACCGTCGCTGCAAGCCGTCTTTTGATGGCAGCCCTTAAGACTAAAAATGGTGAAGAAGCTCTTCGCTTTGAAACGTTTTTTGCGGAAGAAAGAGCCAAGGCAACTACCGCTTCCGATGTAAGTATTCTCGCCGACTTGGATAAGCGTTATGTTGATGGCTATTTGCGGGCTGGATTGAGCAATCCCCGGGTTTCGGATTTGGCTCAACAGGCGTGGTCTGCTTCTTGGAGCGCAGCCAAAGAAAAACATGGATTCAATGGTCCTGTCGTCGGTGGAGCACTTACTGCAGAAGCAAGCATAGCTAGATTGGAGTGTGAGCTTGATACCGATCACGCATTCAACACTTTAGCTCAAGCTAGTTTTTTAGCACAGACTCCGCTTCAGGCAGGACATCCTCTGTTCGATATGGAGGCTGAGCCAGCGGTGACCTTTCGCGACATCACCACAGAAAGTGGGCTTGAGGGTATCCAAGAAACACGAGTCGCAGCTGCTGACTTCGATCAAGATGGAGATCCAGACCTTTGTTTTGGTGGGTGGCTTTTTGAAAATCGAAAGGGAAACTTTGTAAATGTCAGTGATGAACGTGGCATCAAACAGCATGGATCGGCAGCCGTGTTTGGCGATTTCGATGGCGACGGCGACCTCGACCTGCTTATCGCCTCTTCCCCTCAGCCTTTCCTTTATCGCAATTTAGGGAAGCGCGGTAAGTTTCAGTTTGAGGATGTTTCTGCCGAGGCCGGGTTTTCAGATGTCCACCTCGCCGCAGGTGCCGAAGGCGTTTCCTGGGTCGATTTTGATGATGATGGGGATCTCGATATTTACTTTGCGGTTTATGAAGCAGGCGGTGAGGCCAAGCCCGATGTGTTATTAGAAAATTTGGGTGCTGGAAAGTTCCAAGATGTTTCACTCCAAGTAAAGATGAACCGTGTCGGCCCGTTTTGTGGGCGGGGAGTCAGCCCCGTCGATTTAGACCTAGATGGCGATACCGAAATTTTCGTCTCGAATTATCGCTTGAACGAGAATTTATTTTGGCAATGGGATGGCAGTGCTTTGAATGATATATCCGCAGAATCCGGCATCAAAGGTGTGAGGGAGCCAGCCGATGGCCAATATTTTGGGCACACGATTGGATCTTGTTGGGGCGACATCGATAATGATGGCGACTTGGATTTATTCTCCGCAAATCTGGCGCACCCGCGTTTTGTGCGTCAGGGATTCTCTAACTTTTCCATGCTAGGCATCAACCAAGGCGATGGTACCTTCTTAAATGAATGGCAGCAGCGTGGGATTCGCTTTCAAGAGACGCATTCCGATCCGGCCTTTATCGACATTGATAACGATGGCGATTTAGATCTTTCCATTACTTGTGTGTACGAAGGCGTCTCCTCGGCTCTTTACCAAAATGACGGAAGCGGTCATTTCCAAGCGATCACTTTTCGCTCTGGTGCCGCCATGTTTCACGGGTGGGGCCAAGCCTGGCTCGATGTCAACGGCGATGGTTTTCTCGATGTACTCTATGCCTCCAGCAATGGAGTGCGTCTACTGTTGAACTCTGGAAACGCGAATCACTATCTTCGTTTGCGGTTGCAATCCAAAGGCAAGGATGCCTTTGCCAATGGTGCTACCGTGCGCGTTGAAACCATAGAGACGGAAAATCCTCAAGTTTGGATGCGGCAGTTGCAGAATGCGCGTGGTACTGGATCCCAAGATGAGCCTATTCTTCAGTTTGGATTAGGGAGTTATAAGGGGCGTCTGAAAGTTAGCGTAGATTGGCCGGATTCTGACCGTACCGAGTCCAAGACACCCAAGTCCGACCGCGTCTTTGTGATGAAGCAATCACGCAGGGCAAAGTAGCTTCCCATCCGTCATGCCTACACTCACGGTTCCCAATCTAGCCTCGTTGTTGCTGGCCGCTATAGGCGCCGCCATTTTATTGAAGGTTTGTTGGGTTATTCCTAAACAGGACGGCCGGTGGTTACGAGGCTTTCCACTTCTATTTTTGCTCGGCGGCATTTTGTTCGGGTTTCTCCTTCTTGTGGATTACAGCGAATGGAAAGAGGGTTATGCCACGCGGGGGAATGCTCGCCGTGCAACCGCGATTCTTGCTTATTGTGATTCTCTTGATTACCAAGTTCAGAGTTTGGATGGGCGTAATTGCGATACAGTTCTGGTGGATTTACGCATGCTGTATGGAAACTTATCCCATGTTTTGGTTGGCTTTGAGGGAGCAGCTTTACCACTTTTCCCAGCAAGGGAAAACGACTGCGACGGGGGCTTGGAAGCTCTAATCCAACGCTGTCGCCTAAGTGCCCTTCGCTCGGAGTTGAATCCCGAATTTGAGCACAATGGCTCGGTACGCCTGTATTTTCAAGATCGCCTGTTTGACGGTGATTAGGTTCCGGCCTTAGTTATGAGGCACTGCTAAACTGAGCGCATGAGCGCCTCGCCAGGTAGATTTTTGCTTCTGCTAGGACTTGTCCTTGTCGGCTGTTCGAAAGAATTGTCGGGCACTGGAGCAGGCATGGATGCTGTGGAGAGTGGTGGATATACCTTCCCTGTTACCTTTGTTGAAATCGCAGGCGGATTCGTGGAGGAGATTACCGAGTTCTCTGGTGATGTCGCTTCCAAGCGCAAGGCCAATCTTGCATTTGAACGCGCTGGGCGTATCGTGGAAGTGCTTGCCGCGGAAGGGGATTATGTGAAAGCTGGGCAAGTGCTTGCACGCTTAGATGATAGGGTTTTGGAAGCCGACTTGCAGGCCGCACGCGCACTCCAAGAAGCCGCCAAAGTGCAGCGTGCATTTGCTCAGCAAGAGCTTAAGCGCTACCAAGGCATGGCCGAAGCTGCGGCGGACTCGGTACGGGATAAATGGCGTTTTGAAATTGCCTTGCGCACTGCACGGGAAGCACAACGCTCGGCGGAAACCCAACGATTAGAACGGCAACTCGAGCAAGGTTCTTTGCGTGCACCTTTCACTGGCGTGTTGGTAAAGCGACGCCTTACTTTCGGCGGTTACGCGTTGCCCGGGGGGACGGTATTTGAGCTCATCGACCTGATCCATCGAGAAGTTCGGGTTGAGCTTCCGCAATCCCTAGCGCTTGGCCTGCATCCAGGGCTGACTGTAGAAATCCAAAGTGCATCCTTGCCGCAGGGAAGTCTTACCGCCAGCTTAGATGCTGTCTTGCCCTCAACTCAATCGGCCGCGCGCACCTTTACCGGTCTTATTGGGCTTGGACTTGATGCCGATCCTAAGCAGCGCCTTTTGCCTGGAGCTTTTGTGCTTGTCCGTATGCAAACCAGAAGTGCTCAATCGAATACCATCGTGCCGGCAGATGCCATGGTGCGCTGGGGCGATGCGTGGGCAGTCGTTGTTGCTGATGAAGGCATGCCGCCAAGCGCTCGTTTTGTTCCTGTTTTGATTTTGGCGAACGATGGCACTCAGGTAGCGGTATCTTCTGCGGAGGAGGGCGCATTGAAGGCTGGAGACCTTGTGGTAGTTACTGGTACGGACAATATTTTTCCACATGCTTCCTTGTTATTGCAACCACACCGTAACCCGTCGCCAGATGGCTTGCGTGATTCTTCCACTTCAGGTTCTTAACAGGCTCAAGCGTTGAATCCAATTCGCTACGCGATTGCTCGCCCCTACACCATTGCTGTGGCGGTAATTTTCGCCCTACTTTTTAGCTTATTAGCTTACCGTAAAATCCCGGTCCAGCTAAAGCCGACTGTTGACCAACCGGTGCTTTCGGTGCAAACCACTTACCGCGGCGCCAGTCCTGTGGAGGTGGAAGAGCAAATCACACGGCCGATTGAAGATTTGTTGCAAGGGATTAGTGGCTTGGAGGAGTTGCGTAGTGGTTCTGTCGAAGGCGTCAGTACGGTTTTATTGCGTTTCGGGTGGGGGGTGAATAAGGACCGCGTGATGGTCGACGTGGTGAACAAGCTTTCTCAATTGCAAGCCTTGCCGCCCGACGCCGACGAGCCAGTGGTCTCACTCAGTGCACCGATGAACATCGAAATCGCGATGTGGATCGTGAGCGAGTCTCCTTACGATGCTAATCGCGTACGCCAGCTTGTTGCCGATGAGGTGGAGCCATTACTCAGCCGCGTTGATGGTGTGTCGAATCTGATGATCGTAGGTGGTGAGGAGCGAGAGATTCGGGTTGAGGTCGATCCGGAGCGTCTAGTTTCGCGCGGGGTTACTTGGCAGGAACTACTTCAATCCTTACGCCGAGGATATCTAGACCGCCGTGGAGGAACCGTGGAAACGGCCACCCGCCAGGTCGTGGTGCGTACCGTAGGGCGGGAGCAAGATCCGGCCGCGATTGCGAAGGTCCTCATCCGTCGCGATGCCGAAGGCACGATTCGCATTGGCGATGTTGCCGATGTCATCGACGGGCATCGTGAGTTGCGCAGCATTGTGCGCGGCAATGGAGAGCGGGTGATCGCGATTGGCGTGAATCGTGAAGCTGGAGCCAATGTGGTCACCATGATCCATGGTGTGGAGGAACAGTTGAAGGTGCTGAATGCGCGCTTTGCTGCTCGTGGATTGCAACTTCAGTTTAATCCGGTATATCGCGACACAACTTATCTCGAAGAGGCCTTGGAGTTCGTATGGAGCAACATGCGACTTGGTGCTGGCTTGGCAATTTTAGTTTTGCTGCTGTTCTTGCGTTCTTGGCGTAGTGTTTTAGTCGTTGCCGTTTCTATTCCGATTTCTCTGGCCATGGTTTTCCTGGTAATGGAAATTCTTGGACGGACGATTAACGTGGTAAGTCTTGCAGGCCTGACTTTTGCAGCTGGCATGGTGGTAGACAATGCAGTAGTGGTATTGGAGAACGTATTCCGCCATATGGAAATGGGAAAGAAGGTGCGCGTAGCCGCTGAGGATGGTGGGCGCGAAGTTTGGGGGGGCGTGCTTGCCAGCACCTTGACCACGATGGCTGTGTTTCTACCGATCTTCGGGATGCAAGAAGAAGCCGGTCAACTATTTGCAGACCTCGCAATTGCCATTGCTGCCGCCGTAGGGTTTTCGCTGGTGGTTTCACTCACAGTCGTACCAACCTTGCTCTCCTTGCTATACCGCGGGCGCAAGCTGAAGCGTGAGGGATTAGCTGCGACAAAAACTCCTGGTCAACTCATGCGTAGTTACAGCGCCTTGGTGGCATGCCTTACTGGGCGAAGTAACTTCTCTCTTATGATCAAGGCCGCCCTGCTTGCCATCGTAGTTTTGCTCTCGGTGGTCGCCATCAAGTTAGTCCCAGCAGCAGGTTATTTGCCCAACGGGAATGCGAACATGGTGTTCTTTTTCTCTGGGCCTATTCCTGGGACCCGCCCGGAGGCCATGGAATCTTCCTTACGTCCGGTTGAGGATTGGATTCGGGAACAACCAGAAACTGGCAAGTACTTTATGGTGTTTGGCTCGCAGTTCAACGGAGGTGGTGTCATTCTGAAGCCAGAATATGCGAATGGACCAGCGCTTGATGCATTCCAGGCTAAGTTTTTGCCTATTTGCCTCAGTGCTCCCGGAACTAGGTTTATGGTGCCAGTGCGCCAGTCTCTATTCCGCGATTCGGGGAAACAGTTCACCGTAGAAATCCGCGGTTCCGATCTTGCTGTACTTGGCGCAACGGCGAAAGAATTGCAAGCCAAGCTGGGTACTTGGCCAGGGGTGCAAGCCTTTGGTGTGCAAAATGATTATGTTGATGGGCGGCCAGAGTTTCGCGTCGAAGTCAATGGTCCACGGGCGTATGAGGCAGGCATGAGTGTGCAGGATGTGGCCTCGGTGGTGGAAACAGCATTGGCGGGAAGTATTGTGGGCACATGGGGTGGATCCGGTCGCGATATTGATGTCGTTGCAGTAGTTTCCGGCGAACGTCTATTGAGTTTGGACAGTTTGAAGCAACTACCATTGGTGACACCTCTTGGTGGCGTGACTTATCTAGGCAGCCTGGCCAATATTAGTCGTGGTACGGGGCCGGAAAGTGTGAACCGCATTGAACGCGAACGCGGTATTACTTTAACGGTGAGTCTGGAGCCCGATGCTGCTTTGCAGGCGGTGTTGGAAGATGTTCGTGCCAACCTTATCGAGCCCACTGCAGCTGCCTTGCCAGCTGGCTACGATGTCCGTTTAGGTGGCGCAGCCGACAAGTTTGCTACTACCTTGGATGAGCTCACCAACTCCTTCTGGTTAGCAATTGTTTTGACCTACTTGATGCTAGTCAGTTTGTTTCGTTCGTGGATGCAACCTATTGTCATCTTGGTGACGGTTCCGCTCGCCATGACTGGCGGTCTCATCGGCATCACGCTTGCGGACCGTTGGTTCCCTGGTGCCTCTTATGATCTTCTAGCGATGCTTGGCTTTGTGATTTTGGCCGGCATCGTGGTGAACAACGCAATCCTCATCATTCATCAGGCTAACCAATTCCGCGCAGCCGGTGAAGAGCGGCGCTTGGCCTTAGCCCATGCTGCGCGAACACGTTTGCGCCCCATCCTTATGACCGTCGCCACGACTTGTTTCGCCATGTTGCCTTTGGCGATGGGGCAAGGCGCTGGTGCTGAGCTTTACCAGGGGCTGGCTGCCGTCATTCTTGGTGGATTGGTGCTGAGTTCCCTGTTTACGCTCTTGCTGGTTCCAGCCCTGGTCTCTCTTGGTTGGGATGTGCAGGATGGCTTTACGCGGGCGTCTGTACGCTAAAATACTCGCGGCAAGCACTGCCTTTCACCATGGCCAATCTCGAAACCTTCCCTAACCCGTGCCCCGAACGTTGCTTCATGATTGAGAGCGTGACCCACGAGTTTACTTGTAACTGTCCTGTGACCGGCCAGCCCGATTTTGCCACCATTCGTTTACGTTATGTGCCTGGTCCACGCTGCGTGGAGCTGAAGAGCCTCAAGCTTTACCTGTGGGGCTTTCGCGGTGAGGGGCACTTCCATGAAGACGTGACCAATCGCATCCTGGGCGCCATTGCAGACGCGTGTGAGCCAGTGTGGATGGAAGTCCGCGGCGAATTCAATGTCCGTGGCGGTATCGCCACCACCATTACGGCCCGTCATGGCGAACGCCCTGCCACGCTCGATGGAGTGGAGCGGTCCGACTTTTAAGAAATCCAGAAGAATCCTTAAGTCACTGGGTCGGTGCGGACGAAGAATATCAGCAACCTGATTTTTTGCCGTCGACTTGGTTGGGAGCCCTTTCCTGGAAAGGATACCAGTCGACGGTTTTTTTCTTATGCAGCTTCCACTCAGCAACGAGTGCATTGTCGTTTGCTAGTAGGCAAGGCTTGACGCGCTTGTTGGTCCATAGGGCCATGGCCCCTAGGTTTAACCGCGCTGCACTGGATTGACTAGGCGTCCGAGGCCTTCTGCCTCCACCACCAATTCGTCTCCAGGATGAATAGGTGCTACTCCAGCGGGGGTGCCAAGGAAAATGATGTCGCCTGGACAGAGGGGGGTCCATCGGGAAATCTCCGCTAAGGCTTCGGCAGGCTTCCACAGTAAATCAGCGAGCGAGGCATCCTGGCGAATCACATCGTTGACCCGGCCGCGCAGTTGGATGCTTTCTAAGGCAGGTAGTTCTGCTTTCGGCACCCATGCTGGCCCAACGCAGCCAAAGGTAGCGAGGTTTTTCGCACGTAACCATGGCCAACCACGGTCTCGATCTAAGCCTTGTTGCTTACGTGCGGTAATGTCATTGCCAAGGGTGTAGGCGACGATGGCATCTTCGGCTTGGTCGCGGCTGGAGCGATGAAGATGTCGCCCAATCAAAAGCACGACTTCTGCTTCAGGGTCGACGCGCGTATCCAGCCATTCGGGGATAAGCACTTCGGCGTTTGGTCCGATTAAGGTGTCGGGTAATTTTGCAAACCACACTAATTCCTCTGGTGGTTCCGCGCCAAATTCACGCGCATGGGCTTCGAAGTTCTTGCCTAAACACAAGGCTTTGCCTGGGCGTCCTGGAAGAAGTAAAGGCCAATTGCTGGCTGCAGCTTCCGGTGCCGCATCCACAAGCGCGAGGAAACGTGCCGGTTCCGAGAGCATGCCACTTATCTCAGCTAGGTCGTCAGCAATGCCAGCTTCGCTGAGGTCATAAAAAACTCCGCCGGAAACCCACAACCAATGTGGACGCCCATCTGGTGCTAGAGCACGGCGGAGACTGTTCACTTTTGCACCACGCGCATGGCACCGAGTGCATAGGCCGTGCAAAGAACCGGATTGCCTTCCCACCAGCGTGGTGCATCCTGATTCACCCAATGCCCGTCTTCTTGCTGTACGGCGATAAGTTTGGCGCCAAGTTCTTCTCGCCACACATGCTGCACGCCACCAGCAGATTCAAGGACCTCGATTTCTGCGGCATCCAATGCTTGCGCTAGGCTGAGGTAGTAATAGTAAAGACCTTGAAAGCCACCACGTGGGTCAACCATGGGGTCGAAGCCAGGATTCACTTCAAGAGTCCAGTGTGCACTAATCCAACCCACTGCCGCGACAACGCGGGGATCTTCTTTGGGAACTCCAGCAAAGAGGAAACACTTCAACAGGGCATAAGTCATCGAGCCATAACTACGGGCCACCAAACTTCCGTCGGGCATGTGGACGGTACCTGCAGGGGAGTTGCCGGGATAGTAAACGGCGCCGCCATCATTGCCCGCACGGACTGGAGTGGGGTCGCCTTTATCTTGATAAGTTTCTGGATTGGATTCCGAACGGTTTTGACTACGGTTCAGAAAGTGAATGGCACGTTGAAAGGCTTGGTCTTCTGCAGGGACATCGGCATCCTTCAATGCTTGCAGGGCGTATTGCAGATTAGACAAGTCCGGGCGCAAATCGCCGCCGTAGCCAATACCGCCGTAAAACTTATCGGCCTCACTGTAGCCTTCGCCCTCATCCGTTTGCACTGAGCGCAAATAGGCTACCGCACGTTGAATCGCTGGAATGTCGGCTTCACGCCCGCCATCGACTAGAGCGCCGACTGCAACCGAAGTGGTGTAAACCGCAACCCGGCCAGCGTGGATAGAACCATCTTCCTTTTGCAAGGTAAGCAAGAAATCGAGGACTTCATAACCAATCTTGTGTGCCTTTTCATTGGAGCTACCGAATAATGCACGTGCGGCCAAGGCGGAGATGCCTGGCTCAGGCTGCCCGAAAAACTCCCACACGCCGGATGCGCCACGAGCTGCAATGAGGAAATCCACGCCTCGTTCATAGGAGGCAGAGAGTGCAGCGGCGTCGGGGTGGTTGGATGGTGCAGACTTGTTTTTGTTGCCGTAGGTGCGCAGGATGCCAGCATCGGCAAGCGCACGGGCGGTTTGGGCTAGTCCAGCATCTTGCGGCAAGTTCCTTAAAGTAAATGGGGTTCCAGCAGCTGGAGTCGTGCTTTGTAACTCGGAGAGCTGATGGCCATGCCGCCGCAGTAATTTCTGGACCGTTGGCAGATAACGATCTTGATGGACATGCATCAAGGCCAAAGCAAGTCTCTCGTCGCGCGCCCAATCATCTTTGCGTTCATCGGCGTGGGCGAGGAGATAAGTGACTGCATCGCGCACAAAAGGGCCGTCATCGACGCGGTAAGCACGTGGGCTCAATGCCATGCCGGTCAAAACATCTGCGGTGATGACCACATTGCCGCCATAAGAGCCATCAGCCATTTGAGCGGGGCGAATGCGGTTGAGATAGGAATCAAAAAGTTCCTTATCGGAGGGGCCTTGTAGGGCCAACAGTGGACTGAGTAGCAGTAGGCAGAGCATGATTAGAAGGCAGGGCGTGCGCCCAAGGGTAGAACGCATAGGTTAAGCCGGCGGTTCGAAGTTCTCACTTTGAATTAGGGGGAGCTGAGTGCCTTTTCCACAGCAAGAGCTGCGCGTTGCGCCGTGCCAGGGGCCAACCCAGTGGTTTGAAGTTCCAGGAGTTCAGATTGACTCTGACTGCGCCCTGGTTCTTGCAGTTGCTCCAGCAAATCAGAACACAATGCACTGGGGGACAAGTGGTGGCCAATTTGTTCGGGGGCGACTTGGCGTCGTGCAATGAGGTTGGCCGCGCCGACAAAGGGGACGGTGAGCGCATGGCTAGCGAGCCAAGCACCAAGGCGCGAAGGCATGTGGAAGACGACGACGGATGGAATTTGGAGCGCAGCAACTTCAAGACTTGCGGTTCCACTCACCACCCAAGCGCCGGAGCATTGACGCAAAACGGCGTGGAAGTGGTCGGGTGCCGGAGTCACAGCGACCTCGCTGTTGGCAAGTAACTCGTGCAGTAAAGGCCAAACCTTGGCGCGTAGGTGCGGAAGTACAAAGCGAACTTGAGGACGTTTTGCCTGTAATTCTTTGGCCGCTTCCAGCATGAGTTTTAGATTCTCGCGGATCTCCCGACGTCGGCTGCCCGGGAGAATTGCAATCCATTCGGCATGCTCGGGTGGCGTCCAAGTTGCAGTGTCAGCAGCCAAACTATCGGCCAAAGGATGCCCGACAAATTGGGCTTCCGCTCCGTGCCGGTGATACCAATCCTGCTCGAAGGGGAGGATGGTGAGAAGACAGTGCGCACGACGAAAATCACGTACCCGCCATGGCGCCCATGCCCATAGCTGCGGAGCGATGTAATCGATCACTCGGATGCCGCGACGTCGGGCGATGCGCAGTAGGTGACGATTGAGGCCGGGGTAGTCCACCAAGATGACCGCGTCTGGAGGGTTCAGGCGGATTTCTTTGGCAAAACGATAGACCGAAGCAAAGAACATGGGAAGTTGTGCCGCCACATCCTTAAACCCCATGACGTTTAGGTCGGCAAGAGGTTTCCATACTTGCATATTTAAAGCCTTGAGACGAGCCCCGCCAAAACCAGACACCTTCAATTCAGGGTGCCGGGCATGCAAGACCTTTAGCAAACGTACCGCGTGGGTTTCACCCGAGGCATCACCGCAACTCAGAATGATCTTTTTCAGCTTCAAGGTGGGCTCCGGCAAAGAGGATGGCAACGGCTCCAACTTGGCTTGCTTGAGCTCATCGAATGCTGCCAAACGCTTGTTGCGTTGGGTTAAGGCATAGGCATGGCGTGGCAAGGCGAGCACCAAATCGCAAATCGCGTAGAGGAACTCGCAGAAGACGTCGAAGGCGGGTGCTAGCATGCGTCGCGATGGCGCAGGGCGACCGGAGTTGGACACACCTGAAGTCGGACCTTTTTGGCCGTGTAGAGCGAGGACATTCTACCGAGGCCGAGCCGTCCGATACTTGGCCGGTGGATGTGGTGCGGCGGGATACCCGTTGCGCTCCATGGTGGACGCGTGGATTGGCCTATTACCTGGCCAGCCGGGAGGCCAAGGCTTTGCGCGCTATGCAAGCCCAGATGCCCGCATTGGCAGAGCACAGTTTTCCTCGGGTGTGCTCTTGGAAGGGTGGGGTGTTGATACGCAACTGGATTCATGGAGAACCCATGCAGGTGGCGCGGCCGCAGGATCCAGAGTTTCACCATCAACTTCTGTGTTTACTTGCGAAGTTGCATCGCTCAGGGATAACGCATAATGATTTAGCCAAAGAGCCTAACTTTTTGGTGCGTCATGACGGCAGACCCGCCATCATCGATTTACAGCTTGGCCGTGTCTTTCGTCGACGCAGCGCCTACTTCCGCCTATTAGCGCGAGAGGATCTACGCCATTTATTAAAGCATAAGCGCACTTACCTGCCGCAACGCTTGACTCCAAGGGAGCATGCCATTCTCTTAAAACCATCATTCCCGGCACGGCTTTGGCGGCGTACCGGGAAGAAGGCGTATTTGTGGATTACACGTAGCGTTTTGGGGTGGTCTGACCGCGAAGGAGCAGGGGACCGCAACCGGCGCTAAAGGTACTACATCTCGTCGTCAATGTACTTTAGCCAACGAGCCTCAAATTCAAGTTCGTCAATCTTGCCCCAGGATTCACCCATGGCGCGGTTCCAGATTTCCTGCTTGCGTTGCGGCATGATGCGGTCCAAGAAATCCCAAGGGCTCTGGATGCGGTTACGCTGCAGTTCGAGCTCTTCAAAGCTGGCATCTGAGTTTTGCAATACCTCAAGTTGCGCCTTGGCATCGGCCACGATTTCGGCGTAAGCCTCGGTGAAGCCATCATTCAGGTTCTTGATGTAGTTCGGGATGATGTCGGCGTATTCTTCCTTCCAGTACTTCTTTTTTACTTTGCCGCGAGTGCCTTCGCGTAAGAAGTAGATGATGGAAAAGGATTGGGCATAGCAACTGACATTGGAAGGGCCTTGACTTTGCCACTCTTTGTGGTTGTAGCGCAGATGGCGTTTGAGGGGTTTAATCGTTCCCTCGCGCAGCATTTTTTTAATTTCAGGAGTGCGTGCCAAGCCGCCCTTCATGTCTTCTTCTGGCACTAATTCCTTGCCCTTCATTTTCCAAGCACCGTAGTAATCGCCGTGACCTTCATCGAACCAACGATGTGCCTCGGAGCGATTGAATAGGAAGTGACAGTATTGGTGGAAGGCCTCGTGGGTCATAACCCCGAAGGTGGATGCCGTTCCACCTTCACCAAAGTAGAGCACCAACTCTTCAGAGCGTGGAGAGAAGAAGCCAGCAACTCCGTCACTAACCTGTCCGTACGCTTGAAAGTCGTCTAGGGATGCACAAATCCGGACCACGGAAATCGAAGTAATCGGGGTGCTCGGTGGAAAGTCTTTCTCGAATAAACGACGTGAAGCTTCAAGGCGTTTGATGACCTTGTTGAGGTTTTTCTTGTTATCGCTATTGGTTTTAATTAGATACTGCTTGCTAGGTACTTCCAGTAAGCGCCAGCCCGGAGTTTGCGCCACATCGTGGGTATGGAATTCCAATAAATCTTCATAACTGCTTTCCGCGTTGACCTTGCGCACCGTAGAAACAGTGCGATCTTCCATGTTCACGCGGAAGGACTTCATCGATTTCTCGACAGCCTTGCCCCACTTTTTGGCGATTTTCTTGTCGGCCGGGTAATCCCAAATGAAGAGGATCTTGTAATCCGGCAATTGGAAGGTGTAACAATCGTAAATTACATCGAAGCCGCCTTGCTCGTAAACCACATAGGTGGTTAGGGATTCGCGTTTGCCCACAATCCCTTTGGCCTTAAGCGTGGATTCTTCCGGAACCACCAGCTTGAACTCATCGCGGCGCAGGGCGGGTCCCGCAAGCATGCTTACGTATTCTTTGACTGATTTCTCACCAGCTTGATCCGTATTGACTCGCCCTCGGAGGCTGCCGCCTTTCGAACTGCCATCTGTCGTAGCCGCCTGGGGGTCAATCTTGATGACGACACAAGTTGGATTAAAGGTGATACGGTCGTTGCTCTCGGTCTTCACAGTCGGTCCGCGCTCTGCTTTAAGCGTGCCGATGACTCCAGCAGATTTCCGACCTTGGTCGGAAGGGACGTCGAGGAATTCCTTCAGCGGCTTAAACTCAAAGCCATATGCGGGGAATTCTCGATACTTGGAACTAGACTTCTGAGCATGCGCCTCGGGAGCGAGGAACAGGAGGCTGAAGGCAAATAAAAGGAGGCTAAGCAGACGTGAGGACATTATGGAGTGTTACGTAACGAACGGAACTCCCTTATCGTAGGTGATAAGTTCCCCGAATGGAAAAGCAATAGGGGAGATTCAGTAGCCTAAACTTAGGCTTTTTCCGGAACATCGGGACCTTCTGGGCTGAGGATTTTCACCTTCGCTGGGCGCAAAATCAGTTTGCCCATGCGGTAGCCACGACTGAGCAGTTCCAAGCGAGGTTGCTTAAGTTCCGCATCTACCACAGTTTCCACGGCTTCGTGCTCTTCAGGGTTGAACTCAGAGTCAGCATTAGGATTAAGGAAGGTCATTCCGTGGCCGAGCATGACGCCTTCCAAGGCTTGCTGGATGGCAGACATTCCTGCGAGGAAGGCATCGGCCTGTTCTGCTTTTTGCACACCTTCAGGGACATTGCTCAGCCCAGCTTCCATGTAATCGGCAACCCGAATTAGGTCGTTAAGAAGGGCTTCGAGGCGCATGCGGACGCGTTCTTCAGTATCGTCCATCATGCGCCGACGCATGTTCTGCATGTCGGCTTGGGCGCGAATGCTTTTGTCCTTCCAGTAATCAAGAGTGTCCTCTGGGTCAATCGAGTCTTCGACCTCGGTCTCTTCGAGGCTTCCCTCTACTGCACCTTCTTCGACTGGAGTTTCAGCTTCCATCTTCTGTTCCCTTTTTTTGTTTTTGGCTTTGG
>JASFYO010000022.1:0-10295 GCA_045047305.1 Planctomycetota bacterium | reverse complement strand
GGCTTGATGATCCCGCAGGTCGTTGCAGCGGCATTGGTGAGCGAGAATAAAACCCACGCGCACCCTGCCAGTGCGGACACCGTGACCACCTCTGCAGACCAGGAAGATCACGTATCGATGGCGAACTTTGCTGCACGCAAATTAGAGACTGCACTGCAAAACACCGAACGCGTGCTCGGCATTGAGCTTTACACCGCTGCGCAAGGCCGCGAGTTTCACCGCGAAGTGAAGGCTGGCGAAGGTGCAGAAGCGGCCTACAACTTTATTCGCAAGAATATTCCGGCGCTTGGCTCCGACCGCTACATGGGGCCGGAGTTCGACCGTATGACGGAATTGGTGGCTAGCGGTGCGATCCGCCGTGCGGTTGAAAAGAAGGTCGGCAAACTGCGCGATTAGGTAAGATTCACTGGTGTCGGCCTCCGGTTCGAAATTCATCATCTACGCAGCGCTTGCGGGTAATGCCCTCATCTCTGCGACCAAATTTGCCGCCGCCTTTCTAACCGGAAGCTCGGCGATGCTCTCGGAGGGCATTCACTCCCTCGTGGATACGGGCAACCAGGTGTTGCTGCTCTACGGCCTGAAGCGTGCAGAAAAACCGGCCGACGCGAATTTCCCGTTCGGACATGGGAAAGAGGTTTACTTCTGGAGCTTTGTCGTAGCGATTTTGATTTTCGCAGTCGGTGCGGGGGTATCGATTTATGAGGGCATTGAGCACTTGCGCCATCCGGTGGCCATGGAATCGGCCCTGCTCAACTACATCGTGCTCGGCTCAGCTTTGTTGTTCGAGGGTGCGGTGTGGATTTTGGCGCTACGAGAGTTCACTCGCGCGAAAGGCAAATGGGGGTTTCTCGAAGCGGTGAAACGGAGCAAGGACCCTTCCCTCTTTGTTGTGGTGTTCGAGGATTCTGCAGCCATGCTTGGTTTGCTGGTTGCTTTTGCTGGTGTGGTTTTGAGTCATGAGTTTGGCCTCTGGTGGGCAGACGGAACGGCTTCCGTTGTGATTGGTCTCATACTTGGGGGGACCGCGATTTGGCTGGCTTATGAAACCAAGGGTTTGCTGATTGGGGAAGCGGCTAATCCAGAGGAGGTGGAGGCCATTCGCGTTTTGGTCGCCGCCTTCCCAGAGGTCACTCGCGTGAACGAGGTCCTCACCATGCACATGGGCCCAGACTTTGTTTTGGCAAATCTCAGTGTTGATTTTGCCGACGAACTGAAGGCCGGTGAGATGGAATTGGCGGTGGCTCGTATGGACGGCGCCATCAAGCAGCTCAACCCCGCCGTGAAGCGCGTCTTCATCGAAGCGGAATCCTGGAAACGCGCTTGAATCTGGGCTCTTCGTTGCCAATAATCAAAGCATGTTGGCGGCAGACATAAGCACGAGCACGAGCACTCTTTCTCTTGAGGCACGGGTGGTTGCTGCTGGTGGTACCACAGAAACCGTCTTGGAACGACGTCTCGCCATGGTCGCCGAGGCCGTGAGTGAGCGTTACACCGAGATCCTGGACGCAGCCATCCACGTACCTGGTGGCGGGCGTCTCTTTTTTCGCGTGAATCTGGAGCAGGCACCCCGTGGATTGCTTGATGGAAGCGCACGCCTGGTAGAAATGATTTGTGAGTTAACACTTCGCCTTACGCCGGTGAAATGTCGTTTCGCCATGATTCCGAGTACGCGTGGAGCCGCGCTGGAGCCTTCGCACTCCTTCGATGCCGCGTTTGAAGAAGCCACCCAGCAGCGTTTGTTCCTCGCCGCAAACGGCTTTGGACCTTTGGATGATCGCAGCTTGACTGGGGTTTTTGCTGGGATCGGAGTTTTACTCTGGGGTTGGACCGAGCGCCAAGCCCAGTTTGTGCGTGCAGTTTTGCGCGAAGGCGTGGTGGAAGTTTTAGAGGGACCAGTGCCTGGCATGCGTTTTTTGCCGGAACGAAAGCGCAGAGAAATCGCAGCATCGTTCAAGGTGAGCCCTTCCGTGGTTACGGAATGCTTGCAAGCGGCAAAGGTGAAACGCTTCCGCTACGAAGTATGGGCAGCGGCCGACATGATGCGTCGCGTCATGCGGGACTAGGAAGGACTAATCCTTTTCAGCAGCTTCGGCTTCGGTCAGCAAGGTTTCGATGAGGTCGATGTAGGCATCGCGTAGACGCTGGTGTGCGCGCCCAGTTGCCGGACCGGCAAAACCAGAATGCACGGCGCGGGCTTTGCCCTCATGGTCCAAGAAAATCGCAGTTGGGTAGGACTTAATCCGATCGACTGCAGGGAATGCTTTCTGCGCCTTATCTTTATCAGCAACACCTGCCAGAAGCACGGGGTATTCCAATGCGTGTAACTTGCGGAAACGCTGCACTTGTCTCAGGTCGCGCTTCTGATCTCCAGTGAGCTCAAAGGCAAGCCCAATGATTTGTAGGCCACGGTCGGCATAAGTCTTGGACAGCTCTGACCACAGTTCGGCTTCATCGTTACAGTTGGGGCACCAACTACCAAAGATGCTGATAATCCGCACTTTGCCTTGTAGGCTTGGATCCGCCAAAGAACGTATGGCTCCAGTGTGGTCTGGGTATTCCAGCGTCGACAAGTCAAAATCAGCATTCCAATGCACTTCATCAAAGCTGTCTGGCAGTTCTATGTTGGCATTGGGCTGCGCGGTCCAGGTTTCATGCCAACTATCAGAAGACCAGAAATGCCCTACTAACTTCTGCTCTGAATCTAGCATCGCTTTAAACAAGAAAGCGTGGGCGCCGTCGAAGCAGGATAGTTCCAGAAGGGGGCCACGGTGACGTCCGGCTAAAAACCGGTAATCGCCTAAGGTGGTCATGAAAGTTCCGCTCATGGAGTGATCTTCGCCCTCTTGGAATATGCCCACTGCAATATCGTCGCTTGATTCGAACTGCACTGCCCAACGGCCTTCCAAGTTCGAGGACCCGTCTGCTGCATGATCCACATGCTCTCCCGGACGCGCTGGCATTGGCGTCATGGATGGTGCGCCCGCGGTGGCGTGAAAGTTCATCTCGGACCACTTTTCCAGGCCCCGACGTTTGCGCCAAATCCCATCCAGCCGCTTTCCATTCAGGCTCATGCTGGCGCGGATTTCCGAATCATAATGCGGGATGGAGAACACCATTTCCTGGGTGTCGTCGTCCCAAGTCGTAGATGGAACCGCAATGCGTTCGGTGCCATTTATGAGCCAACTTTCATACGCACCTGGCGCACCATGCAACTCCAAGCCAAAAGCTAAGTCGCCGCCGGGACTATCCAACCAGGCGTGCCATGCTCCCTGAGGGAGTGCTGAGTTGCTTTCGGGAGTGGAAAGTTGTGCAGCGAGAATCAGGGAGAGCAGCATGCTTTGGCTTATTGGATCGCGATGGGAACATAATTGGTGTAGGCGCCAGTGCCGGGACCACTCGCGAAAGTGATTTCGACTTGGACATAACCAAGAATCGTCCCAGAGAATGCCGGATTATTTGGAATGCTGAAACTTAAAGTCTCTACGCCACCGCCAGGAATCACTCCGGGAACAGTGTTGCTCACAGGTCCAAGGAATAGGTATCCAATGGGTGCGTTATGGGTTGGCGTGGCGGCTAGCGAGCGCGAAAAGAACAGCGAGTAAGTGTCTCCGGCTTGCGCCTTCAGATCGAGATCCACATTCCCTCCAGGCACTAAATTCCCGCTAACGCTAAGGATGGGCACGCCGAGCATTTCCAATGCAGTGCGCATGTTTGGGCGAGGACCAATGCGGTGCCCAGGATTCTGCGCGGTTCCAGTGGCGGCGATGAGACTGCGCAAGGCTAGTGGTGTTAAGGCGCTGCCAAATGCTTCGCGATAAATCCCATTCAACATCACGCCGGCTCCAGTCACGATTGGCGTGGCGCTAGAAGTTCCGCTGAATGCACTTGTGAATTCTTGGGTTGGGGTGCCGGCACCGAACAAATCTCCATAACCCGCAGAAACTACATTGGCGCCCCAGCCATGCGCATCGAGACGGCTGCCGTAGTTGCTGAAAGTGTTCGGGTCGAGTGGCGCACCGGTCGATTGGCCGCACATCACGGCGCCAGAATCACGGACGCTGCGGTCAAAGGCGCCGCCATACACGGGGAGGTCAAGGTTGTGGCCACCATTGCCAGCAGCGGAAAAAACATGGGTACCATTTGCCGTTGCAGTTTGAATGGTGGCAAAGGTTGCCGGGTCATATTCACACGGGAAGGGTCCAGGTACTGCGCCATAGCATTGCACTTCCAGAACCAAGACATCGCCAGCGCCAACGGCAGTAGCACCAAAAGCAATTGCGGTGGGAATGTTTGCAGAAAGGCCTAGGTGGGAGGAAAGGATGACATCGGCTTGGTGCACAATCCCTTTGACGCCCATGCCGTTGTCCTCGCCCACTAACTCACCGAGCACGGCTGTGCCATGATCCCATGGATAGGGTGCAGGTGTAAGGCCGGTGAATGCGCCTAAAGATTTATGTGCGATATCTAGGTGGTCATCAGTCCAGCCAGTTTCTACGTCGGCAATCAGGTGTCCTTCTCCACGGCTACCGCTAAAGGTTTCTCCATAGTCGGCGTCAATGCCGTCGGGAGCTTCTCCGCGATAACCCTGCTGAGTAGAAAAATCGAAAGCACTTGCGAGGGCGTCCTTTGGAGCCAATGATGGGTGACGGAAAGGTACACGTGCCGGCATTTCTGGATCGCCACCTTGCGGAAGGGGATAAGCGATTTCTACAACATCAAAAGCATTCAGGCGGTCGCAGGTTTCGCCCATCAAGTTGCGGTCCGAAAGCTCAACGCGAAAGAATAAATTGAGATCGTGCAAACGTAAGCCACTGAGCTTTTCCCCACTCCGGCGCCAAGCATCTAATTGAGCTTGTGGGAGTTGAATATGCCGGCTTATCTGAACCGAGACTTCCTGCAGGATGGCGTTGATTTCGGTGCCGTCGACGTGGGCAAACTCCCCATTTTCTAAATGCACTCCCGAGTCGTGGCGGAATTTCACAACCATCATGGTGTTGTGATAAACCGGATGGACCACAGTTTTTTCTGGTTTGTTACGCAATGGCGCGAGATCGGCTTGTTGCGCAGGAAGGGTTGCAACAGCAGATGTTGCGAGAAGAAAAATCAAGGGTTTCAGCATGGTGTCCAGGGGTGAGGCTTGGAAGCAACTTAACGAGGATAACGCGGATTTTGCTAGATGGGATAGGATGGGCAGTCGTAGATTAGTGCCAGACCATCCTCGAGTATTCTGCTCTCCCACTTGGCTTCTGATCTTCACACTGAAATCTTTCATGCTAGCCTTGAGCGTTGTCAAGCCGCTCCGGATTTCTACGCACATTTTTATGATAACTTTTTGCGCTCAAATAAAGAGATAAGAATCAAGTTTGAAGGCGTCGATATGGAGCGCCAGATTCGCATGCTCAGCGCCTCCATGCAGATGGTCATGCTTGCGTCGCAGCCTGGTTTAGACCCTGCGTTCTATCTCAAGCGAGTCGCAAAACGGCACTCACGTCATGATTTGGATATTCCACCATATCTGTACGACATCTGGCTTGAGAAGCTTCTGCAGTCGGTGAAGGAAATCGACCCCAAATACGATGCTTCCGTGCGTGAGGCCTGGGTTCAGGTCATGGCAGTTGGCATTCAATATATGCGTAGTTGCTATTAAGGTAGGTGGTGTTCGTTGCCGCCCTCCTGACCCTTTTCGCGCAAACTCTCGACCCCAACTCTGCTTTCCTTGCCGATGGCACGCGCTTAAGTCGGCCCGGGCTGCCAGGTACGCTTTGTGTTTATGGTGCAAACGCACAGGCAGTCCTTACATCTGGCGACTCCCAGGCGCAAGCTGTTGCAGCACGTGCAAGCTTTGGCAAAGGTCGGGTGTTTGCGATTGCGCATAACGGGTATTTCTCCCCTAAGTTTTTTGAGAAGGACGACGGCATGATGATGTCGGCCCTGAGGTGGTTGCGCGGGGACCAAGTTCCTGGACAGGTCGCCTTTTTGCGTGGAGGAGGAAAGGCGATGCGCCATGTCTTACTGGATCAAGGCTATTCCATCGTCCCCATGCCAGCCACGCGTTTAGATGACTTGCAATTGTTGATTGTGGAAGGTGCTGGCCCGATGGATGAGGAATCCTTAGCGGCAGTGCATGCTTGGATTTCACAAGGAGGATCCGTGCTTGCCGCGATTTGCCCATGGGGTTGGCAACAGATTCATGCGAGTGAGGGTTTAGACCTCATGCGCGATATGGCAGCGAATCAAATCCTTGCGCCGACCGGCCTGCTATTCACCGATGGTTATGCAGCCGCTTCGATCGACAATGAATTTTTAGTCCTGGCATCGGCCAATGCTAGCGTGAACTGCCAACACTTGGTGGCGGAAATTGAAGGGGGAAACTTACCGCGCTCTTTGGCGCCACTGGAATCGGCATTGCGGGTTTTGCCTCCCGAGGACAAGCTCTTGCTGCCACAACTGATGGCTTTGCTCCCAGAGTTGGATGCTGCAAGTGCGCCAACCCCAGAACACCCTTTGCAAGTTAAGCATGACCCGCTGATGCGTTTGGCGGTGGTTGCGCTTGATCGCAAATTGAAAATGGCATCTCCACAAAACCCAATGGTGGCGCCGGGAGCAAAATCCTTCCCCGGAATATCGGCAAAGGGAAGTGTTCCGAGTACCCGTTTGATTGCTTGCCAGGCTTCGCAGACGGGTTGGCAATCCACGGGTCTGTATGTGAACCCAGGTTCGGTGGTGAAGTTGATTTACCAGCAAGGTAGTGCTGAAGGTTGGCGTTACCGTATTGGTGCACACAAGGATGAACTTTGGCATAAGGAGCGTTGGCCGCGCTGGCCATCCATCTCTCGGACCGGGAGCGTCGTTCCTGAAATCACGAGTGCGTTTGGCGGTTTGCTTTATTTGCAAAGGATCCAAGCCGATGCCACATCCTTCAACCTGACCGTGCAAGGGGCTATCGCAGCACCATACTGGAGATCGGATTTAGTCACCAGCGCCATGTGGAAAGTCATCCGTGATGCTCCAGCTCCTTGGGCAGAGTTAGAGGGGAAGTACATGATCTTGACCGTGCCAAGTTCTGCCGTGCGCAACTTGGATAACCCCAAAGCGCTGATGGAATGGTGGGATAAGGTGGTGGAAACACAATTCCAATTTGCTGGAGAGGAGCCACCCCTGCGCCCCGAACGCTTTGTCGCCGATGTATTGATTAGTGCCGGTTATATGCATTCTGGCTATCCAGTCATGATGCACCTGGATGTGGCGGAAGAACGCGAAGGTGGAAAACGCCTGGCGGTATTGCTAGACCTTGATGAATTGCAAAGCCAAGGTAACTGGGGTTGCTTTCATGAGCTTGGTCACAATCGCCAAAAACCAACTTGGACTTTCGCTGGCACTGGCGAAGTCACCAATAATTTATTTTCGCTTTACTCCGGGGAGACTATGTCTGGTATCGAGCCATGGGAGAATCCTTGGCTGCAAAACCAAAAGAAGTCTGGTGCAAAGTATTTGGCCGACGGCGCCGACTTCGCGCAGTGGAAACGCAAGCCGGGGGTAGCACTTCTATGTTATGCGCAGATACAGAAGCATTTTGGTTGGGAGCCATTTCGTCGGGTGTTTGCGGCGGCACGTGATTTGCCAATCTCGGAACGGCCCAAGGATGATGATTCGAAGCGTAGTTTTTGGGTTCGCGCCATGTCTCTGGCGGTGCAGCGTGATCTGCGTCCGTTTCATCAGCAATGGGGATGGCCCCTAGAGGCATCCTTGCTGGCTGAGGATGCGCTCAATGAGCTTGAGCCGTGGATGCCGGACTTCCAGCAGTTGGAAAAGTGAATCCAGGTAGGCCAAGGGTTTCGTGTTTCGCCAAACCAGGGAGGCTCCATCAAGAATCGCTTTGAGCGAAGTCGTTCCCTAACTCTTCGTTTCGGTCGCCGGTACAATCTCTCACCATGGCACCGACGCCCAACTCGACATCCCCTAAACGTATTGTTCTCACACCTGGCCCGCAAAAGGCACCGCGTGGAACGGAGCTGAATTGTAAAGATTGGCAAGCGGAAGGCGCCTTGCGCATGTTCCTCAACAATCTAGATGCCGAGGTCGCTGAGCGTCCGGAAGATCTAGTCGTTTATGGAGGCACTGGCCGTGCGGCGCGGAGCTGGGAAGCGGCGCAAAAGATTGTGGATACCTTGCAGCGCTTGGAGCTGGATGAAACCATGATCGTGCAGTCGGGCAAGCCGGTTGCCGTGTTCAAAACCCACAAACACGCCCCCAAGGTTTTAATCGCGAATTCAAACTTGGTTGGCAAGTGGGCTAACTGGGATCATTTTCGTGAGTTGGAAAAGAAAGGCCTCATGATGTATGGCCAAATGACGGCCGGGTCTTGGATTTACATTGGCACCCAAGGCATCCTGCAAGGCACCTATGAAACCCTGGCCGCTATTGCCAATGCATCCTTCGGTGGAACCTTGAAGAACACTCTGACAGTTACGGCTGGAGTCGGCGGCATGGGTGGTGCGCAACCCTTAGCCGTGACTATGAATGAAGGCACTTGCTTGATTGCCGACGTCGACCAAACCCGCATCGACTTTCGCATGCGCACACGGTACTTGGATGAATGTGTCGTCGGTATCGATGGCGCCATCGACCGCGCGCTTGCAGCTAAGGCAGCAGGGGAATGTGTTTCCATCGGCGTTTGCTGTAACGCAACCGAGTTATTGCAGCGCATGATTGAGCGCGATATCACCCCCGAAATCCTTACCGATCAAACCAGTGCACACGATCCTCTTGCCGGATATGTGCCAGATGGCATGACCCTCGAGGCCGCTTTAAAGCTTCGCGCCACAAACCCGAAGGAGTATCAGGTTCACAGTTATGCCACTATGGGGCGTCATGTACGCGCGATGCTCGAGTTGCAGAAGCGTGGCGCTGAAACATTCGATTACGGCAACAACATTCGTGCCTTTGCACAAGAGGAAGCTGGAGTTGAAAACGCGTTTGATTTCCCCGGGTTTGTTCCGGCATACATTCGCCCGCTCTTCTGTGAAGGCCAAGGTCCATTCCGATGGTGCGCACTGAGTGGAGATCCGGAAGACATTCGCAAAACGGATGAAGCCATTCTGCGTTTGTTCCCGCATAAGAAAAGTCTAGTGCGTTGGATCAAGATGGCTCAAGAACGGGTGGAGTTCCAAGGATTGCCATGTCGCATTTGCTGGTTAGGTTATGGTGAGCGTCACATCGCTGGTTTGGAATTCAATCGCATGGTTCGCGATGGTGAACTCCGTGCGCCGATTGTTCTCGGTAGAGACCACTTGGATTGCGGTAGTGTTGCGAGCCCGAACCGTGAGACGGAAGCGATGAAAGATGGCTCCGATGCTGTCGCTGATTGGCCTTTGCTAAACGGCATGCTTGCAGTGGCGTCTGGAGCAAGTTGGGTTTCCATGCATCACGGTGGAGGGGTTGGCATCGGATATTCACAACACTCTGGGCAAGTGTGTGTGTGCGATGGCTCCCTCGAAATGGATAAGCGCTTGGAGGCCGTTTTGACCAATGACCCTGGCACCGGCGTAGTGCGTCACGTAGACGCTGGGTACGAGGAAGCTGAGATTTGCCGCCGTGAGAATGGCGTCGACGTTCCTTAGATGGGGAACTCGGAAAGCAGCGGTTGGTTTCTATTTAACCTTTGAGCCTGGAATGGCCGATGTGGTTCTGTCCACTATGTCTCCGTGGCTCTGTCATGCACCTAAAACCTAATCAAAAGGGCTTTTCTCTCGTAGAACTGACCATTGTTGTCGTCATCCTAGGCATTCTTGCAACGTTAGGCGTGCCGCGTTTTCTTTCTTCGGTAGAAAAGACGAAAGCTGCAGAAGGCCTCAGCTATTTGCATCAAATGGAGAGCCAACAGGCCCGTTTTATGGCTACGACTGGTCGCTATGCTCACTCCAAGCGGGAGCTGGGGAGTGTGTTGGGTGAGACCATCAAGGCTCCAACTTACTTCGATACTTCGACGATCTCATCAAGTAATTGGGAGTTGCGTTGGAGTACGAAATTGACTCGTAATGGGGCGTCTTCCGGATTCGGCCGCTACACCATTACCTGGGGCCAAGATGGTTTCGTACCAAGAAAGAGCTCGATTCCAGGGGCATTAAAGCCTGGTGGTGGCGGCACTGCAGCCTTGAGCCGAAGCACTTCTGGTGGTACTGGCGGTAGCTCCTCGACTTCCTCTGACAGCTCTTCGTCGAGTTCTTCTTCCACCGCAAGTGGTCAGGCTGACGACAGCGTTTCCGACGACGACAGCGTTTCCGACGACGACAGCG
>JASFYO010000021.1:0-104914 GCA_045047305.1 Planctomycetota bacterium | reverse complement strand
GCCGGTGGCTATCAACAGCAAGGTGGTGGTTACCAACAACAGCAGCAACCCCAACAGCCTGCAGGGAATGCTCCGGAGTTTCCTGGCCCATCCGACTTCGGTAACGCGCCATCCGCTGGCGGACTACCGGACGACGTCCCCTTCTAACCCGGTTTGGGAATCATGAACCTGCGCATTCTTCTTTTCGCAGGACTTGCAGATGCCTGTGGCTCCAGCTTTTTACTTGTGGAGCTACCTGCCCTTAGTACGGTAGCCACACTTAAGGACGTCGCCCAGGCAGTTTCCCCCGCATTGCAAACAGCAACCTTTCGCGTGGCAGTCAATTCGGCATACGTCGATGATGAAGCAACCATCCCGGAAAATGCAGAAATTGCTTTTCTACCTCCCGTTTCTGGAGGTTAAGCATGAGTCAGCGTTTTCAAATGCGAATTGTGGAAGGACCAGTTCAGGGGGGCTGGGCGCAGGCTTGCGTTGCAGGCCCTGATGCTGGGTGCACTCTAGTTTTTTTCGGTACTGTGCGCGACAGCGGTCGATTAGGCAAAGTGGTGCATTTGGACTATGAGCTTTACCCTGATATGGTCGCCAAGGAATTCGCCAGTATCGCTGCGGAAACCCAAGCGCGATTTTCCATTCTGCGGATTGCGCTGGAACATTCGGTGGGGCGCGTTGCTGTAGGGGAAGGCTCGGTAGCAGTCGCGATTGCTGCAGCACATCGCAAAGATGTTTTCGCCGCAGCTGACTACATCATGGCGGAGCTTAAGTCGCGAGTGCCCATCTGGAAGAAAGAAGTGTGCGTCGACGGCAGCGAATGGCGCGGTCAAGGATCCTGAAATCATGTTAGAAATCTACGAAATACCAGTCACGCCATTCATGCAAAATTGCACCCTACTGGTGTGCACGGAGACCCAAGATGCGGCGGTTTGCGATTGCGGCGACGCTGCCCCTGTTTTGCAGAAGATCAAGCAGCTTGGCGTCAAGGTAAGTAAAGTGATCGCGACTCACGGCCATCTGGACCATATTGGTGGTACTGCTGATTTGATGCAAGCTTTGCAAATTCCATTTTGGTTTCCACGCGGCGATGATTTCCTCCGCGAAGGTTTGGTCGAGCAGGCTCGCATGTATGGCTTTCCATCCGTATCTGTTCCCGAGGTCAACATCGATATCCTCCCAGGTATGGATTTAACAATTGGAAACTGTCCATTGGAAGTTTTGCCATGTCCTGGCCACACACCTGGTCATGTGGTCTTTCATGATCCAATTGGGAATCAAATCATTGCTGGCGATGTTCTGTTTCAAGGCAGCATCGGACGCACCGATTTTCCATTTAGTAATCCTGAAGACTTGCTTCGTTCGATCCAAACTCAGCTGTATACGCTAGCTCCAGAAACCGTGGTGCACTGTGGGCATGGACCGACCACAACCATCGGCGAAGAAGCTCGGTCAAACCCCTTCGTACGGGCTATTTAGGTTCCGCAACGCTAACCTAGAAGCACCATGGAGCGAGAAAGCCTCGAAGTCGACGTTGTAGTTGTAGGTGCTGGGCCAGCTGGTCTTGCTTTTGCCATTCAGTTGGCCCGCCAAGCAGAAACCCGCGGTGAGGAGTTGGGTATTTTGGTGTTGGATAAGGCGGAGGAAATTGGCCATCACCAACTCAGCGGCGCAGTGATGGACCCGCGCGCGATTCTCGAAATGTTCCCGTTAGCCGCGGAAGATGGTTTTCCGATTCAGTCCTTAGTCAAAGACGATGCCATGATGTGGCTCAGCGCCGAAGGAAAGAAAACTTTCCGCGGAGCCTTGTGCCCACCACAATTCAAAAACCATGGCAACTGGATTACCTCGGGTAATCTGGTGGTGAAATGGTTGGCAGAGAAAGCGGAAACTGCTGGTATTGAGGTCTATCCTGGATTTGCCGCTGCTGAAATCCTGCGTGATGATTCTGGCGCTGTGAAAGGCGTGCGCACCGTGGATCAAGGGCGTGATAAAGATGGAAAGGAAAAGTCAAACTTCCAGCCAGGCATGGATATTTTGGCCCGTCTTACTGTCTTAGCGGAAGGCACCCGTGGTTCTCTGGCTAAGCAGTTGATGGCTGAAGACAACCTAGAGCAAGATGCGAATCCTCAAATTTGGGGAGTTGGCATCAAAGAAATCTGGGAAGTCGAGCATAATCTTGAAGGCACTGTCTTGCATACCGGCGGCTGGCCGTTGGAAAAGTCGCATTATGGTGGTGGATGGATTTATGGTCTGCCGGATAATAAATTGTCGATTGGTTTCGTCATGGGAATGGACCATGGAAATGCAGCCTTTGATTATCACGCCAAAATGCAGGAGTGGAAAACCCATCCAATGCTGCGAGATTTATTGAAAGGCGGAAAGATGGTTCGCTACGGCGCGAAGACTGTTCCAGAAGGTGGTCTGTATTCGATGCCTAAGTGTCATGGCGATGGGTTCCTAATGATTGGCGATAGCGCAGGGCACATGAATGCTGCACGCCTGAAAGGCATTCACCTCGGTATTAAGTCCGGCATGCTCGGAGCGGGAGCTGCCGCAGAGGCACTTGCAAAGACACCAGAGGGGCCGGCGCAAGATGCAGACCTCGCTGTTATCGATGACATGTTCAAGGCAAGCTGGGCCTACGAAGAGCTCTGGAAAGTGCGTAATATCCGTCAGGGTTTCCAGAAAGGATTTTGGTCTGGCTCGATAGGCGTGGGACTAGCAACCGTGACTGGCGGCAAACTTCCCGGCGGCAAAAAGCCAATGATCGCGGACCACGACCTTTACCAAAAAGGTGGCGTCACCCAGGCTAAGCCAACTTTCGATAACGAACAGATTTTCGACAAGCTTACCGACGTCTATCACTCAGGCACCGTCCACGAGGAAGATCAACCATGTCACCTCGTCGTTCTTGATACAAACATTTGTACGGACCGCTGCACCGAGGAATACGGCAACCCATGCCAACATTTCTGCCCTGCCGCCGTGTATGAATGGGAGGGCAAGGAGCTAAAAATCAATGCATCCAACTGTGTGCATTGTAAGACCTGCGATATCGCAGACCCTTACCAAAACATTAACTGGGAAGTGCCTGAAGGTGGCGGCCCGGTTTACACCGGCATGTGAGTCGGTTTCTCTTTCGATTTCTCTCGAATACTCATGCGTACTCTCTTAACTGACCGCGCGGCAGCAAGCCGTAGCGAACTTCACGCCATCTTAGTGCCTAAAGGCGCGAAGATTTCCCTTCCTGCAGGTGCTCCCGATGCGCGTACATGGAAGGCCGATTTCTCCGATCAAGTTGGAAGCTCCCTGATGTTGCGCGGTGATGGCGGCAAGCGTTGGTTGCTTGTGCGTCTGCCATTGGCGAAAAAGATCACGGCGGAGCAGGTACGCAATGCTGCTGGAACAGCTCGCGTTCAAGCTGAAAAGCTCGAGAAGGCCACTGTTTCTGTTGACCTTTCGGCCTTGCCAAATGATGCAAGTTTTGCTTTGGCTGCTGCAGAAGGCGCAGGCATGGCTTCTTATGATCACGGTATTTGCAAGAGTGACCGTAGTAAAAATGGAGTGAAAAAGGTCCAGGTGGTTGGTGCTGGAAATTCGAAAGCAACCAAGGCTGCTGTGAAAAACGGCATGCATGGTGCGATGGCAAACTTGTTTGCTCGCGATTTGCAGAACTTGCCGGCCAACATTCTGAATCCAAAGGACTTCGCTAAGCGTGCGCGTAAGGTGTGCAATACTTCTCCCAAATTAAGCTGCAAAGTTCTGGGTGAAAAAAAGATGGAAGAGCTTGGTATGGGCTCTTTGCTAGGCGTTTCAATTGGCTCTGCCAATGAAGCACAGCTTGTGCACATGGTTTACAAACCTGGCCGCAAGGCGAAGGGTAAAATTGCCTTGGTCGGTAAAGGCTTGACCTTTGATACCGGCGGAATTTCCCTGAAGCCATCCGGCAAAATGGAAGACATGAAGTTTGACATGTCTGGCGCCGCTGCAGTGCTAGGTGTTTTCCATGCCTTGTCGAAAGGTGCGGAATGCCCTTATGAGGTTCACGGCATTCTCGGCTGTGTCGAGAATATGCCTGGTAGTAAAGCACAACGCCCTGGCGATATTGTCACTGCGATGAACAAGATGACCATCGAAGTGCATAACACGGATGCAGAAGGCCGCTTGGTGCTTGCTGATTGCCTGACTTACACGGCGCGCAAGATCAAGCCCGATTGCATCTACGATATGGCGACCTTAACTGGTGCAGCCATTCATGCGCTGGGGCATCTCCATAGCGCTGTTCTCGGAAATGATCAAAAACGCATTGACCGGGTGATCGAACTTGGTGAAAGCGTCGGCGAGCCATTGTGGCAACTGCCGTTGAATGAGGATTACCGAGACCTTACCCGTGGTAAGTACGCTGACTTGCAGAACATCTACAATCCCGGCGAAGGCGCTGGCACGATTGCAGGAGCCAGCTTCCTGTCCTTCTTCGTCGAAGACACTCCTTGGGTTCACCTCGATATTGCAGCGACTGCCTGGAATGGTCCTAGCACTTCCTACATGAGTTATGGCGGACGTGGTGTCATCGCACGCACCATGCTCGCCGTTCTGCGCGACTGAGTTTACGCGCTTTGAATGCAGGAGGCGGCCTTCGCGGGTCGCCTCCTTTTTTATAAATGGTGCTCCATGCAAAGCGCCATATTGTTTTCTCTTGCTGGCGCCTTGCACCTCGCCCCAGCGCTTTCCTTCTATATAGTGGGATCCGCGAAGGCCATGGCTCGGTCATTGCAACAGTCACTTAACGCCTGACGCTAAGTGCGCGATTCAAGTCTACGTCACCGCGCTGGGTGAACGTTTCTTAAATTTTTGTCGGTGCAAGCCTAGCGGTCGGGCATCGCCACCCAATCGCGGCGGCTGTAACCAGTGTAAATCTGACGCGGGCGGACGATCCGAGTTTTAGGGTCGGACATCATCTCGTTCCAGTGGGTCAACCAGCCAATCATCCGGGCGACGGCGAAGAACACCGTGAATGATTGTGGCTTGAAGCCCATGGCGGAGTAAATCAAACCAGAGTAGAAGTCGACGTTCGGGAACAGCTTACGATCTACGAAGTAGGGGTCTTCTAAAGCAATGCGCTCCAGTTCGCGTGCAATCTCCAGCTTGGGATTGGGTTCCGTTGCCTCGAACACGCTGCCTGCGAGATCCCCAATTACTTTGGCCCGGGGGTCATGGTTTTTGTAGACCCGATGGCCGAATCCCATTAAACGCCGATCGCCATTTTTACAGGAATCAATGAATGCAGGTACATCTTCCATGCAGTCAATCTGATCCAGCATTTCAAGGACGGCCTGGTTGGCGCCACCATGAAGAGGACCATGCAGGGCTGCAGCACCTGCTGCTACCGCCGAGTAAGGATTGACTTGACTACTTCCAACTGCGCGCACCGCATTGGCAGAACAGTTCTGCTCGTGCTCAGCGTGCAAAACGAGCAAGGCATCCATCGCGCGCTCAAGGGCTGGTGCCAAATTGGCTTCACGACCATCTTTGCTTAGCAACATGTGCAAGAAATTGCCGGTGTAAGACAACTCCGGCTTGACTTCGATGGACCCTAATCCTTCGCGGCGGCGGTGTCCCAGTGCCGCAAGGACTGGGGTCAAGGCAATTAAGCGTATGATTTGTTGATGCCGAACTTCCGGGTCCAACACTTGATCGGCTTCAGGGAATTCGCCACCCAAAGCGCTCAACATGGACTCAAGCATCGACATCGGGTGCATTTCGGCGTTGAGGGCGTCGGCCAATTTTACCATGTTTTCAGGAATCACTGTGGCGGCACGCACTTCGGCACGGAACAAATCTAGTTCCGCAGCATTGGGCAGCTCGCCATTCAGGATTAACCACGCAATCTCCAAATAGGAGCCATGATTGGCCATGTCCTCGATTCTGTAACCGCGGTATTCTAAAATACCTTTTTCCCCATCAATGAAGCAGATGGAGCTGCGACCGATCACAGTGTTGGTGAGACCTGGGTCGTAGGACAGCATGCCAAAATCACCTTCCTGGACCTTAATCCCGCGCAAATCAATGGCAGGAATCGTGTCGTCGGTGATGGGCAGGACATAGGTCTTGTCCGTGCGGCTGTCCGTGGCGGTGAGGGAATCCTGGGTCGAATCCATGGCGGAGTCGGCAGTAATTGCGGCGTTTTTGGTGTTTTCCATGTCGCGGTTAAATCCGCGGGGGAGCCGGACATTCTCCCAGATTTCGGCCTCGGCCACAAGGTCTGAACAGCCTACAGCAAGGGATAAGCTGCATTTCCTAGGGTTTGGTAGGGGGGACGGGAGTCGAACCCGCACTGGGAGGATTTTAAGTCCTCTGCCTCTGCCATTGGGCTACCCCCCCAAACTTGGAAGGAGGACATTATCCTATCCGCCGTGTCATTCCTACCCCGTCTTATGATTGCTGTTGGTTCCATTCTCCTTTCATTGGCAATCGCCCTGTCTGCCTGGCATGCCCATGGATTGACTGAAAGCCTGACAGAGCACGCTTATGTCTCGTTTGGACGGGGTATTGGCCAACAAATTTACGCTGGATTTGGCTTAATCTTGTGTGGGATTTTGTTTCATTTGCAAGGTTCGCGCTGGGTTGCCATCGCGGCACATGGTCTTTTTCTTGCAGCAATCCTGTTTTGCGGCGACGTATATTTGGGCGCCTTGACTGAAAAGAGCTTCGGAGTTGCACCCTTCGGCGGCAGTCTTTCCATTTTAAGCTGGCTCCTTTTAGGCATTTCTCAGCTTCTCCCGGGAGCAAAACGCTCCGCACAGGCTTCCCACTAGGGGGTTGGAGGCGGCACCCAGATTTGAACTGGGGAATAATTGATTTGCAATCAATCGCCTTGGGCCACTTGGCTATGCCGCCACCGCGCGGAAGTGTATGCTCCACGTAAGGGCCTGTCTAGCTTGAATCCACCGCTTTTCGCTTCCGTGCTTTTGTTTTTGGGACCCATTGTGGTCCTATTGGGCAGACGCATCGGCTTTCTCCTTCTGTTTCTGGCAGGGGTAGTTGGTTTGATGTTTGGTTTTAGTGCCGTGTTGCCCGCCTGGACTCTAGCTTGCGCGGCGAGTTATTTTCTTTTTTTGATTTGCGGACCCAATATGCACCCAATCCGTGGGATTTTGCTTTGGGCTGGCCTCTGTAGTTTGCCTCTTTGGGCCCCATCGAAGCCTTGGTTATGGGCTCTATGGCCCGGACACGGTCTTTCAGGTGCAGGGTGGGATCCACTTGCGGGCGGGTGGTTTTATCAAAATTGGGGCTCGGTATCCCTTTTGCCATCTCCTAGCTTCCTGAGCCTATTTCTCAGTTACGTTGGCATGTGTGCACTGCTCCGCTTCCTCCTGCCGTTATCGGGTACAATCCAGGCTAGGGATAACAGCCCTGCCCAATGCGATGAAACGTAAGCTCTTCTGCACCATTCCTCAAAAGCTGATCAAGCAACCTCTTCTGTTCACTTTGGTGAATCGTTTTAAGGTGGTCCCTAATATCCGGGGTGCGAGTGTGACTGAGACCATTGCAATCCTCTCCCTCGAGTTGGAAGGAGACGATGCGAATGTGGAGCAGGCTGTGCAGTACCTGGTCGATGAAGGCGTTCAGGTCGAACATCTCGACGAGGGCGAAGATCGCCCCGTCGATTAGTTTCTTCGTGCCTTAGTCAAACATGTCATCGTCCGGCCCGACGATACCACCGGCATCAACAGCCTGTTCGGCAGCGGCAGCTTCGGCTGCAACCTTGCTAAAACCGTTCCATGCGGAAAGGCTGTTTGCGTAATTATCAACCCATAGGTTGTGCCAAGCTGCAACCACTCTTTTGTTGAACACCACAGCTTTGTTCCATTCCTCGGTGCCCGGCTCAAAAAATTCTGTCTGCTTCCAATTCAAGTCTTTGGTGCCAATGCGCAACATCAGATTATTCAGAGCGGCCACCTGAAAAAGCCCTTCGGCTGAAGTGTAGTCAGCATTCAACATGGCGTTGATGATGGCTGGGTAAGCGGCTCGCGGGTAATCTTCGGCGAGACGATTACCCGCACGATTGGAGGAAGCTCCAGAATCTTCCAAGTAAAGCGCGAGGTCTTCCACCGCTTCGTTCCATACATCATCTGGGGTATCACTCGCTTTTTTAAGTGGAGTCACCTGGTCGAAACGGATGAGCGAAGCATCGGTGACGCCACGGGTATTAATCCTTTCACCGGCTGCGGGGATGGTGAATTCCGAACTTGCTGCAGCTGCTGGTTTTGGCTGTTCCACTGCTTCTGCGGGAGTCTCTGCGTTGGCGGCGGTTTCACTACCCGCGGCGGAAGAAGTGGCATCCGAAGGGGACTCTACTTGGGCCTGCCCAGATGCTGCCGGGTTGGTAGTAGTCGCAAGATTGGAGTTTGCTGTAGTTTCGCTTGAAGTTGATGTGGACTCTGCAGGGACATTCACCACCACATTTTCGGTGTTGCTTGTATCTGCGGAATCGCCTTTCATCAGGGCCCAGATGCCGAATCCGCCACCGCCAAGAACTAGGACTCCAACAATTAAAAGTGGAGCTTTGGATTTTTCTGGAATTTCTTCCTCGGCTTGACGCCGCCGGCGCGAGCGTGAGGAGGCTCCGCTGCCTGCCGGACGTTTACGGGAACCGGCTCCAGCAACCGCAACAACAACTTTGGGGCGCCCGCTAGCCAAGGCAACCTTTTTCATGCCGGGCTTCACCGATGTCTTGGTGTTACTTTCACGTTTCGCCTTAGCTTTCGCAATGATGTCTGCGGCAGAATGTTTCTTGTCGGCTGGAGCCAAACTTTCCTTGGCCCGTTTGGCCTTGGCTTTGGCAATGATGTCAGCCGCCGATGGTTTGGCTTCAGCCGCCTTCTTAGCTTTAGCCTTCGCGATGATGTCAGCGGCGGTCGGTTTTGCGACTTCCTTCTTTTTCAGTGCAGGCGCTGCAGCTGGTTTTACCACTGGGGCAGCTGGTTTTTTGGCAACTGGAACCACCTTTTTAGGTGCCGCAGGTTTTGGTGCTGCTGCAGGTTGCTTTTTAGCCACAGGAATTGCTGGCTTTGGAACCACTTTCGCTACTGGCTTCGGCGCTGGAGTCTCTTTTGGGACTGGTTTCACCGGCGCGGCGGGCTTGGCAATAGGTTTTACTGGAACCAGTGGCTTTATCGGAGCCGCAGGCTTTTTCAGCGGCAGGATGGGCTTGGCGGGTTTCGTAACCGGCCTTAGGGGCTTTATTGGTTTCGCAATCTTCACCACAGGCTTCAGCGGCACCAGTGGCTTTACAATTTTGGGATCGGCCGGTTTTTTCGGCGCCGCCACATCGCGGTCCACCGGTTTGGCCGAACCAGGACGGATATTAGCTTTTGGCTTATTTCCACCTAAGGGTGCAGCAAACGGTTTTCTCGTAGGTGGGGCAACAGCAGGAGCTACTGGATTGGGTGGTTTGGGTGCTGAGGCGGCAGCTGGCTCCACCTCAACGCTGGGAGGAGTGACTGCCACTGGCGCCTCTGGGAGAGGAGGGATCGCAACCGCGCCACCACACTCGGTGCATTTCACCTTGAGTGCTGTAACCGAGTCAGGGATGCCGCCAAATTTTTGGCCACACTGTTCACAAATACCGATGCGTTCAGACATTTTGGGTTCTGTCGTGGGATGGAGGTGGGTCGGCAGGGAAGGAGCCGACGCCGGGTCTAGAATAGTCTCCCTCAGGCACCGTGGTGACATCTTCCTTCCAACTCGTTACTGAATTCTCCCCAAAGGGAGATCAGCCCCAGGCTATCGAAGCCCTAGTTGACATATTCCAGCACTTTCATGCCAGGCGTATTTTGCTCGGGGTGACCGGTTCGGGCAAGACCTTCACAGCTGCAAACTTGATTCAGAATTTACAAGTACCCACTTTGGTACTTGCGCCCAATAAAACCTTGGCGAGTCAACTTTATGCAGAGTTTAAAGAGCTCTTTCCGCAAAATGCGGTGGAATATTTCGTCTCCTATTACGATTATTTCCAGCCCGAGGCCTATATTCCCTCTTCCGATACTTTTATCGAGAAGGATGCGCGCATCAACCAACGCATCGATCTCCTGCGTAATGCCGCAACCGCATCTCTTCTAACCCGGCGTGATGTCATTGTGGTGGCCTCCGTTTCTTGCATCTATGGATTAGGTGATCCTGAAACCTACCAAGGGCTCGCGCTGAAATTGGTGGAGGGCTCTGCCGTCAAGAGGGAAGAATTGCTACGAGGCCTAGTGCGTACCCAGCACACCCGTGCCGAAGTAGATTTGCGCCCCGGAAGTTTCCGTCTGCGTGGACCGGCAATTGAGATTTGGCCGATCCATGAGCAAGAGCGTGTTTTGCGCGTAGAGTTAGACGGTGATCGCATCGATGCGCTGCTTTATGTGGATCCTCTTACCGGAGAAATTATGGAAGAGCCTTCCTCCGTAGCGGTTTATCCAGTTGGGCATTATGTGCAACCAGAAGACAAAATCCCGGAAGGCATCGTGACGATTCGTCAGGAGATGGATTCGCGTTTGCGCGAACTACGAAAAAGTGGCAAGGATATTGAGGCCGAACGATTGGAGCGACGCACGCTTTCGGATCTTGAAGATTTGGAGGAGCTTGGCCATTGCGGGGGCATTGAAAACTATTCCCGTCACTTCGAAGGACGAGCTTCGGGCCAACCTCCATTCACCCTGATCAATTACTTCCCGAAAGACTTTTTGTGCATCCTTGACGAGAGCCACGTCACCCTGCCTCAGGTCTATGGCATGTCGCGAGGCGATGCGGCACGCAAACAGAACTTGGTGGATTACGGCTTCCGTTTGCCGTCTGCCGTTGATAACCGACCCTTGGCTGAGATGGAGTTCGAGCCATTACTTGGTCGGGTACTTTATGTTTCCGCAACTCCTGGGGATCGCGAGCGTCGCTTGGCGCCGGAAGCACCAGTGGAGCAAATTGTACGCCCAACGGGGTTGTTGGATCCCACCTGTGAGGTGCGGCCAGCAGTTGGTCAGGTGGAGAATGCGTTGGCATCCATCCTGCCAGTGGTAGAAAAAGGTAACCGTGTTCTGGTCACAACCCTCACCAAACGTAGTGCAGAGGACCTAACCGAGTTTTTGCAGGAAAACCATGTGCGTGCGCGTTACTTACATTCCGACATTGAAACATTGGAACGCTCCGAGTTGTTGCGCGACTTACGTCTTGGAGTGTACGACGTCTTAGTAGGCATTAACCTTCTGCGCGAAGGATTGGATTTGCCCGAAGTCTCCTTGGTTTTGGTACTTGATGCAGACCGTGAGGGCTTCCTGCGCTCGACGACATCTCTTATTCAAACATGCGGTCGTGCTGCGCGCAACGTCGAAGGACTGGTGGTCTTTTATGCCGACAAAATGACCAAGTCTTTACGCGCAACCTTAGAGGAATCCGACCGACGGCGCGAGATCCAAAGAGCGCACAACAAAAAGCATGGCATCGTCCCCCAATCCATTCGCAAAAAGATTCAGGGGTCACTGGCTACTTTGCTGCGTGGAGAGAGCGAAGCTGAAACTGTGGTGGATTGTTTGGATGCCAAAGCCATCACCCAACGTCTGGCAGAGTTGCAGCGTGAAATGCTTCTGGCGGCCTCCGCTCTAGATTTTGAGACTGCAATCCGGTTGCGTGATGAAGTGCGTCGTTTGGAAATGGCGCAACTGGAAATAGGTGTATGAGTTACACCGCAGACCCTGGATTTGAACGAGATTTAATGACCGCGCCATCGCGTCCCGGGGTTTATCTTTTTCGCGATGAAAAAGAAAAGGTGCTCTACGTGGGCAAAGCCTTAGATCTGCGAAAACGCGTGCAGGTTTACCGACGCGAAGGTGCCGACGGACGCGATCGCATGAAGTTGCTTCTGCGTGATGCCATGACGGCGGAGTTTCGCGTCACCGATAATGAGCATGAAGCAATCTTGCTTGAAGAGCGATTGGTGAAATTGCATTTGCCTCCGCTGAATATTTTACTGAAGGATGACAAATCCTTCCTCTTTGTTTCACTCAGTACCGAACATAAGTTTCCGCGTTTGGGTTTAGCTCGAAAGCGTGGTAAGCACGGCGAATTCTTTGGGCCTTACCCCAATGCCGGATCCGCAAGAAGGGCGAAACGTCTGTTGCAAGGCGCTTTTGGACTACGTGATTGTTCCGACCATACCTTGTCGAATCGTTCGCGCGCCTGTCTCAAACTTGGGATGGGCATGTGTACGGCACCTTGTGTGAAACAGGTAGGTGAAGCGGATTACCAACATGCAGTTGAGGGCGCTCGCGAAGTTCTGCGTGGCAAAGTGCAGGAGCGTTTGTTGTCTGAGCGCAGGCATATGGTGGCCGCATCGGAATGTCAGAATTATGAGATTGCGATGCGTTCGCGCGACCGTATGCGTGCATTGGAATCTCTTGCCGAACCGCAAAAAGTTCTTCTGGAATCCGAACGTGACTTCGATGTACTTGGCCTTGATGAACGCGGCTTTTTCGCTTTACTTCAATATCGTGATGGGGAATGGCTGCATACGCGCCGCGGTTCTTTACCGCTTCCAGAAACCCCTGCTGCTGGGATCTCGCAACTCTTGGTAGCCCTGTATCCTGAAGGCACTGAAATTGTACCGGAGATTTTAGTCGGCGCCTTACCGGAAGAGGCGGAGGCGTTGGAAACTTGGCTGGGAGGGCGTCTTGGACAGCGGGTTCGGATTAAAGCCCCTCAACGTGGAGCGCGCCGTGCTCTGGTACGTATGGCAGAGAGCAATGCCCGTGCCCAAAGTGGAGCTGTCGCCAGTGCGCCCTGGCCGGTGGTGGAACAACGGATTTCTGACATCCTCCACGGTGAGCGGCCTTCCATTGTCGACTGCATTGACATTTCTCATTTGCAAGGGAAAGAACGTGTTGCCTCTAAAGTGCGTTTTATTGAAGGACGTCCTGCCCGCTCTGCCTATCGCCGCTACTTGGTTGGTGGAGGGGTCGGCAATGATGATTTCGAAGCCATGCGCGAGGTCGTAGCCCGGGTTTTGGCCCGCGCCAACGAAGAAGGGTTGCCCGATTTACTCGTTCTTGATGGGGGCCGCGGTCAGCTCTCGGCTGGTTTAGAAAGTTTAGTTTCATCGGGCCAACAACTTTCGATCATCGCTTTGGCTAAGGCGCGCAAGGGGCGCGGTCCGGTTGCCGCGGAAGAGCGCCTATTTTTGCCGCAACATGATGCGCCGTGCATTTTGGAGCCGGCAAGCCCCGAACGATTATTCTTCGAGCGTTTACGTGACGAAGCTCACCGCTTCGCGATTGGCTACCACCGTCGCAAACGAGAAAATTTGCGCTTAGTCCTAGAAGATGTGCCAGGGATTGGCCCCGCGAAACGCAAAATCCTATTGGATGCATACCGCGGCGATTTACAAAAAATTCGCGACGCCAACATGGAGGAGTTACTCAAACTTCCAGGCATGCAAGAAGATTTAGTTCTCGCCATGCAACTACATTTGCGCCATGTGTTGCCTTAACGGTTAGCCGCGAGGATGGTGCAGCTTATGGT
Organism: Planctomycetota bacterium; assembly: GCA_045047305.1. Taxonomy (GTDB): domain Bacteria; phylum Planctomycetota; class UBA1135; order UBA1135; family UBA1135. Next base: position 91,372 of record JASFYO010000021.1, on the reverse strand, counting down.
AAGCCTGCAATTGCTCCACTTCTAAATGCGTATACCGTTCGGTTGTGCGTAAATCGGCATGCCCTAAAAACTCTTGTACGCTGCGCAAATCTCCGCCGCCAAGTAATAAATGAGTGGCGCAGGAATGGCGCAAAATATGGGGATGCATGTGCGCGGACAATCCACATGCCACAGCATGGTCGCGTACGATGCGGAAGGCACGGTGGCGATCTAAGGGTTTACCGCTTTTGGATAACAGCACAGTATTTGATTCACCCTTTCGAGATGTTCGTTCGCCGTTGATCCACAGTTCTAAACGTTCCCTTGCCACACCGCCATAAGGCACTAAGCGCTCCTTATTGCCTTTGCCGCGCACCTGAAGTAATCCGGGCTGTCCGTCGTCCTTGCCACGGGAAAGGTGCAAATCCCCCAAACGTAAACCGATGGCTTCACTCACGCGTAAACCGCCACCGTAAAGCAAGGCCAGAAGGGCTCGGTCGCGTTGTCCTATCCAGGTGTTTGCACTGGGGGTATCCAGCAAGGTGCGTGCTTCTTCGGGGGTAAGGATTTCTGGAAGGCGGTGCCAGAGGTGGATTTTGCCCGAGACCCGGGTAGGGTCTTTGCCCTCCAAGCCTTCTTCTGCGCGCAACCAGCGGAAGAATCCCCGTAAACTTGAAAGAAGTCGGACCTGGCTGGCAGGGGCGAGACCATCCGTGCGTGCAGCCGCCATGAACTCGGCCAAGTGAGTCGAGTCTAAGTCCTTCCAGTCGCTGATTTTACGCCCCATAAAGAAGGCCGAAGCACGACCTAGATCACGGCGATAAGCGGCCATCGTATGCACCGCCAACCCCGCCTCGGCAGCCAGACTGCCGAGATATTCTGCAACCCGATCGTTCATCGGAGATGGAGAGAATTGACCAGTGGATTCCGTAGACATTAGAATCTGCCTCCTCGAAATGGGGAGCACCCCCTCAAGATACCGCGATGCCCAAGCTCACAAAGACCCAACAGAACAAATATCGTCCAGTCCTGCTAAACATTTTGCGTCAACTCGGCGTGAAGTTGGAACGATTGGAGGATTCCGTACTGCTTGGAGAGGTAAGTTCGGGAGATGATGGTGACGATGCCAGCGCAGAAGGTTACTCCCGTGATTTCCAACTCGGCCTGATCGAGAATGAGGAAGAAATTTTGAAATCCACGAACGCAGCCCTAAAACGTATTGAAGATAGTGAATTCGGTTCCTGCCTGGCGTGCAAGGCCATAATTCCTCCACGGCGTTTGGCGGTTGTTCCTTATGCGCATTACTGCATTGAATGCCAAGCACTCTCGGAATCGGGCCAACTAGAACTTGACTGACCCGCAATTAGAAAAACCGCGCAAAGGACTTCGGCGCCCGGTTTTTTGGATTTTCGTTTTGGCACTCTTGCTTGCTGACTTGTGCAGCAAAGCTTGGGCCTTCTCTGAAATCGGAATCCATCAAAGTCGCCCCATTTTGGGGGACTGGTTTTCGTTTTACTGCATTACCAATTCCGGCGGGATTTGGGGTGCGGGAAACAATGGGGGATTCACTGGGGTTCTCACTGTCATTCGCTTGATTGCGGTGTGCGTCCTCATTCTGTTCGTAAAGCGTCAAGCCAATAAAAATCGCATGGGGCTGTTCACCTTAGCCCTGCTTATCGCGGGGGCTGTGGGTAACTTGTATGACAATCTGTCCGCGTGGCTGCCGTGGGACTTAGATGAGCCAGGCAAAGTACGGGATTTTCTGATGGTCGACTTCTCTATTCCTGGATGGTGGCCTGACTGGTTAGGTTGGCCGTTTCATCCCTTCCCCATTTTCAACTTTGCCGACGCCTGCATTTCAGTGGGCTTTGTGTTGTTGATTACGGGGGTGGCGAAGCTCCAGCTTCAGGCGGAATCCGAAGAAACTGCCAAAGCGTCCAAGTAAACTAGCGCCATGTTGCGCACCTCGGTTGGCGGTTTGGAGCTGCAGTCTCCCTTGCTCACCGGCTCTGGCACTTTCGGCCATGATCCAGCGGCTCTTGCATTCTTGCATCCAGGAGACCTTGGCGCATTGGTACTGAAAACCGTCACCCCTGAGCCTCGTCCGGGGAATCCTCCACAGCGAATCGCTGAGTTTCAGGGAGGAGTTCTTAACGCCATCGGTCTTGAGAACAAGGGGTTAGCTTATTGGCGCGAACACGTCGCGCCGCAGTTGGCCGCATTGCCATTACCGGTAGTGGCGAATGCTGGTGGCCACTCAGCGGGTGATTATGTAGCTATGGTGGAAGCTTTCGACGACATGGAAGGGGTGGCAGCGATTGAGCTGAACCTTTCCTGCCCTAATGTAGAGGGGGGAATTCAATTTTCTACCCAGGCCTCTGCCTTAGAACAGGTGGTCCGTGCCTGCCGCGATGCCACGCAAAAACCGCTTTGGGTCAAGCTTTCGCCCAACGTCACCAGCATCACTCCCTTCGCCAAGGCTGCCGAAGCCTCCGGGGCCGATGCGCTCACTGTCTGCAACACTCTGATTGGCATGCTGGTGGATTGGCGGAAACGTCGGCCAGTGCTAGCAAATGGGACCGGGGGCATGTCTGGGCCCGCGGTGAAGCCCATGGCAATGCGTTTGGTCTGGGAATGTAGCCGGGCCGTTTCTATTCCGGTAATCGCCAGTGGAGGTGCCTCGAATGCGGACGACGTGCTGGAATTCATCGTTTCGGGAGCTGCTGCGGTGCAAGTGGGCACCGCATCCTTCCGTCGGCCAGGTGCTATTTCTGCAATTGCTAGCCAAATGAGGCAGATTTTGGAGCGAGAAAAGCTGAATCTGAGCGAGTTGCGTGGCTCCCTTTCCTGGCCTCACTGAGGCCTCACTGAGGCCTCTCAGATTGGCCGTTTTCTCGGCCGCGACTTTCTCGTATCCTGTGTGCCGTTCACACGCTGACATCCCGTCAGCTGTGTGACGATTTAGCATCATGGTCGACGTTGACGCGATAACGGATTCCCTTAAGGGGTTGGGTGAGGGCTTGGGCCGCACCTTGAATAAGGTATTTGGCTCCCAGAATGCTCGGGTGGTCAAACGCATGGCTCCTTTGGTGAAAGAGGTGGCTTCTCACGAGGAGTGGGCTGAGGCCCTGAGTGAGGAAGACATCAAAGCCCAAACTGTGGCCTGGAAAAAGGAGATTGCCGATGGAGGCAGTCTCAGTGACCTCTTGCCGCAAGCATTCGCGGTCACTCGGGTTGCTGCAAAACGGACACTTGGATTGCGCCACTACGATGTGCAGATCATTGGCGGAGCTGTTTTGCATGCTGGTTCCATCGCAGAGATGGCGACCGGCGAGGGCAAAACCTTAGTCGCTACGTTGGCTGCCTACTTAAACTCGCTCGCGGGAAAGGTATTCGTTGTCACGGTAAATGATTACCTTGCCAAACGTGATGCCGAATGGATGACCCCGGTGTATGAATACCTGGGTTTAGAGTGTGGTTCGATTCAGTCCAGCATGAGCCCAGCAGAGCGGCATCCGGTTTATGCCGGCGACATCATCTACGCCACCAATAACGAACTTGGCTTCGACTACTTACGGGACAACATGAAGTCGCGGGTTGAAGACCAGGTGCAGCACAGCCTAGACTTTGCGATTATCGACGAAGTCGACTCGATCCTGATCGATGAGGCGCGTACGCCATTAATTATTTCGGGTCCCGCTACCGGCAACGCTGAGAAGTACCGAATCGGTATGACTGCGGCACGTAAACTTAATGATGAGGAACATTTCGAGGTCAAAGAAAAAGAGAAATCGGCTTTGTTGACCGAGGAAGGCATTATCGAAGGCCAGAAGATGCTTGGCATCGATGACTTTTATAGCGGTGCAGAGAATATGGAATGGCCGCACATTCTGGAGCAGTGCTTGCGTGCCCTGCACCTCTACAAGCATGAGGTGGATTATGTAGTTAAGGATGGCACCATTGTCATTGTTGATGAGTTCACCGGCCGCATGATGGAAGGGCGTCGCTGGGGGGATGGCTTACACCAGGCGGTAGAAGCCAAAGAGGGCATCCGTCCTAAGGCTGAGAACCAAACACTCGCCACGATTACTTTTCAGAATTACTTCCGCATCTACGGCAAGTTGTCCGGCATGACTGGAACTGCTCTCACCGAGGCTGGTGAGTTTGCCAAGATTTACGATTTGGATGTTGTACAAATCCCAACCAACCGTCCGATTGCTCGACTCGACGATGCCGACGTGGTTTATTTGGAAACACCAGATAAGTGGAAGGCCATTGCGGATGTGATTGAATCATCGCGCGGAAATGGCCAGCCGGTACTGGTAGGCACCACCAGCATTGAAAACTCCGAGTTGTTGTCGGGCATTCTGAATCGCCGCGGTGTACGCCACAATGTTTTGAATGCAAAACAGCACGAAAACGAAGCGCACATCATCGCGCAGGCAGGGCGTAAGGGCGCAGTGACGGTAGCCACCAATATGGCTGGTCGTGGAACCGACATCGTTCTTGGCGGCAATGTCGATGCCATGTTGCCCGGCGAAATTGCCGCACGCAAGACCGATATCAACGACCAAACTGCGGTAGCGTCCGTTTTGGAAGAACTGCGTTCCATTCATGATTTGGAAAAAGAGGAAGTGCTTGCGGCGGGAGGGTTGTATGTGATTGGCACCGAGCGTCATGAATCACGCCGCATCGACAACCAATTGCGCGGACGTTCTGGCCGCCAGGGTGACCCAGGACGATCCCGTTTTTACCTTTCTCTTGACGACCCATTGATGCGTCGCTTTTACAAGGATTGGGTGAAGAACTTCCTTGCCAAAGCTGGCATGGGTGGTGGTGAGCCGGTGGAGTCGAAGATGGTTTCGAATGCGATTAAGAAAGCGCAGAAGAAGGTCGAGGATTATCACTTTGAGATTCGTAAAAACCTGCTCGAGTATGACGAGGTCATGAACGAGCAGCGCAAGATGATTTACAATCAGCGTCAGATGGCATTACATGCCAAAGGATTGCATGATCGAGTTGTCGCCATGGCGGAGCAGGTTATCGATCAAGCGACTATCACCTTTGGTGGTGATGGTCGAGATGTCGATCCGGACTGGGAAGCTTTCCGCCTTTGGGCGGAACGCAAGTGGGGCTACAGCGGGGAGGCGTCTATTTTGCAGAATGCGGGCCTCAACGATGTTGCAGGTCTACTGTTTACTGATTTTCAGAAGGTTTATGCTGAACGCACAGAAGCCGCAGGTGAAGAAGCCATGGCGCACCTCGAACGTTTCCTGCTGTTGAATTGCATTGATAAAAAGTGGAAGGAACATCTTTACACCATGGATGCTTTGCGTTCCGGCATTGGATTGCGTGGATACGCACAAGTTGACCCGAAAAATGAATACAAACGTGAGGGTTTGGAGCGTTTTGAGGAGTTGTTGTTTGCGATTGCCGATGAAGTCACCAATCACATTTTGCGCTTCGAACTAGCAAACAAGGACGAAGAACGACTCGGCAATGCATATGAAGGGCAAAACGCATTACACCCTCAATTTGGAGGTTCCACTTCTCAGGCACGTCCAGGGGCACCTCGCCGCCAAGTCGCGGTGGGTTATTCTCAACCGAATAAGCGTCAGACACCGGCTGTGGGTAACACCACTGAGGAAATGGAGAAAGCAAGTAGTGTCGGCCAAGATCATGGTCAGCAAACCCCAGATAAGCACAAGCCAAAGGTCGCACGCAATGCTCCTTGTCCGTGTGGCTCGGGGAAAAAGTACAAGCAATGTCACGGTAGCAACTAAAGCTTGAGGAGGGCCTAAACCCAGATGAACCGACGTTGGGCGGCCCTTCTTCTTTACGATTTCCTTTTGGTGCTCGTGGGATTGTTACTTATTCCATTTGCAATTTTTCGCGCCTTGCGGGTGCCAGGTTTCCGGCGTAGCTTGCCCGGGCGTTTGGGTTTCTCGCCCCCCCTTGAAGCAGCGGAGGGGCGGGTCTTGCTACATGGCGTTTCTGTCGGAGAAGTCAAAGCATTGAAGCCCTTAGTCTCAGAACTGCGTAGGCAATTCCCTCACCGCAGTTTGGTGATTTCCTCCAGTACTCCGACTGGATTAGCGACTGCGCGGCAACTGTTCCCCGATCTGCCGGTGGTGGCCTACCCACTGGATTTGCCCGGCACCTGCCGACGTTTCCTTGTGAGGGTCAGGCCAAGCCTTGTTATCCTCGCAGAGTTGGAGATTTGGCCGAACTTTCTGAATGCATGCTTTCGTTGCGATATCAAAGTTTCCATCGTGAACGGTCGCATCACGGATCGTTCTCTAGCGGGTTACCGCCGCGTTCAGAAATGGCTTCCACAATTTGAACGAATCTCCCTGTACGGTGTGCAAAACCATCGTTATGCCGAGCGCTTCTCGGGTCTGGACGTGCCAAATCAACGGGTTGTGGTTACCGGGAATCTGAAATACGACAATCTTCCTACTGGGGAAGAGAATAGTCAGTTCTCTCGTTCCTGCTGGGCACGCTGGGATGGTAATGCTGCCTTTGTGGTTTGGGCAAGCACCCATGAACCTGAAGAAACCGAACTGCTTGCCCATTGGTTACGTTATGCAGAAGCGAAGCAAGCCATTTTGGTCATCGTTCCGCGGCACCCACGTCGATGTTCTAAGTTGATTCCAGAGTTGAAGCGGCTCGCAGCGGATATTCCCTGTGTGGCTCTCAGCGAATGCGAGAACCAAGCGGTGCTCGAGAAAGGGAGCATTTTGGTCGTTGATGCCTTTGGCCAGCTCGAAATGATCTACCGCATTGCCCAAATGGCCTTTGTTGGTGGTAGCTTGCTGGAGCATGGTGGGCAAAATGTGTTGGAACCTGCGGTGTTCGAGGTTCCCGTGGTGGTGGGCCCACACACAGAAAATTTCCTTGAGGAAGTGGCTTATCTGAAAGAGGGAGGTGGCTTGAAAGAGGGAATGGATAGTGCAGAAGTGGTAGAATGCCTACTTTCCTGGTTGCGGCAACCTGATTTAGCTAAGCAAACCGGCGTGAACGGGGCCAAGGCCCTTGAATCACAACGGGGGGCAGCGCAAAGTACGGTACTTGCGTTGCGCCAAGCAGACCTTCTCTGAGGTCCTTAGCCACCAGTGAAATCCCCCGGACCCGGCCGTTTTACCGGACTTCTTGCATGGAACGAAAACTCTTCACCTCGGAATCGGTGTCCAAAGGACATCCGGATAAAGTCTGCGATCAAGTCAGCGATACCATCCTCGATGCTTGCATGAAGCAAGACCCGATGTCGCGTGTGGCCTGTGAGACCATGGTCACCACTGGCACTGTGGTCGTCGGTGGCGAGATTACCACCGAGACCTATGTCGACGTCCAGGAAGAAGTGCGTGCTACCTTGCGTGATATTGGCTACACCCAAGCCGGCATTGGTTTTGATGCCGATTCTTGCGGTGTTCATGTGTTAATCCATTCGCAGTCCCCCGACATCAGTCAGGGCGTCACTGCCGAAGGCGGGCACGCGGAAGGCATGACTGGTGCTGGAGACCAAGGCATGATGTTTGGTTTCGCCTGTAAGGAAACCGAGGTCTTGATGCCGGCTCCCATTCATTGGTCTCATCGGCTGGTGGAACGTCAGGCAGAGGTTTTGAAATCGGGTGAGTTGCCCTGGCTACGTCCCGATGCCAAAGCTCAAGTTACTTTCGTTTACGAAGGCAACGAGCCCGTTGGTATCGAAGCCGTTGTGCTGTCTACGCAAACGGAAGACATCTCCATCGACATCATCCGTGAGGCAGTAGAAGAAGTCATCGTGCGTCCGATTTTGCCGGAGAAATGGATCACCAACGATACGGAGTTCCACATCAACCCTACCGGCAAGTTTGTGGTTGGCGGTCCGCACGGAGATGCGGGGCTTACCGGTCGTAAAATCATCGTCGACACTTACGGTGGCTATGCACGCCACGGTGGTGGAGCTTTCTCCGGAAAGGACTGCACGAAAGTGGACCGTTCTGCAGCTTATGCAGCGCGTTGGGTTGCGAAAAATGTCGTCGCTGCCGGGATGGCTGAGCGATGCGAAGTGCAATTGGCTTACGCGATTGGCGTAGCCGAACCGGTTTCCGTCCGCGTCGACACCTTCGGGACCTCGACCGGACTGTCCGACACAGCCATTGAGCAACATCTACGCAATTTAGAAGCGTGGAAAGGCTGCAATGCATTTACCCCTGATTGGATCATTGGTCGTCTGGATCTGCGTCACCCAACCGGGTACACCGATCCAAATGGCTGGACCTATCGTAAATCGGCCTCCCATGGCCACTTCGGCCGTGATCTTTTCCCTTGGGAGAAACTAGATCTCGTGACCGAACTCCAGTCCTTGGCTAACCTCAAGGCGAGTTGCTAAATACAACCATGAGCACCACCGCAGAAGACCTTAAATTCAAAGTCGCCGACCTTTCCCTAGCGGAAGAGGGGCGTCTCCTCATTGATTGGGCTGAGTCCCGCATGCCTGTTTTGATGCAGCTTCGCGAGAAGTTCGCCAAAACCCAACCGCTGAAAGGCCAGCGTATTACCGGTTGCCTACACGTCACCAAGGAAACCGCAGTTCTGATCCGCACCCTTGTGGCAGCGGGCGCAGAAGTGGCTTGGTCGGGTTGTAACCCACTTTCCACCCACGATGCTGTTGCCGCTGCTCTAGCAGAAGAAGGCATTCGCATGTTCGCCTGGTACGGCCAAAGCACCGAGGAGTTTTACTGGTCCATCGACCGCACCTTGGATTTTAAGCCGACCCTGACTCTTGACGATGGCGCCGACTTAATTTTCCGCGTGCACTTTGAGCACCCAGAATTGTTCGACGGCATCATCGGTGGTTCGGAAGAGACCACCACCGGCGTTCACCGTTTGCGTGCCATGGCAGCCGATGGCAAGTTGATGTACCCAGTCATTGCAGTCAACGATGCAGAGACCAAGTGGGACTTCGATAACGTTTACGGCACCGGCCAATCCTCTTTGGATGGAATCCTGCGCGCTACTTCGGTACTGCTTGCTGGTAAGAACTTCGTCACTGCTGGCTACGGTCACTGCGGTAAAGGTTGTGCCATGCGCGCCAAAGGCATGGGTGCAAACGTGATTGCCACAGAGGTCAAAGCAACCGCCGCATTGAAGGCAACTTTGGAAGGCGTCCGCGTCATGACCATGGATGAAGCTGCCAACGTAGGCGATGTTTTCATTACCACCACTGGTATGAAAGACGTCATCGTCAAGCGTCACTTTGAGTCCATGAAAGATGGCGCCATCGTATGTAACACCGGTCACTACGATTGTGAGTTGAACCTTGAAGACCTCAACTCCATTACTAAGTCGAAGCGCGAAATGCGCGACAACTGCATTGAGTACACCATGAACAACGGCAACCGCATTTACGTGCTTGCTGAAGGTCGTTTGGTGAACTTGGCTGCTGCGGAAGGGCATCCATCGGAAGTGATGGACATGAGTTTCGCCAACCAGTTCCAAGCCATGATGATGCTCGCCGATCGCGGCAAGGATCTTGGTAATGGTGTGCATGAACTGCCTGCAGAACTCGACCAAGAGATTGCCAAAATCAAGATGGATTCGATGGGACTCGGCCTCGACGTGCTCACGCCAGAGCAGATTGCATACGCAACCGATTACTCCCAAGGAACCTAGTTCAAAATGAAAAGTCTTATCTACTCCGGGCTGCGTCGCGGCTTCACTCTGATGGAAATGATGATCGTAATCATGATCATCGGCATCCTCAGTACTTTCCTCGTGCAGTCGGCTCCAGCTTGGATTGATAAGGCAAACATGACTGGCTCTGAAGCCAACATGAAGCGAATTTACACCACGCTTCTTGATTACCAAATGGATCATGGTCAGTCATGGCCCCGTGAATCAGGGCAAAAGTTTTTCTTACGTCCATGGAAAGATGGCATGGTGGAGAAGGTCGATCAGCAGGCCAAAATGTACTTCAGTCCTTCTGAATCCTTCGATGACGTGGCCTATCTACAAGGAATTGAAGATGAAGACCTGTCCATTGTGGAATACCTGAACGACTGGGATGCAATTGGCCCTGGCTATACCAGTTATGCTGGGTTCACCACCGGCAATGATCGCTCTATGCGTTCTCGTCTGAGAAAGAATCCTGGCAGCACCGCGATCGTTTCTGATGCCCACATGATTCACCGTACAGCTTTGATTTACCTCACTGCGGATGGCACCACCCATCGTTACTTACGCGCGGACATCGAAGAAGAAACCGGTATCAATTTCGACGATGGCGACGACATCGAAGTCGGCCCCGGGTGTGAAATTGAAGTCTTACAAACCGTTTCCAATGACTGATTTGCAAACGCCAGCGGCGCCGATCCAACGCACCCGTAGCTTTAAGCTGCGGGTGTTCGGCTGTCAAATGAACGTATACGACGGGGAGCTGATGAATGCTTCCTTGGAAGGGCGTGGTTGGACGCCTACAGAAAACACCGATGAAGCTTCGGTGTTTTTATTCCACACTTGCTCCGTACGCGAACAAGCAGAGGAACGAGTACATGGGTTGCTGGGGGAGTTGCGGCGGGTTAAGAAAGCAGATCCCAATGTGGTGATTGCAGTCATTGGTTGTATGGCCGACCGCGAAGGCAAGGAATTATTCGACCGCGAACCGCATGTTGATATTGTTTGCGGCTCGCGACACTTCCCGAAGATTGCCGATTTGATTGATCAGGTGATTGGTGGTGAAAAACGCGTTTGCCTGTTGGGTGAAGCAGAGAGTCACGTGGATCAAGAAGAGCGTGACTTGACAGGTAGGGTGGAGGATTATCAGGCGCACGTGGCTGTGATGCGGGGTTGCGATATGAATTGCACCTATTGCATTGTCCCGAGTGTGCGCGGAAGAGTGGAGAGTCGCTCCCCAGAATCTATCGTCAACGAAATCCGACGCCTGGCTGAAATGGGAGTCACCGAGGTCCATCTCTTGGGCCAAACCATTGATTCTTATGGCCGGGATTTGCCGCGTGGTGATCGTCCCGATTTGGCTGGCCTTTTAGATGCCCTGGAAGGTATCGATGCGCTAAAGCGTATCCGCATGGTCACTTTGCATCCTAGTTATGTGGACCAAAAACTTGCCGATGCCATGGCTCGATCCACCAAGTTCATGCGTTTCCTGCCTATCCCGATGCAATCTGGCAGCGACCCAGTCTTGCGTCAAATGAAGCGTGGTTATTCGGTGGAGTTGTATCGTAAAAAGGTTGAACTCCTGCGGCAGGCCATGCCCGACTTGGAATTAATCAGCGATTGGATTGTTGGTTTCCCAGGGGAAACGGATGAGGATTTCACCCAAAGTGAGGTGGCTATGGAGGAATTCCAATTCTTGCAAAGCTATGTATTTCAATATTCGCCACGGCCCGGCACCACCGCATTCAATATGGAGGACGATGTCCCGAAGAAATTGAAGGCGCGACGCAATCATCGTCTCTTAGAGATCCAGCGAAGGATTGCGCACCAAAGGACACCGACACACGTCGGAACTAGTTCGCGCCTTTTATTAGAGCGAGAATCGGAGCGGAACCCAGGGTTCTGGTTGGGGCGTACCCAAAACGGTCACTATGCCCTGTTGCCAGCCGAGCCTGGATGTAAACCAGGCCTTGAAGTCCCCGTTGATTTAGTTTCCTACAACGGCAAATCCCTGGTCGCTCAACGGGATGCAGCATTCAACATGCCTGAAGCGATTGCCGTGGGAATCCCACCTGCGTTGAAGCTGATAGCACCTATAGGCGGATTCGACGTTTGAACTCGCGAGATACTGCCCTCATGCAACGAGCCTTCTTTGAGGCGGCAAAGGCAGGCTGGTTATTTACTGCGCCGAATCCACGCGTAGGCGCATTGGCGCTAAAAGATGGGCACGTCATTGGCTATGGTTATTACTCTGCATTCGGAGGTGCCCATGCAGAAGAACGCGCCCTGAAGGATGCCGGTGCTTGGGACGTTGGCGAAAAAAAAATGTTACCCGGTGTCGTCGACGAAATCGTCGTCACGCTTGAGCCGTGTTCGTTCCGTGGACAAGAAAAGAAACGGCCAGCTTGCGCGGATTTTCTTTTGCAAGCCGGGATTCAACGCTTGGTGGTGGGCGCCACCGATCCTAACCCACGCCATCAGGGTGCGGCCTATCCGAAACTAAGGGCTCATGGGATCGAGATTGTAGAGTTGGGCTTAGGGGCGCAATTTAACTCCATGAACCAGGCCTTTCTTGCCAGCCTAGAATCTCCCCAGCACCCCTGGATGTTATTAAAATGGGCTTCCTCGGTGGATGGTCGCACGGCAACACCAAGTGGTACCAGCCAGTGGATTACCGGGACAGAGGCCCGTCATGAGGTACATCAGTTGCGTGGATTGAGTCACGCGGTGATGGCCGGCAGGGGAACCGTGTTTACGGACCGCCCGCGCCTCACTGCACGCATAGAAGAGGAACAGATCCATTCGACCTGTGCACGTATCCTTCTTGGATGTCTGAACGACATGGATTCAGAACACCCAGTGTTGCAGGATGCAACACCTCGGATTTGGCTGGAAAAGAAGCAGAAACAACGCACTCTGCCTAGTTGGTGGAGTGAGCCCGATGCCTTGGTGGAGGTTCCATCTCTAGCTGACGGGAAATTGGACCTGAATGCCGCATTGATTCAATGTCGTAAATTGCACGGCTGTCAAAGGATTTTGGTCGAAGGTGGAGCGCATTTGCATGGAGCCTTAATCGAGGCCAATCTCGCGCATGCCTTAGTTCGTTATGAAGCGCCACTGCTCATGTTTGGTGGGCTCGGAGCATGCGAAGCCAACGGAGTATCAAAACCGCAAGATGGTGTGCATTTAGAGGAAGAAGAACGCAAAGACCTCGGGCAAGATTTGCGGCGCGCATTCTTGTTACAGTCCTCTGCATGAAACGTCTGCTTGCGCTACTCTTCGGTTTAGGCTTAGGCTCATGCAGCAATGTTCCAACTTTTCACCCGGTCACTGCCCCTCCAGATTTAACCGAAATCCGCTCCTTGGTAGCCAGCGGGCTTGATGAATTAGCTCTCGAAGAATTAGAGCCCTTTCGTTGGTCGCAAAGTGGAAGTATTGAGGCGGAACGTATACGTCAAGATTTACGGTTGCGGCAAGGTGAGTTGGTCACAGTCTTGGAGGAGCTTGATGCATGGCAAGCGGAATGGCCCCAACACCCGGATTTGTCTTATTTGGCAACTCGCATTGTGGAGGACCCCATCGTGCGCCGGAAACAATTCCATGATCTTCTTCGACTCTATCCAACCCATCCATGGATTCGGTTTGGCGCTATAGCGACGGCGCAACAGTTAGGTGATTGGTATCAGGCCGGTCGCTGGTTGCTTATTCCACTACCTCCAAGCCTGCCACTCGCTTATCAACATATTCTTCAGGCAAGACAATTGGCGCAACAGGGGGAAACCGAAGCAGCACTGTTAATGCTGGAGGCCGATGCATTTCCGCATGGTATGAACTCCACTTTATCCGAATATCTATCCCTGGCTAATCAAGCAGGTGATGTCCCACGGCAAGCACGAGGTATTGCCGAACTAGCATTGCGCCAAGGCCAAAATGGTGATTTGGCGCCCGAAGAGGCTATTGACTTAGCTTTTCTACGCTTGGTTGCAGAATGGCCCTGGTGTGGCAAAGATGATTTAAGAGCAACTCTAAAACGGCTTGATACTTGGCTTGAGTCAGTCCATGCGCCTTCTGGCTGGGCTGCGCATGAGGAATATGCAGTCGCTGGTGTTGCACGGTTGCTAAAACCAGAGTCTTTTTCAGGGCCAGTAGCTCAAGAATGGGCTGATGCCGGTAGGGTTTTGTTGGCAGGTAGCGCTTGGGGACGCGGTAATGAAATTCATCTATTGCAAGACACGCAGTCTTTCCTTTTGCGGTGGCCAGGGCACAAGGAAGCTGTAGAAATCATTTTCGCAAATAGGGTTACTTCTACTTCTGGCAGGCCAGCACAAGGCGGCACCGTTTTCCGCGGATTCTATGTTTTACGCGACAGCGTTGCGCGGGGCGCAAAAAGGTTGGAGCGCCGGTTACAACGTTTCCACCCATCGAACAATCCTGCTGTTGCAAAGGGGCGCTTAGAGTCGCTGGGACTTGCGCAAAGACTGCGCAGCCGTTTCCTTAAGGATTCTGACTTCTCGGTAGCAGAACTGGAACTATTCCATCTTTGTCTGCATGAAAGCGGCCATTTCACTGAAATTCTGAATTGGTTAGATTTCGGGTTGCCAGTAGCTAAGCTTCTTCCGTCCATGCTCGCGTCACGTCAGCGTTACGGAAATCCAATTTTGTGGCTGGAATATCGAGCTCAACTTCGTGCCTTAAGTTCTGGCCGGATTCCATATTGGGTTTTCGCGGAAATCTTAGAACGTGGACAGAATCCTAGCGATCCTTATTTCTTGCCATACAGGCAGATTCTTTTGGATTTGTTGGATCTGGCTGAAGAACAAGGCTGGCCTCCTTTATCGCAATGGGATACGCAATCGCCTGAAGAGTTCACCCAATTGGCCATCGACCTTTGTAAGAAAAAGAAGTTGGCACCCATGGAGCCACTAGGGGTGAGGAATTTGGTCTCGATTTTAGTTCAAGCCGATTTCTTGAAGCAGGCTCCAGTGGACAGGATTCCCACCAATCAGCTCGACAAGGACTAGATCCACACGAATCATTTGCTGTTCATGGCGTTGTTGCGACAGCCATTCAGCCGCACGGAATAAACGGGACCGTTGCTGCGCACCAAGGCAGTCTTCGCCTTCAACCCAGCTCCCAGTGCTCCTAGCTTTGACCTCCACCACAACCGGTTGCCCCGACGGGGAGAGCATGAATAAATCAACCTCGGCATAGGGAGTGCGTAGATTCTTTGCTAGCAACTCCCAGCCGAGGTTCTCCAAATTTACCGCGGCATAAGCCTCGGCCTTCATTCCTGCGATTTGACGTTTAGAGGGCATCCCAAACGGGCTGCCACCCCCACGTTTTACTTCTTATCAATCTTGTCTGCAGCTGCATCTGCTTCAGCAGACGCGTTACGACTGACAGCGACACGGTCAAACTTCAGACGCAATTGGTCACTCACCTTCAAAGTGATGGTGTTTTCATCCATCGCGGCAATGGTTCCATGCAGCCCACCTGCAGTCACGACGTCGTCACCCTTCTTCAATTCACTCTGAAAAGATTTGCGCTTTTTCTGACGCTTGTTTTCTGGGCGGATGACCACAAACCACATAAAGCCAAACAGCAGCACCAGCATAATCCAGAAGCTGGACCCAGCTCCTGCTTCTTCTACTGGGCCCGACCCTGAGGTTCCATCTTGAACCGTAGTCGCTGCGAGGTCGCCTGCGGCAGGTTGCGCTGCCTGGCCATCTTGGAAGGTAACGGCCGAGCGTTGGCCTTCCTGAGTGGTGAGAATTAAAAGGGAGTGTTCCATTTCTATTGGGGGCCTAGGCCCACGGACCGGGTATTCTACACCACGGAACCATGTCAAAACCCCGTGTCCTAGTAGCCCTTTCTGGAGGAGTCGATTCCAGTGTTGCCGCCCTTTTGCTTCAGCAGCAGGGCTACGACGTCATTGGCGTGTTCCTGCGCAACGGCGTGGATAAACCTGCCAACATGAAATCCACCAAGCAAGGTTGTTGCTCGGTGGAAGATTCGCGCGATGCTGCTTTGGTGGCAGATAAGTTAGGCATTCCATATCACGCGGTTGACATGGAGGTGGAGTTCGCGGGCATCATGGATTACTTCGTGGATTCCTACTTGCAGGGGCATACCCCAAATCCTTGCATTCGTTGTAATCGGGATATCAAGTTTGGCGCATTATGGAAAATGGCCGACGCTCTTGGCGCCGACTATTTAGCAACTGGCCATTATGCCCAAGTCCGCATCGGAGAAGATGGCCCGCAACTGCACCGCGGGCTTGATCCCAAAAAGGATCAGTCTTATGTTCTCTTCCCGTTACCAGAAGACCGCCTGGCACGTACTCTTTTGCCTGTCGGAGCCCTGCAGAAATCCAAAACACGAGCCCTCGCCGAAGCCGCAGGATTGCCTGTTTTTGGCAAACCCGACAGTGTCGAAATCTGCTTTGTCCCCAGCGGCGATTACCGTGATTTGTTGCGCAGTCGAGGCGGACTCGGAATCCCTGGGCGCATTGTGGATCAGAGCGGGAAGGTGTTGGCGCAACATGAGGGCCACGCTGGCTTCACTCGGGGCCAACGTCGCGGTCTAGGTTTTGCTTCTACCGAGGCCATGTACGTGCTCGACATCAATCCAAACAACGGCGATGTACTGGTAGGTACTCGTTCGGAAACTGGCTGTACCGGAGTCCTGGTCGATGCCTTTCATACTTTTGGCTGCAGTTTTCAACCTGGCGACGTCTGGGAGCATGTAACGGTCCAATTCCGTAGCACCCCTGGTGGCATTCCAGCCGATGTAAAACGGCTTGCCAACGACAAGATTCAAGTGAGTTTCCATGCGCAGGCTGCTAGTGTGAACCCTGGGCAAGGGCTGGCCGTCTACCGCGAGGAGCGACTTCTTGGTGGGGGATGGGTGTCTGAAACCCAACTCACGTCAAGTCTCGCCGTTTGAAGTTTCCCCACTTGCTTTTCGTCGCCGCACTCATCCTTTGGATTGGGTCGATTTGGCCCGGCCATTTGCGCAGCGGTGATACCTGGATTCTGCTCGATCGCAGTCCGAGCATGGGTTTAGAGCCTGATTTGGAAACCTGGCTTGAACAATCCGGATTGAATTTGGATGAGTGGAAATTGGCAGTGAGGAAACAGCGGGTGCTTTCCTTTCCGAACCCCCACGGCATTGCAACCACGGATCTCGCTGAAGCCTTGCGCCAGATGCGTGAAAAACTTTCGCCGCCCGATCGCTTGATTGTACGCACTGATGGCCGCGCGCTGTCGGCTTTCTCTGACCCAGAAAGCTGGGCTGGAATAGAGGTTCTGTGGGTCCCTCCGTTAGCGCAACCACAGTTTCACCAGATTCTGGCTCCAAGTACCTGGCCTGCGCAGGGGGATGTCTGGATACGTGTGCGTATGCAGAATGCAGATCTAGCTTCAGGCAAATTGGATTTCCTTGATGCTAGCCATCAAATTACTGCGCTTGAAATTCTGAATCAAGGCGATGCTTGGTTCGCTTTGCATTTGAGTTGCGCACAAACGCCAACGCAAACCCTACGTTTGCAATTGCGTTGGACGGAAGCAGGAGGCCAAGCCACAACCTCGTTACGGATTCTTGCCCAGGGGAGGGAAGAGCTCAATTTGATTCCAAGCAACACTGCCGTCGATGTCATACGCCGCCGGCTTGCCCAAGGTGAAGTTTTGGTCGTTGCTTCCGCCGATTTCCTCAGTTGGAAAAATTTACCTGCAGACTTGAAACTTTTTGAATCCAAGCCTGAAACAGAAACCAAGCCGCTTTGGGTTTTGCTTGATGTTTCCGGGAGTATGGAAGGCCGTGGATTGGAAGAAGCCCGAGCTGCACTCGCCCAACTTCGATCTTCTTGGAATGTGGGGCCAATTTACGTTGTTCCTTTTCAACAATCTTTACTCGACACTATTTCTTTATCGACTGCCGAGGCCGCAACCCAACTGGATCAACTTTCCGCTTTCGGCCCAACTCATCTCGCCGAGGCACTCCAATCCTTAGCGCCCAAGCTGCAAGGTTCCCATGCCTTATTAATATTATCCGATGGTGCTGCTGGAACGCCTGATTTGAACTGGGAATCGTTTCTGCAACAAACGCTGCCAGAAGTTCGAGTCTTTTGCCTTCCTACCGGGCCCGATGCGGAGTGGGACTTCTTAGCCGGGCTCGGCGAGGTTTTACTGCAAGGCGAGATTCAAGACCGCCTTAATCAAGTCCTTGGGGAGCTCCAGAATGGGGGATTAGCCCCGGTTCTTCCCTTGCATCCAAGCTCCTTTCCCTTACCAGACAGTTGGCAGCCAGAAGTCGAGCATCCGGCATGGGCGTTTGCCAGCGGCGCAGAAGGCCTGATGCAAGACTCCATGGAACAGGCGTACCTTGCCGTCCGACGTGTGGGAGCTGGCCTTCTCATAGGTTTAGCGGACACCTACTCCCCCCGACATCAACAACTGCTGGGGCCGATTCAGGCCCAATTTCACTCTCCAGGGCACAGTGGTTGGGTTAGTGGGCGCTTCCTGGTGCAGGATTCCCCCCAAGCTCCACGCTGTTTCCAGGACCATGCTTTGCTCGAGGTACATCTGGTTGAGGCCAGCTCCCCCTTGATATGGCAGGTCCCTTTTGCCTCACCACTCAAGCCAGTGGAGGTTTGGTTCGAAAATGGTACTCACTGGACTGCAGCAGCCTTAACCTCTCCGGAATTTGGGGTTCCGCCAAAACTTTGGATTTCTTGGCTGGAAAACCATCGAAACGTGCTTACCACAGCAGTGTTTCGTCCTAGACTTCTGTGGGCAGGTCTGTTTCTGCTGTCCATAGCTTTCGTCCTGCGCAACCTTTCACACCGATGACCGATCTCTTCTTCTGTAACATTTGTGACCAATCTGTTCCCCTTTCTCGGCTTGAGGGAGGAGAAGCGGTACGCCATGGCGGCCGTGTAATTTGCCCCACCTGCTGTGATGCCATTTCCATGGCCCAAAAGAACAGCGGTGCCGAGAAAACTGGTGGAAGTAATTTTTTCCCCACCTTCATTGCACTGATTGCCTGCGCTGCTTGTGTGTTTCTCTACCTGGATCTAGATAAGGTACGTATTGAAAGCACCGCTCAAGTGAATGATGCGGTGATGACTTTGCATCAGAGTTTGGGGGAAAGCCAAACTAAGCAGGGGGCATCCTTAAACCGTGTTTCCGATCAGGTTGGGATCTTGGATCAGAACATGCAGGATGGGATTACGGCAGCCATTACCATGATTGGTGGCGTTGATCGCAAGGTCGAAGGACTTTCCGCTCAGGTGGACCAACTAGAAGGTTTGGCCGATGGTCAGGCTACTTTGCAGCAAAGCGTGCGCAGCCTTCAGGCTCAGGTTCAAGTTTCGGAAGATGGCCTGCGTGACGTCCGTACCGGCCAAGAATTCCTCCGCGACAGTATTGCCGAGCTGGAACGCAAAGTTGTGGTTGCTACTGCCGCGCCAGTGCAAAGCAGTGGGTTCTCTTCTGATGTCAAAGCTCTGCTGGAGCAAATGAAGGACAATGATCCCCTTAAACGCGTATCGGCCATTGAGAAAATCAGCAAATTCGATGACCCAGCTTTAATCCCTTACGTGGAGGCTTTGCTCGATGACAATTATGAAATGAACCGTTTCTACGCTGCCAATACCTTAGGCAACTGGAATGCTATGGAATCCGTTCCTACCCTGATTCAATCACTGGAGGATGATTTTGCCTTCGTGCGTAAAGAAGCCAATGCAGCTCTGGTCAAGATCACCAAAGAAGATGTTGGCTATGATTCTAAGGCTAGTGAAAAGGATCGCCAAAAAGCCAGTGCAAGGTGGACCGATTGGTGGTCGAAGAATTCAAAATAGGCAGGTATTCCGTCTACATCGGCACGGTTTAGGGGCAGCGCAACGTTAGAATTCCGCCCCGCTACGCAGTTTCTTTCCCCTAGGGACTGCCATACCAAGGAAAAACCATGAAAGTCACCGTTGTTGGAGCCGGATTCGTCGGCATGACCTGTGCTCAGCGTTTAGCCGAGCAGGAAGTTGCCGAGAACATTGTTCTCATTGACGTCCTTGATGGACGTCCCCAGGGCATCGCTCTAGATATCAATCAAGCTGCTGCGGTTGAGGGCTACCAAGCTCTCGTCACTGGCACCAATGACCCGAAGGACACCTACGGGTCCGATGTGTTCATCATGACGGCTGGCCTTCCGCGCAAGCCTGGCATGGATCGCTCAGACTTACTGGAAACCAACGGTAAGATTGTGAATGCGGTTGCGGATTACATTAAGGCTGGCTCACCTGAAGCTTGTGTCATTGTGGTCTCAAATCCACTCGACACCATGGTGTACCTGATGTCGGCCTCACTTGGGTTTGAGAAGAGCCGCGTAGTAGGCATGGCAGGGGTTTTGGATTCCGCTCGTATGGCGTTCTTTATTGCCGAGAAGAACGGCGGTGGTATCAAGGACACGCGTTGCATGGTTCTCGGTGGCCACGGCGATTCCATGGTTCCTGTTCCTCAATTTTCCACAGTCGATGGAGTCTCCATCACAGCCTTGTTACCAGAGTCGGAGATCGAGGCCATCAACACGCGCACTCAGCACGGTGGCGCGGAAATTGTGAACTTATTGAAGACCGGATCAGCTTTCTACGCTCCGTCGGCTGCCGCGGTGGCTATGGCGAAGGCCATTATCCGCGATGAGCATCGCTTGCTGCCTTGCGCCGCCAATCTTGATGGGCAATACGGTCAATCCGACATCTATCTTGGTGTGCCCTGCGTCCTTGGCAAGAACGGCGTCGAACGCGTTGTGGAGCTAGATCTCGATGATGCCGGACAAGCCAAGTTAAATGCCTCCGCCGAAGCCATCCGCGCCGACCTCGAAACCTTGGTCGAAAAAGGCCTCTTGGCTAAGTAGTTCATGTTCGTGAATCCCCGACGTACGAAAGTCCTTGCGACTCTCGGTCCTGCCTGCGCTACGCCGGCCCGGATTCGCGAAATGGTGCGCGCGGGGGTGAATGGCTTCCGTTTGAACATGAGCCATGGCGACGCCGCAACTTGTGCCAAGTGGATTCGCTCGGTGAAAAGGATTCGTCGTGAATTAGGCAAACCGATTTCTATTCTTGTTGACCTGCGCGGCCCACGCATCCGGCTTGGCTCTCTGAACCAACCACGAATCCTGCAACGTGGGGAAGATGTCATAGTGATTGCCAGTAAAGTCGAAAAGAAAGACGGCTCGCTATCCATTGATTACCGTAATCTCAAGCGGGATTTAGCTGTGGGAGATCGGATTCTCATTCGGGATGGCCGCGTAGAACTTAAAGTCCGCTCGATTGGCTCTAAAACTATTGCGTGCAAGGTGCGGCGCGGTGGCACCGTTATGTCGCATTCTGGCGTGAACCTGCCCGACAGTGAGGTTTCAGCACCCGCACTTTCGGCGAAGGATCGCACCGACATTGCCTTTGCCGTGGAGCATAAGGTGGATTGGTTGGCGCTTAGTTTCGTGCGCAGAGCCGAAGATGTAGAGGCTGTGCACAAGGAATTGAAAAAACATAACTTCACGATTCCAGTCATGGCTAAAATCGAACACCCACAAGCCATCGATGAGCTGGAAGGGATTTTCGATGTCAGTGATGGTGTTATGGTGGCGCGTGGAGATCTCGCCGTGGAGATGGGGCATGCGATTGTTCCAACTCTGCAAAAACGTATTGTGCGCATGGCAATCGAGCGCGCTTGCCCAGTGGTCGTAGCCACCCAAATGCTCGAAAGCATGATTGAGGCGGATCAGCCCACCCGCGCGGAAGTGAGCGACGTGGCCAATGCTGTGCTCGATGGTGCCGATTGTGTCATGCTGAGCGGAGAGACGGCAATTGGGGCCTATCCGGTTGAAACATGTCGGATTATGCAGCTCATTGCCAAGAAGACTGAATCGGGGCAATTCCATGATACTTGGCGTCTACGTCCTTCGATTCGCCCCACTGGTGGCCTCAAAAAGACCAGCATCGAAATGGCTACCGTAAACGCGGCAGTCTTTGCTTCCCATCAGGCCAAAGCAGCCCTCATTCTGGCCTTTACTGAGTCTGGGCGTTCGGCTAGACTGGTCAGCTCGTTTCGCGCCAAGGCGCCCATTGTGGCGTTGTCGGCAAAGGAACGTTCTTTTCATCGGATGTCCCTTTACTGGGGCGTGAGTCCCGGCAGACTGTCCAAAGTCCGTCGTTTTCGTGAGATGAACCGCCAAGCGGCAGTTTATCTAGGAGAACATCACGCACTGCGTCCGGAGCAATACCTCGTCGCTCTGACCGGAACCTTTTCGGTTTCTGGAGTGACCAACACCGTGCGGATCATCCGATTCGACCAACTCGGCTAACCCCGAAACTCGCCCAATACGACCATGAAAGGCCGCAAAACAAACATCCGCAAGTCGAACAACAAGCGTCGCAAGTACGGCTTCCGTTCCCGTTCTAAAACCGCAGGCGGCCGTGCCATCATTCGCCGCAAGCGTCGTCGTCACGGTAAATTCGTTAAGCCTTAGGCTTTGCGCGACACGCTGGGTGGATACCAGCACTAGCTTTTCAGTAGCGCACGAAACCTTGGGTTTTGTGCGCTAAGCTTTTGCATGAAGGCTTCGAGTTGTATCTGGCTTAATTCGGCCACCAGTTCGATACCACCTGGACGCTGCCGTAAATGCTCCAATAGTTTGGCTTTCATTTGTCGGATTTGCTCCAGCTGCTCTCGCTTTTGGCTTTGGGCACCTTGTTCAGAAGCATTTTCTTGACTCTCGCGGATAACGGCTTCAAGGGCGTCAAGATACTGTTCTGCTCTTTGTGCCAGCATTGCGTCCTGGTTGCCTTGGAGGAACTCGATACGCCCCTGTATATGTGGGCGCGCGAGGAAGAAGCTCGCCGCAATACGACCATTGGGTGCCGGGCGGAAATGGGTCTGAATGAAGATTTCGCGGTTTTTGCCGGCGCCTTTCTTGCCCCGGTTCGCAAAGCCCTTGCGATTCGACCAGGAGGAGTTGTATTGTCCTTGATCCCAAGCATCGGCGGCCTTTTGTTTCCGATTACGTGGAGCCGTTGCCGGAAGAGCCTTACTGCGGAAGGACTGCCACTGTTCCTCTCCTAACCCGAGGCCATCATGAACCGGTGAGATTCCTTTTCTTGGTATGACAGCGTCGTTGATTGTGATCTCCAACAGCTCAGGTTGTGAATCTAAGGATAATCTTCCAGTTTCCCAGATAGGAGGACCAAGATCCACTTCATGCTTGGCTAAAGTCTGGTCTTTCAGAAAGTATTCGTCCCTACGCACAGGGATTTGTTGATCGAAAACATTTTCGACTTCCTGTGGGATCTTAGGGACTAAGTCTTCCTGAGCAGAATCTACCGGTGGAAGGAATGCAGAATCTTCGTAAACGATGCTAAGTCGCGCCGAATCAGCCAAGTTAGTCGACGGGAAAGAGGGCGATTCTAAAAGCCAATTACCTGCCATGGAGAAGGTCAGCATGACGATTCCAATCCAGACCAGGACGTAGTTTGGGCGTTGAGAGGGGAGGCTCATCTAGGTATTAGAGTTGGTGGTAAGAAGCTAGGTTCCAAAATCTTCGGAAGAACCTATGCGACCTCCTACCGCCTTTGTAACCTACCACGTTTCCCGGAAGCGGGGTACCCCATGAAAGTCCACGAATACCAAGGTAAAGAGGTTCTCGAGCGCTATGGCGTGCGCACTCAGCGCGGCATTGTCGTTGAAACCCCTCAACAGGCCGGAGAGGCCTTCGCTCAGCTAGGCGGAGATCTTGCGGTCGTCAAAGCTCAGATTCATGCTGGAGGCCGCGGAAAGGGCGGTGGCGTGAAATTGGTCAAAAATCGTCAAGAAGCCGAAGAAGTGGCCGACGCCATGCTCGGCATGATGCTGAAGACCCACCAGACTGGTCCAGAGGGACAATTGGTGCGTAAACTCTTCATCTGTGAAGGCCTTAATTTGGCCTCTGAGATGTATGTTGGGATTGCACTTGACCGTCATTTGGGTGTACCAGTGTTAATGGCCTGCGCCGATGGCGGCGTTGAGATTGAAACCATCGCCGAAACCGACCCGGATGCGCTTTTACGCCTGCCGATCGATCCACTGCGTGGCCTGGAGCCGTATCAGGCCCGCCGGGCAGCTTTTTTCCTCGGATTTAATCCGGCTCAAGTCAAAAAGGCAGTTCCATTCCTTATGGGGCTTTCTCAGGCCTACATGGAGCTCGATTGCGAAATCGCAGAAATCAACCCTCTGGTCATCACTGACCAAGGGGAAGTCGTTGCCTTGGATGCGAAAATGAGCTTCGATTCCAACGCGATGTATCGGCATCAGGATCTCGCTGAAATGCGCGATGAAAATGAGGAAGATTTAAAAGAAGTCGAAGCATCGCGTTTTGGCCTGAATTACATCTCTCTGGATGGTTCTATCGGTTGCATGGTGAATGGCGCCGGTTTGGCCATGGCCACCATGGACACCATTAACCTGCATGGCTGCACTCCAGCCAACTTCCTGGACGTCGGTGGTGGAGCTACAGAAGAAGCCATTACCGAAGCCTTCCGCATCATCCTTTCCGATGAGAAAGTGAAGGGCATTCTGGTCAACATTTTCGGTGGCATCATGAAGTGCGACATCATCGCGCGCGGCGTGATTGGCGCGGCTAAAACCGTCGACATCAGCATTCCATTGGTGGTACGTCTAGAAGGCACCAACGTGGATGAAGGTCGCAAGTTGCTCGCAGAGAGCGGTCTTGATATCACCTCGGCAGCCTCCCTCGACGAAGGCGCCAAACTCATCTGTCAAGCTGTGAAAGCTGGAGCCTAAGGAGAAACATC
Organism: Planctomycetota bacterium; assembly: GCA_045047305.1. Classification (GTDB taxonomy): domain Bacteria; phylum Planctomycetota; class UBA1135; order UBA1135; family UBA1135. Next base: position 66,897 of record JASFYO010000021.1, on the reverse strand, counting down.
ATGGCAATCTTCATCGATAAAGACACCAAGGTTATTTGTCAGGGCTTCACTGGCCGCAACGGAACCTTCCATAGTGAGCAGGCCATCGAGTATGGCACCAAAATGGTTGGCGGAGTGACCCCTGGTAAAGGTGGGCAATCTCATCTAAACCTGCCTATCTTCGATACCGTGGATCAAGCGGTTCGAGAGACTGGCGCCGAAGCTTCGGTCATTTATGTCCCAGCTCCTTTTGCAGCAGACTCTATTTTGGAGGCAGCCGATGCGGGCATTAAGCTCGTCGTTTGCATCACTGAGGGCATTCCAGTCCTCGACATGGCAAAAGTACAAGCAGCGCTGAAGGGGTCCCAAACGCGTCTGGTCGGGCCTAACTGCCCTGGCGTAATTACTCCTGCCAACGATGGTGGCTGCAAGATTGGCATTATGCCGGCTTACATCCACAATCCAGGCACCGTGGGCATTGTCAGCCGCTCCGGCACCTTGACCTATGAAGCTGTGTGGCAAGTCACCAGTGAAGGTCTCGGACAGTCCACCTGCGTCGGCATTGGTGGTGACCCGATTCCTGGCACCAACTTCATCGACGTCTTGAGCGCTTTCCAGGACGATCCAGAGACCGATTCCATCATCATGATTGGCGAAATCGGTGGAACTGCCGAGGAAGAAGCTGCGGAGTTCATCAAGAGCAACGTGACCAAGCCCGTGGTTGGCTTCATTGCCGGCCGCACAGCTCCTCCTGGAAAGCGAATGGGCCATGCTGGCGCCATCATTTCTGGAGGCAGTGGAACCGCAGATTCCAAGATCGAAGCCCTCACTGCTGCTGGTGTTCGGGTTGCTCCAACACCTTCGGATTTAGGCCGCACCCTTGCCGCATTGAGAGCCGAAAAAGGCATCTCTTAGGCCTCCTGCTTCCAAAAATCGATAAACCGGCTTGGGATTTCCTGAGCCGGTTTGCTTTTGTCCTCTTGTTGTACATTTCCAGGCCTTGACGCGCCGAGGAAATGGATAGAATGGTCCTAAAGGCAAGTCTCGCATGAATCTTTCCGCACGTCACTACCTCCTTCTTCCGATCCTAGCTCTGACTCTTCCAAGCTGCATGCTTGGTGGTCCAGAGGTGATGGTCATTGGTCTCGTTGTGCTACTTTTGTTTGGTGGCGCTAAATTGCCGTCCTTAATGCGCGGCATGGGTTCGGGAGTTCATGAATTTAAAAAGGGCCTCAAAGAAGGCGAGTCGGAGGATGATTCCGACGATGGCAAAGACAAAAAATCAGAGGAGTAATTCTTTGGCAGCGGCCCATTGCATCCCTGAGTTATGGACCGGCTTGCTCCTTGCTGGCGGTGATTCCTCCCGTATGGGTCGAAGTAAGTCGAAAATTTTACTTTCATCCAACTGCTGCCAAACTTTTTCCGATCACGCTCGGAGACTTTTGCGTAAGACCTGCATGGAATATTTTATTTTGGGTGGCGAGCCTATCCCAGGAGAGCGTCACCATTTAGCGGACCCTCAGCCGCCACACGGCCCTTTCCACGCCCTCGTGAGTGCATTGGCGCAAGTCTCGACCGAGTGGGCTTTAATCCTACCGGTTGATATGCCTGGTTTAAGTGAAGACTTCCTAAAAGCCTTTCAACGCCAAGCCGCCAGCCAAAAACTAGCCTGCGTGACAAAAGGTCCCAACCGTCGAGCAGGCTTCCCTGTAGCCTTGCCGCAATCTTGTTTTAGAGCTATGCATGAAGCTATTCACGCCGGAGAGTCCAGCTTGTTTCGTTTTTTAACGTGGTCCGGAGTTGTGTCTTGGACTCCTCCTGATGAGCTATCTTCAGGCCTGCAGAACTTGAACACCCCCGCTGAACTCAAGACTTGGCGTTCCACCTCGATCATCAAACCCACTATCTGATGGCTTCCCCATCAACTTCTGAACTATCGATGACAGATCTTCTGCGCAGCGTAGAAGAAGATCTTGAACTTGTCGATGCCTGGATTTTGCAGCAGCTTTCAGCGGGGCCCCCCGTGCTGAAGCCATTGTTGGATTATGTCGCCCGTTTTAAAGGAAAACGATTACGGGCAGCCCAGGTGTTGTTAATCGGTAAAGCTTGCGGCTCCTTAACCCAGGCCCATATTCAAGTCGCCGGCATCATTGAAATGATTCATAGCGCCACTTTGGTGCATGATGACTTGCTTGATGAGGCGCAAGAACGGCGCAAGTTGGATTGTCTCCACGTGGAATGGGGGGCACACACAGCCGTTTTGCTTGGAGATTGGATTTATAGCCAAGCATTCGCAGCAAGTACGCGAATGCATGATCAGACTTGTTCTCAAGTATTGTCAGAGGCCACAGGCCGTGTTTGCGCAGGGGAGATGCACCAAAACCTGACCCGGGGATTGTTCTCCCTCAGTGAGAAGGATTACTTTTCTCAAATCGATGGCAAAACAGCCGCATTATTTGAAGCCGGTGGACGCCTTGCTGCTCATTACTCCGGCGCTGATTTAGGCATGTGTGATGCCGCGGCGCGTTATGGTCTTCTTGCTGGCAGAGCATTCCAAGTGGTCGACGATATGTTGGATCTTGCAGGTTCCGAAACCAAAGTCGGAAAATCTCTCGGAACGGATTGGCAGAGGGGCAAAATGACTCTGCCTCTGATTCGATTACGCGAAAGCTTGAATCAACCCGATTGCGTTTTATTAGAAGAACTTTTCCTCAAAGGAACCGACCGCAAAGTCCTGTATCAGCCCCCATTTGCTGATTCCATGAATGAGGCCATGCGTGTTTGCCGGAAAGAGGTAGAAGCCATGTTGAGTGAATCCACCCGTCAACTAGGGAAACTGCCACAACAAGAGGTGGCCTCCGAGTTGGCTAGGCTCACTCAGTTTTTAGGCGAAAGAAACTTCTAAATCGAGTCTTTGCGACTAGCTGCTTCCACAGTATTTTGCAGCAGCATTCCGATGGTCATTGGACCAACCCCGCCGGGGACTGGGGTGATCCAGGCAGCGTGTTGCGCAGCAGCATGGAAATCTACGTCACCTACTAGTTTTCCTTCTGTGTTACGGTTAATGCCAACATCGAGCACCACTGCTCCAGGTTTGACCCAATCGCCTTGCACCAATTCAGCAACCCCAACGGCGGCCACTACAACGTCGGCTCGTCTTACCTCGGCTGCTAAGTTTTTCGTGCGGGAGTGGCAAATAGTGACGGTCATGTGGCGGGCCAGCAGTAACAAGGCTACCGGCTTACCTACAATATTGCTGCGTCCCACCACGACCGCATGCAAACCAGACAAGTCGAGCTTGGCTAAATCTAGCAAGCGCATAACCCCTTTGGGCGTGCAGGGGATAGGTGCTATTCGGCCTTGAAGTAAGGCACCTTGATTGTAAGGATGAAAGCCATCGGCATCTTTTTGCGGATCGATCGCCGCAAGAACATCGTTTTCGTTGTAATCGAAGTCGCGTGGCAAGGGAAGTTGGACTAGGATCCCGTGTACGTTGTCATCTGCATTAAGGGCCGCAATGAGTTCTAGCAATTCCGCTTGGCCAGTTTCTGCAGGCAGTTCGTGGTGGAAACTAACAACTCCTACCTTTTCGCACGCTCTGCGCTTATTACGAACATAAATATGCGAAGCTGGGTCTTCGCCCACCAAAATCGTAGCAAGCCCAGGCTGGGATTTACCGGCAACCTTCCTTGCCGCCACGATAGATTGCAGCTCGTCAAGTACTTGAATCGACAGCGCCTTGCCGTCGAGGATTTGTGCGGAAGAGGAAGAGGTAGTCATGGAAGTTGAAGCGTCAGAGTCTAGAATAGGATTGTAAGCCATGATTGCTCTGACTCCAATTGTTCGTCGCCTCCTAATTTTATGGGCCGCCATATGGGTGGTCGATTTTGTGCTTGGATTGTGGACCACTGGGCTCACGCCTTGGTTTCTCTTGGACCCGGCGGGGCTCTTCCATGGGAATTGGTTGAAACTTCCTGGTTTGGTCACCTACACCTTTCTGCATGACCCCAGAAATATTTTTCACCTTCTGATGAATGGCTGGATGTTTGCGCTATTCGCCCCAGAAATCGAACGCTTGTTTCCGGGCAAACGTTTTGTGCTATATCTTTTGAAGGCAGCCTTGGCTGGAGCCGGAGCAACACTTCTTTTCGCCTGGATGATGCCGGCCCAATTTGCAATTCCAGTCTTGGGCGCTTCTGGTTTAGTATCTGCAGTATTGGCCTCCTCAGCTGCGATGTATCCGCAACGGGTGCTTAGCCTAATTTTCATACAGGTTCGATTGCTACATTTTTTCCTGTTCTTGGTGGTTTTGGATTCGCTTTGGCTTCTCGCAAGTATGGCAAATCAAGGCGACGGCAAAGCGAATGTGGTGCATCTTGCTGGGGGCTTGGTTGGTTGGATCGCCGTCGGTGGATTTCAGCGTTTTGATGCTCCTTGGTTGCCCATATTGGCCAAACGGAGGGCAAAGAGAAAACTGAAATCGGCTGATTTGAGTGCTAAGGACGATGAACGCATGGACAAAATCTTGGCAAAAATTAGCCGCGAGGGGATGCCAAGCTTGAGTCACAAAGAAAAACAGTTTCTTCAACAACAGTCTCGTAAAAAGAGCCGGTAATCGGGCTCCGTCGCCCTGATAGAATCCATCATGGTGATTTCCACCCTGTTGCTGCTTGTCCCTCTATGCGCCGCCGCTCCCCAGAATCCGGGGAAAGTGATTGAGTTCACCAAGGCACTGCTAGAGGCAAACGAGGTTGGTGATTCGAAGGGCATGTCGAAAGCTCTGCGACGTTACCGTGAGGATGCGGTCCTCAGCTTTATGGGCAAGGCCGGGCGTCGTGCTTTTGGGGCTGACGATCCAGATTTGGATTTATGGCTGGAGTTGTTTATCCAAACTTGGAATGACACCTACCACACGGATTTTGGACGCAACTACGATCGCTATTTGCAGCGTTTGTCACCGAGTATGATTGAAATTCGTCGAAATCTCTTGCTCAAGGATTTTCCGCGCATCAATCGAATGCATCTTGCGGCTATGCGCAAGGAAGATGTTCCCTGGCGGACCTTACGGGAAGATGCCAAAGATTTGGCGACATCGTTGGAGAACACCGGCGATATGTATTACACAGCCCTGGCTTACAATATCGTGGGCAACTTGCACCATCCGAATTACCACGAAGAGGGAGCTGATGCACAGATCGCATTGGATGCTTATCTCAAAGTGGTGGAGTCCAGAGAACGATTGGGCCTAACCAATGACGTCGTGTTCTCCAACGCGGAAAAAGCTACCGCGGAGCTGCGGTCCATGCTTGGTATTGAGGATCCCAACGCTAAGGAAGGGGGATACGTGAAGGAGGATAAGGTGAATAAGGAAGAGATTTTGCCTATGGAAGGAGTCGAAATCTCGGTATCTCCAATGGAAGTCGCGAAAAACAAAAAACCTGGTTCGATTCGCCATGGTTCTGATCTTGCTGATTACGACCATTTCAGTTGGACCCGTGACAACCTCCCAAAAATTGGGGAACAATTTACCTTCCAGGGTATTAATCCTCCGGTGCGCTTGATAAGAGTCGACAAATTAAAGTTCACCTTGGAAGCCGGTGCCGAAGAGACCAAACCCTTTCGGGTGGGTCCACATCCAGAGTCGTTCGTTGTTATGCGGAAACATGCAGATGGCATTGTCCGTCCATTCACTTTAGAACTCTGCACCGGAACCGCTGACGATGTTTATCAAGGTGTCACCATTAATCTGGAACCTTCTGAGGATGGAGGTGCGATTTTTTTCCGGTCTGCATTGATCCAGCGCAGCAAAACTCCATTTGGTGAATTTACACTTTACGATACCAACAGTGATGGCCAATTCGGTTACCCAGAGATGAAGCAAATCTGGGCTGAAGGCTTGATGAAGGATGTTTTCATCTACCGGCCAGATGCCATGACTTTGGGCAAAAGTAAAGCCTCATGGCCCTTCTCACGCTACATGCCGGACGCCAAAGGCCGCTGGTTTGAGATAAAACTTCCCGGGATTGATGCGCCCGGTAGTGTTGAGCTGACGCAAGTGAATCCGAACCTTGGCCGCATCCAATATTCGGTCACTGGAGTAAAAAAAATACAGCCGGCGAGCATTCTTCTGGTGAGCAACTCCTCCCACACCAAAGGTTTGGTGGTGGACCTTGCAGCAAGAAAAGGAAAGGAGCAGTTAATCCCCGTTGGGCGTTATCAATTCTTGCAAGCTCGTTTTATTGGCAAAGATGGGGCTGAGGTGATGGTTCAACCGAGCAAAGCACTACCCCACTTTATCGACGTCACCGACAACCCAGAAGATGTTGCCAAATTAGAACTTGGCGGTCCCTTCACCCTCCAAGCGGAAGTCATCATTGACCGTCGCGAGGTTACGATTAATGGATTGTCACTTCACTTGAAAGGGGCTCATGGGGAGTCTTGGTTCCGTGTTATCGGAGAGCCTCTTTTTGGCATTCTGGTCAAAGTAAAAGGTTCCGTAGAGAAATCGGCAGAGCTTCTTCGGCCGACGCGAGACCAAGCATCGGCTCAATGGCAACGTTTGTGGTATCCCATGGATGCTGTGTTTGAAATGCGCACCAAAACCAACAAACCAGAGATCACGTTGAGCCTTAAAAAGCATCCATGGTTCGGGAAAATCAGTAATTCGATAGGCAATTAAGCCTACACCTCCTAATAGTCTTTCGATTCCAACACCAGAACTGTGCTTGATGCCAAATGGGTAAGGGAGCATGCGGACGAAGTCCGTGATGCTGCAACACGTAAACGTTTTGACCCAACAGTGGTTGACGCTTACCTCGAAAATGACCGCAACTATCGGGCTTTGCTGCAGCAGGTCGAAAGTTTGCGTGCCGATTTGAAACATTCTTCCTCATCTTTGGGGAAAATGGAACCTGCGGAGCGAGACGTTGCGTTGACCAAGCAGCGCGCAAAGAAAGCGTCCCTTAAAGATTTAGAAAGACAAGAGCACGAGTTGCGCGCAGTCGTTCATGATTTCGCCATGCGCTTACCCATGCCGCCGGCCTCGGATGTTCCCGATGGCCGAGATGACACTGGCAATGTGGAAATGTTCATTTCTGGTCCTATTCCTAAAAAGGATTTTGAGATCCAAACTCACGATGACCTGGGGGAGAAACTCGGCATCATTGATATCAAGCGCGGAGTGAAAATCGCCGGATCACGGAACTACCTATTAATGGGAGACGCTGCACGCTTGGAACGAGCCGTACTCAACTTAGCTCTCGACCACATGCAGCAACGTGGCTTTGAAATGGTTTCCGTGCCAACACTCGTGAATCGTGCATGTATGGAAGGCACTGGGTATTTCCCCGGTGGGGAAGAGCAGGCCTATTTGGTAGAGCGCGATGACCTCGCTCTTGTTGGCACATCCGAGGTGCCATTGACCTCCATTCACTCGGATGAAACTCTAGATTTTGACCGTCTACCATTACGACGGGTCGCCTTGTCACCTTGTTATCGTCGCGAAGCCGGCACCTACGGTAAGGACACCAAAGGCCTTTACCGTGTCCATCAGTTTTGGAAGGTGGAACAGGTGGTACTTGGTCCTAACGATAAGGCCTGGTCGCTTGAGGAGCATAAGCGGATGCTTGCGCATGCCACAGATCTCATGGATCTACTCGAGCTTCCCTATCGTGTAGTCAATGTTTGCACCGGCGATCTTGGGCAAGGGCAAGTTCAGAAATTTGATATCGAAACATGGATGCCTAGTCGGAATTCATATGGGGAAACTCACTCCGCTTCCCGTTTCCATGATTTCCAGACCCGTCGCCTCAACATACGTTACCGTCCTGAAGGGAAGGGAAAGCCTCAGTTCTGCCATTCACTAAATAACACTGTTATTGCTTCTCCGAGAGTCTTAATCGCTTTCATGGAAAACCATCAAGAAGCTGACGGTTCCATTCGTGTGCCGGTCGCTTTACAACCCTACTTAGGCGGAGAAACATTTCTGCGCGGGAAGCAGGGTGATTAAGAGCTTAAAGCGAAATAAACCTAAAACCTACTAATCGGCAACTGCTGATCGTCCATGTTGGGACAAATCAGGTTTCCCTCCATCTTAACCGCCAAGGCTGTTAGTACCGCGAGTATCGGTCCCAGTGCCGGATACAGATCCGGATTCGGACCCATTCCCTAAACCATTGGTCGTATCTATGGGGTTCCCGTTCTGGTCCACAGCTTGACCCGGGTCATCGGCAGTATCACCGGGCAATTCTGGATGTAGGCGATTCCTGAAACGCCACCTAGTCTCTTCAGGAATATGAATGACATCGGTGTATTCAAGACGCGCTAAATTGGCACCTAAAATGTTAAGGCTTTCCAAGGAGCGCCGTGGCTGGATTTCAATCTCCAGATAAATCTCAATTGCAAATGGGAGCCCTTCACGCTCATAGCTGTCCCAGGAATCGAGCCACACGATCTGGTTTTCAGGTTCTTCTGCGTAGCGAATATCTAAGCTGATAATCCGGTCATAGACCAAAGTAAAAGTCCCGTCACGGAAGGGGTCCTCATCCACCAAAGAATCCTCGCGACGATAAAGCTCGAGGAAATCCGGTCGCAGTGGGTTTTGACGCAATCGATAACCCACTTCATTGAAAGGGGCGAAAACAGTTTCCATTCGGGTAGGTAAATCTACGGGAACCGTTCCCTTCTTTCTAACGATAAGGTCAATCCGATCAGCCTCGGCGCCCATTTGAGTTTGATTTACCCCTTTGAAAACTTTGTACTCAGCAGCATCATAGATTGCGAGTGCTTCTAAATCTTGGCGGATAGTTTGGAGGATGCGCGGACCAGTATTTTCGGTCTCCATGATATTATGAATCGCATCCACCGCAGACCGGGTTTGATTCACTGTTTCCATCACAGTTGCCATGACCATGCCCATGATGGCCAATGAAATCATGACCTCCAAAAGAGTGAAGCCGCGTTTCATTCGATGGTTTCGCCAATTAGCTCTGGCCAGAGGGTGCGGTACAGTTCGAAATCTTGATATACAGCCCAAGTGTCAATCAGGCTCTCTAAAGTAAATGATTCTTCCTCACCTTGTTGGCGAACATCTGGGAAGCTTACGGTGAGAAATACCCGAGTGAATTCTGGCTGCATAGCATCCTTGTCACGGTCTTCCTCTTCTGTCTGGCGAAAGCGCCTCCAAATCCCCTCTGAATCGGATTCATTGTCTGAGGCCGAGGAATACGCGCTGCCATCACCGAGACCAATGATGTAATGGAAATCACCGAATCCATCTTCGGAAAAGTCGCCTTCGTATCCATCATAAAGTTCTGCGACCATGCCAGCTTCGATCTGATGCTGCAGTCCCAGCCCCAGGCGTGATGCTACCGATAAAGCTCGTGCATGAGTGGCCTTGGCGATAGAGCCAGCCTTGATTTGCATCACCGTGGTGAAAATGATTGCTAGTAAAGTCACAGCAGCCATAATCTCAACTAGAGTGAAGCCAGAGGATGTCCGCTTCACGGATGGCGGATGGTTAAAAATCATTTTCCACCAGAAATTCGGGTTCCAGATGTCCTTGAAATACGCTTGCGATACCAGTGAGCGAAAGCACCCGTAGAGTGAGTTCAAAGTCCTTGTTTTCTGTGTGTCCAATATATATATGGACGTCACTAGAGGCGCCTTGGTCATCAAATGTAATGGCGTAGATTCCGTCTCTGACGATTTCCCCACGCGGGTCAAGTATGCCCAGAATCTCAACTCCCTTTTCAAAATGGTGCCAAGAGAGCAAAGGCCGATCCTCTTGATTTGGAATTAAAACACCTTCGGAATCGAACGGAACTCGGATGCTGTAGCGTTGTTCTGGAAAATCAAAAACCACTTCGTAAGGCTGCGCCTTGGCGATAGCTTGGGTGCGGGCAAAATCTAAGGTTGCCAGAACCTCACGTGCAGCGGATTCAGAACGAGTAGATGGAAGCACTCCATCCAAGCGGGTCATGGCAACACTTGCAACAAGGGCAATGAGGATGACCACGGCAGTAATCTCAATCAGAGAAAATCCGGCCTGACGCCCTCTTCTTGCCCTCATCCTAACCTCTAAATCCCTATAGTTTCCGAAGAGATGTCCTTGTTCTCGCCCTCTCCGCCAGGCACGCCATCGGCACCATAACAAGTGATCACGGGATTGCCATCAGCATCCTGGTCCAAGACATATTCATTCTGCCAAGGATCTAGAGGAATGGTTTTAATGATTGGATTGCCGGTCACTGGGTCCGGTTCGGTTAAGGCCTCCAAACTGTCTGGGTAGGTGTAGTTACTTAACTTATAGTGATCCATGGCATCATGGAACGAACGAATTTGAGTGTCCGCGATTTTGGCTTGACTGCTAACCAATGCATTCCAAATGTTAGGCCCAACCACACTGACCAAAAGTCCGATGATGAGGACCACCACCATGATCTCGATGAGAGTAAAGCCCGCGCGCTTTTTAAGTTTTGTTTGGATTTTCATGTCTAAAAGTTTGAGGTCATTTGTAGGACCGGCCACAAGATGGCCATGATGATGAACCCGACCATAACCGCTAACACTAGGATTAGGACTGGTTCAATGAGGGAAGTTAGTTTTTGCGTCGCGATTTCCACTTCGTCTTGGTAAGTATCACCAATCTGTTGCATCATGGAATCGAGCTCTCCGGATTGTTCGCCCACTGCAATCATGTAACCGAGTAGGGGCGGAAACACCCCCGACGCTTTAATCGGTCCAGCGATGTCTGCCCCTTCAATAATTTTCTTGCGCACATCATCGATGGTGTTTTCCATGAGACGGTTGCCGAGCACGGTGCGGTTTACTTCCAAACAACGTACTACAGGTACTCCAGAAGAGAGAAGTGTGGCGAAAGTTTGTGCAAATCGTGCGATAGCCTGTTTCTTGAGCAAGTCACCAAAGATGGGTAGTTTCAGCATTTTCGTGTCTACAGAAAGGCGACCCTTGTCGGAAGAATAGAAGAGGTTAAACCCGAGTGACGCGAAAATAATCACAATAAAAAGAACCCACCAGTATCCGATTAAGAAATCGGAAGTGCCCTGCAATATCCGGGTTGGGAGGGGAAGTTCACTTCCTTGGCTCTCCAGCATCAAAGTGATTTTTGGTACTACAAAACCAATCAATAGCCCAATGACGCCAAAGCCAACCAATAGCATTACCATGGGGTACATCATGGCAGCCTGCACTTTGTTTCGGACTTTGCTCTGTTCTTGCATGAAATTGGACATCTTCAACAGAACGGAATCTAAATGCCCCGAGGCCTCACCTGCGCGAACCATCGATACGTTGAGGGAATCAAAGTAATCCGGGTGAGATGCCAATGCGTCTGCCGTCGGCGTTCCTTGCGAAATCTGCTCACGAATATCACGATAAAGAATGTTTAGACGTTTATTTTCTGTTTGTTCAATGATCGCGCGCAGAGCTTCTGTAATCGGAATGCCGGCCTTGGTCAAGGTGGCGAGTTGACGAGTAAAAGTTGCGACCTCATCGGTACGCCCTTTACTTCGTATTCCGCCTTCTTTGCGGCCACGTGCAGATTCTATGCTTTTTTTGAATCGAGCAAGTTGCTTGTTCTCTTTGCGCCCGGCCTTGGAAGCCGAGACCATGGCAGTGCGTTTTTTCCTTCCCGCACGAATTTCTACCAAGCCCGTGACTAGCATGCCCTGCCGTTTGCACTTCGCCCGCGCATCGCGTGGGGAATCAGCGTCAATGACACCAGAGGCTTTCTTGCCTTTGCTGTTAAATCCTTTCCACTCGTAAACCGGCATTTTCGGTCCCCTAAAGGACTAGATGATGTCCAACTGAGTCACACGCATGATTTCTTCCGGAGAAGTTTCACCGGCAATGACTTTTAGCATGCCGTCTTGGCGTAAAGTCCGCATGCCACCTTGAATCGCAGCACGTTTGAGTTCTGCTGCAGAGACATTGTTCATGACCAACTCACGCATGGTTTCTGTCATTGGCAAAAGTTCATAGATAGCCGTTCTGCCTTGGTATCCGGAATGGAAGCAGTCCTCGCATCCTGGGGAATGGGCGAATTTCCCATCCTTTAACAATTCGCGGTCGATACCAACGGCGCGCAAAGTTGCAATTTGTTGTTCGTCTGGTTCTATCCAGGTAATGCAAGTTTGACACAAGGTTCGCACCAAACGCTGTGCCACAACTAGCACCAAAGACGAGGAGACCAAGTAAGACTCTAGACCCAGGTCGATAAGACGAGTTACCGTGCTTGGGGCGTCATTGGTGTGCACGGTAGAGAACACTAGGTGCCCGGTGATTGCCGCTCGAATGGCAATTTCTGCCGTTTCGAGGTCGCGGATTTCACCAACCATCATTACATCTGGATCTTGACGTAAGAAGGAACGCAAACCTGCCGCGAAGGTCAGTCCTTTTTTAACGTTCACCTGCACCTGCGAGATCCCGTCGAGTTGATACTCGACGGGATCCTCAATCGTCAGAATATTTTTTTCACCCGTACTGATCTCAGTCAGGCCACCGTATAGCGTGGTGGTTTTCCCTGACCCCGTAGGCCCCGTGACCAAGATGATGCCATGGGGGAAATTCAAGTAATGCTTCAGTGTCTTCAGGTTTTCTTCGTCCAACCCGATGTGCTGCAAATCGTAAGAGCGGGCGGTTTTGTCAAGTAGACGTAACACGCAGCGTTCTCCTTCTGCGGTAGGCACTACCGAAATCCGCACGTCGACCTCGCCATCGCCAATGCGAATGGATGCGCGCCCGTCTTGAGGAAGCCGACGTTCCGCGATATCCATTTTGCCCATCACCTTAATACGCGAAGTGATGGCATCTTGGGCTTTTTTAGGAATGCCTTCCATATCGTAGAGAATGCCGTCGATGCGGAAGCGGACCTGCATGCGGTCGGTGTAGGGTTGGAAGTGCACATCGGATGCGCGCAGTTTCAACGCCTGGAACAATACAGAGTTGACTAGCTTGATGATGGGCGCCTTATTGGCCACATCAAGCAGGTCTTCACTTTCATCAATTTCAGCAGCGAGTCCTACAATATCGGCGCCTTCTAGGTCATCCAGCGCATCATCGACGCCATCTGCACGGTGGCGAAAGGCTCGGTTTACCAGTTCGGTAATATCTGCCTTGGTAGCCAATGCAAAGCGAACGCTGCATGGGACCATAGCAATGAGATCGTCCTGTGGATGTATGTCGAGTGGGTGGGCGCATGCAACCACCAATTCCGACCCTTCCATGGCCATCCCTACCATGTTGTGTGCCCGCGCAAAGGATAGGGGGACACGGTCGACGAAGGCTTTCGGGACTTGAACACCTTGAAAGTCCTCAAGGAATTCCATTTCCAAGTCTTCCGCGAAAGCGCGCAAAACGGAAGCTTCATCAAGTCCCCGGGTCAGAAGTACCCGATCGAGAGTTTGACCGCTAGAAGAGGCCTGATCACGCAATTTGCGCAACTCGATAGGGTCCTGCCCGGTTTCTTTTGCAAGAATACCGAGCAAATCGGGAGGCGAAGTCAGGGGTTCGCTGCTCACTTGTTGTTCTGGACTGGCAGGAAACGATTGGATCCAACCGCAGATCCATCATTCAGGACTCCACCGGAACCCTGGTATCTTGGTGCTGCGAAACCGGATAGGTTCAGCGAACCAAAGTCAGGACTACCATCTTGGTCGTTATCGGATTCTAAAATGATGTCTACAGGGCTATCGTATTGATAGTCAGGATCAATCATGCGTACCCTTTCCAAACCAATGGTTGCCGCAGCGCGCGCTTTTCCATCCTTGGAAATGTCATCAAGTTCGTTGAAGTCTTCGAGGATTGTAGGCGTGCAGAAAAAGAACAATGTTGTTTTCACATTGCTCTTCGTGTTACGCCCAAAGAGGCCACCAATCAGGGGAATGTCTGAGAGGTAAGGAATGCCACTCTCGCTGTCTGTAATGTCATCGCGAATGATGCCCCCGAGCCACATGGTGGCACCATCAGGCAGGTTTACATTGGTCTGAATGGTCCGCGTGGCCTTGGCCGGAGGAAGGGTTCCAGTGGCTTCGCCGCGGAAGGAAGAAACCGTGAGCTTAATCGACAGCCGCAAGTATTTCTGCGCCGAAATCGAAGGGGTGATATTCAGAGTAATACCAGCTGTGGTGTAATCCACATTGCTGGCAACCGCACCTTGCACTGCGTTTGAAGTTTGGAACGGAATCTCGTCTTCCGATGTCACTGTAGCACCCTTGTTGTTCGCAACCAAGATGGATGGAACCGACAAGATGTTGGTGTCGGTGTTGGCTTGCGCAGCTTGAATGATGAAAGGGATACCAAGATCTGCTCCATCAAAGATACCGAAGGTTAGACCAGCAGCGGTTGGAGACGGCAGGCGCGGTCCGCCAATGGTGTCACCTGAAGTAATTCCCACGGAAGTAAAGACGAAACCTTTTTGCGTATTTCCAGTTGGGGTTTCCACATTGGCATATTCAATGCCAATGTCTCTCGAGAAATCGTTACTGACTTCAATCAAGGCCGTTTCAATCAACACTTGTGGTTGACGGCGATCTAAGCGGTCCAGCAAGGTGCGCAGCTCTTCCCATTTGGAACGGGTTGCTGTAACAAGGAGTGAGTTTGTTTCCTCGTGGATTTCCACGATGATTTTCTGCTCAGTGACTCGCGAACGGGAGTTACTTCCACCCGAGGCATTTCTGCTTGCCCGTTCAGCCTCATCTTCCGAACGTTGCAAGAATTGGGAAATCGCTTCATCTAGGTCCGCTGCGCTGAGGTACTGCAATACATACAAATGGAAATTCGATTGCGGCTCCAGCACTTTGGTGTCGAGTTGCGCCACTAAATCTAGAATCCTATTCATGATTTCCGGGTCGGCAGTGACTAACAAAGAGTTGTCTTGAGGAAAGGCAACAATGTTTGTCTCAATCGGTGCCGTAGGGTTGGCGCCCGAACGACGATTGGTATTCGGAGATCTAGTTTCAGGTCCCTGTAGATTCTCAACCAAATCCACCAGGATATCGGCAAGCTCTTCCGCACTGGTTTCACGCAATGGAATCTTGCGGAATTCCGGCTGCACCAAATCTGGCTTCTTATCTAGAATCTTGATCATGCGCACGGCAGCAGCAACAAAAGGGCCATAACCTTGAATGAACAAGGCTTGCTCTTGAGTTAGCGGCATGAAGGAAGAGTTGTCGCCGACGTTACCACCAATCGCAGACCGCAAGTTGGTTCCTAGGTCTTGCGCTTCTGCGTACTTCAGCGGGACTACTGTGTAGAGGAAGGTTCCAGGCTTGTCCGCATAGTCCTTCACCTTTTCTTCGCTGATGAATAGAGCATTGGATTTAATCAATGTGTTATTCGAAGCCAGTTGTTCCGTAATCACAATCACTTCAAGATCGCCAGATCCTTGCGTGACGCAAACGAACCCATGAATTTTCATCATGATTTGAAAGAAGGAGTAGAAGTCCTCTTTCTTAATGCGTTTCTCTCCATAGAGCAGAAGTCGTTTATTATCTAACTTCTGACGCACGTTGGCGGAATTGGATTCATCCAAAGTGAAGTTCAGGCCAGTGTTGAGCTGACAGATCTTGATGAACTGGCGCAGCGTTAAGCCGCCTTCATCGAGTTCGCTCAGGTCAAGTGTGAAGTACTCGCCGTCTGACTGAAGGACACTCTCAGGGACCTGAAGATCTTCTTCGGGTTCCTGAAAGGATGGAGAAAACAGGAGTGGCGCTAGGCCAAGACTGATGATGAGGAGCATGCGCTCTTAGAATGAGGTGGGGGCGCGGTGGGCGCCGGGTAGAGCAGAGTCTAGTCGTTGTGGTAGCTCGGCTCAAAGCATTACGGACTGCGTTTTCCGACGTGGACAAACTTCCTTCCCTTCCAAGAAAATCTTCCTCCTTGGCCGCTGTTGCACGCGCTTGGCTGAAGATATGCTGTGCACGCCCTAACTGATGGATTTCCCCACCCATTTCCGCGCTGGCTCCATTCTTCTGGCACCTCCGGTGTCCGACAAATGGGAGCTATTAGAATCCATGGTGGATGCCCTCGCCACCGCATGGGATCTCTCCTCTGAGGTTCGAAACCTATGCTTAGAGTGTGTGGTTGCACGTGAGGAATGCGTTTCTACTGGCATGGAGGCTGGTATCGCAGTGCCTCATGCGGCTGTAGAGGGCTTAGAGCAGATGTTCGTCAGCATGGCCCTATTGCCCGATGGATTGGATTTCGCCTCGCTGGATGACAAACCAGCGCAAATAGTGGTGATGATTTTGGTGCCAAAGCACGAAAAGTTAATGCACCTGCAAACGCTTACCGAGGTCGCTCGGCGCCTTGGGGATGTCTCCTTTCGCGATCAATTGCTCCAAGCGGCCTCCACAGAGGACGTGGTTCAGCTCTGGTCGTGAGGCCAATCTGACCAAGCAGCAACTCGATTTCGTGCCGCCACCATGAGGTGATTGCGCATGTTTTCGTATTCAGCAAGCTCCCCACCAAAGGGATCCGGCACAGCATGGCCGGTAGGGTCGAACAGTTCACAAGCCAGTTCCGGTGGCATGCCAGCAAGGTGATTCGGCCCCATCCCTAGAATCAAGTCCCAGGGTTGTTGCAGCGCCTGGTCCACATGTTGCGACCGATGTGCGGATAAATCCAAACCGATTTCTTGGCCAACGGTATAGGAATGTCGGCTTACCGTGCCACCATCTATGGCAAAGGTCCCAGCCGAGGCCACCATCCACCCGGAATCCGCAAGTTGCTCCTGAGGCACTTGCCAGGTATTGGCCAGTAGTTCACGCAATAGATGCTCTGCAACTGGGGAACGGCAAATATTGCCGCTACATAAAATCAGAACTCGTTTGCCAGGAAGAGTCATTTCCGTGGCAGCCTGCCCCCGTAAAACATTCGGCATCGGATCAAAGGAAATAATGGTTGAGGGGGCGCACTCGCCAATTTGGGCCAATCCTGTCGCGTGTGCCACTCCATGCGAACTGATCCATTGGTTCAGAGCCTCGCCAAATAGGGAGGGTTGGCCGCTTGGATTGATGCTGGTCATCAATAGCGGGAAATCTAAAATTTCAGTCACCGCCTGATAATCAGGCTGCTGCGGTAAACGGAATCCCACATGATTCCATTTCCAATCGATACTGTCTGCGAGATTGACCCACCTTCGGGGTAACAATGCCGTCACTCCTTGAGGCAAATGCGTATTTAACCATGCAGCCAATCCAGGTGGCAAAGTTGGCGCCATTTCCCGAATAGCTTGCATATGCGGCAAGTGAAGCGTAAAGGGGCGGCCTTGAGGACTTCCTTTAATCCGCGCCAAGCGTTCCGCGCTTTGAGGGAGGTCCGCTCGAATGGCCAATCCAGGTACCGTGTCGGTTGGAAGAGCCACGATTTCGCCTGCGCAAAGGCGTTTGGCGGCATCGGCCTGGCCAGAAGTCGTATTAAGGTCGAATGAGTTTGCGGACACGGGGAGGAAACAATGTCGGGATGGGAGCCAGCGCAGGTATCCTAGTCGTGCGGCATTGGCCGCTGGAAGCCCTTATGTCTTCGGAACAACCTTTACGTGCACATGACCTTGACCCGCAAACGCTTGCTCGTCTTGCGGGCGGCCTTGCGCATGAGCTAAAAAACCCTCTGAGCACCATCAGCTTGCACTTGGCTTTGCTGGAGGAGGATTGGGAGCCGGAGGATGGAATCAAGGCCCGACGCACGGTCAAAACCGTACGCATTTTGAAATCGGAAGTCTTACGACTCAACGGAATTCTGGAAGACTTTCTGCGTTTTGCACGCACCGATTCCTTAAACGCCAGTCTCGCTTCGCTCAATGCGCAAATTGAACAGGTGGTGCAATTTTCTACACCCGAGGCCCAACGCCTTGGGATTCAAATCAAATCCTATTTGGATTTAAGTTTGCCCTTGGTCATGCTCGATGTCGGTCGCATGCGGCAAGCCTTATTAAATTTGGTTATCAATGCTCGGCAGGCTATGGAAGAGCGTGGGTACGGCACCATCACCTTCATCACTCGACGTGAAGGAGAGCGTGCCATAGTTGAAATCGTGGATGACGGCCCAGGCATGGAAGCAGAAACCTTGAAGCAATGCCTCCAGGTGTACTACTCCACGAAGAAAGGTGGGTCTGGCCTCGGTATGGCGACCGTGCGGCGCATTGTGGGGGCCCATGGTGGCACGCTTTCAATTGAAAGTTCTCCCGGCAATGGAACCCGAGTCAGCATGGCACTCCCCTTGGAAGCATCTCCTAATTATGGCTAGTGCTCGACTGTTGGTGGTCGACGATGACCGGAATCATGCTGAAGCCATGCAAATGGCTTTGGAACGTGATGGCCACATAGTTGAAATTGCGGATCACTTCCAAGCCGCGATGGATCGGTTCCCCATTCGCAAATACGACGTCGTCCTCACCGACCTCATGCTTGGCGATGGAAATGGTTTGGATTTATTACGCGCAATCCGTGAACGTCGTCCCGAGGTTTCGGTGTTTCTGATCACGGGTTATGGCACGGTTGAGACCGCAGTACAGGCCATGCAGGAAGGGGCTGCAGACTACCTCACCAAACCTGTTAATCTTGCAGAATTGCGCACCCGAGTGGATCGAGAATTAGAGAAACAGCGCCTTACCGAGGACAATCAACAGCTGCGCAAGGCCCTGAACCGCCGATTTGGTCTGGAAGGCATGATTGGCAATGCACCTGCCATGACACGAGTCTTTGACTTGGTGCGCCAAGTCGGTCCAACCAATGCAACGGTACTGGTGCTTGGCGATTCCGGCACTGGCAAGGAATTAGTTGCAAGTGCACTGCATCGCTTGTCGGAACGCAATAAGCGCCGATTCGTAGCGGTGAATTGCGCGGCATTAACCGAAAGTTTGATTGAAAGTGAATTGTTTGGACATACTAAAGGTTCCTTCACTGGCGCCCATGAATCCAAGCAAGGTAAGTTTGAATTTGCGGATGGGGGGACCATCTTTCTTGATGAAATCGGCGATATGCCGCTATCGACCCAAGCGAAACTTTTGCGCGTTTTAGAAAGTCGTGAAGTCGTTCCGGTTGGGGCCAATGATGCGCGCCCGATTGACGTCCGCATCATTGCTGCGACCAACCGAAATCTGAGACAAAGAATCGAAGCCGGTGAATTCCGTGAAGACCTTTATTACCGCCTTGCCGTGGTTGAAATTGACATGCCTCCTTTAAGGGAACGGTTGGAAGATTTGCCCTTGCTGGTGGACCATTTCCTGCATGAATTCTCCGAGCGTCATGGCAAATCCATTCCCGCGATTTCGGAGGATCTTTTGCGTGTGCTCCGTGCCCATACCTGGCCGGGCAATGTCCGCGAGCTACGCAATGCTGTGGAAACCATGGTGGTTCTCGACACCGATGGCTGCTTAGGAGTAGAAGACCTTCCGCTCAATCTGCGAGATTTAAAACCAAGACCACCGCTAATCGAGGCCGAAGTATCGCTTCCTATTGGCGCACCTAAATCTTGCCCAGTTGACGAGGAAATCAATGCGCCACCTGCATCTACCGGCCCGAGCTACCCACCCATTGGGAAGTCGCTTGAGGAGGTCGAGCGGGACATGATTCTTGGCACCCTAGAGTCCATGGATGGAAACCGCCAAAAAGCCGCGAAACAACTCGGGATTGGTGAGCGAACTCTGTACCGCAAGCTGAAAGGGTTCCAGGCCGAATAGGTTACGCGGTGGCTGTCAGATTGGCAGTCTATTCCTGGCACAGCAATTGCCACCTAGAGCTCCAGGGGGCATCCCCTGGTAAAGAAATGGCAAAAATCATTGGAATCGACTTGGGAACGACGAACTCCGTCGTATCTGTTTTGGAAGGTGGGGAGACCAAGGTCATCCCGAACAAAGAGGGTGGGCGTACCACTCCCTCCGTGGTGGCGTTTCAGGACAATGGCCAGCGCTTGGTCGGCGGTCCTGCCAAGCGTCAAGCGGTCACCAACCCAACACGCACAATCTTCTCCATCAAACGGTTTATGGGCCGTCGTCATGAGGAAGTCAGTAGTGATGAGAAATTGGTGCCATACGATGTCGTTGGTAAACCCAATGAAATCGTAAAGGTGAAAGTGGGTGATAAGGAATACTCTGCACCTGAAATCAGCTCTTACATTCTTGGATATCTCAAGGAATGTGCTGAGGATTATCTTGGCGGAAAGGTCGAAAAGGCGGTCATCACCGTCCCGGCTTACTTCAACGATGCACAACGTCAGGCCACCAAAGATGCTGGCAAGATTGCGGGCCTTGAGGTCGAGCGTATCATTAACGAGCCTACTGCTGCAGCAATTGCATTCGGTATGGACAAGAAGAAAAACGGCAAGATTGCTGTTTTCGACCTCGGTGGTGGCACCTTCGATGTCTCCATCCTCGATATCGGTGATGGAGTTTTTGAGGTACTTTCTACTTCTGGTGACACTCAGCTAGGTGGCGATGACTTCGATCAGATCCTCATTAACTGGGTTGCTGACGAGTTTAAGTCCGAGAATGGCATTGACCTGCGGGATGACAAAATGGCCTTGCAACGCCTCAAGGAAGGTTGTGAGAAAGCCAAGTGTGAACTGAGTTCTGGCACCGAAACGCAAATCAACCTGCCTTTCATCACTGCTGATGCAACCGGTCCTAAGCACCTCATGGTGAACCTGACTCGGGCTAAGTTTGAAAACCTCTGCGCCGATTTGTTTGAGCGCTGCAAGACTCCATGTCAACAGGCTCTTTCTGATGCCGGCCTCAAGCCGACTGAAATCAGTGAGGTGCTTTTGGTAGGCGGTTCCACCCGCATTCCCATGGTGCAAGAAGTGGTGAAGGAAGTCTTTGCACAAGAGCCAAACCGCAGCATGAACCCAGACGAAGTGGTTGCCATGGGAGCATCCATCCAGGGTGGTGTGCTATCGGGCGATGTAGAAGACCTCGTACTTCTCGACGTGACTCCACTCAGTCTTGGAATTGAAACCATGGGCGGCGTGATGACCACTTTGATTGAGCGGAACACCACGATTCCGACCACCAAAAAAGAAGTGTTCTCCACTGCGGCTGATAACCAGCCAAAAGTAGAAGTCCATGTCATGCAGGGCGAACGCCCGATGGCTGTCGACAACCGCACCCTTGATCGTTTCACCCTCGACGGTATTCCTGCAGCCCCACGCGGTGTCCCTCAAATCGAAGTCGAATTCGACATTGACACCAACGGCATTCTGCATGTTCA
The DNA here is from genome assembly GCA_045047305.1 of Planctomycetota bacterium. Lineage (GTDB taxonomy): Bacteria > Planctomycetota > UBA1135 > UBA1135 > UBA1135. The sequence goes on along the minus strand of JASFYO010000021.1, from coordinate 45,694 downwards.
TGCTGTGGACAAAGCTACTGGCAAAGAACACAAAGTACGGATTGAGCAGTCTTCGGGGCTGTCCGAGGATGACATCCAACGGATGCAAGATGATGCCGAGAAGTTCAAAGAGCAGGACGAAGCTACCAAGGGGCTAGTCGAGAAGCGTAATCTTGCGGATCAAACCGTATGGCAGGCACAAAAGCTAATAAAGGAGCAAGGTGAAAAGCTAGATGCTTCTGAAAAAGAAGATGTCCAGGCCAAAATCGAAGCTCTAGAGGAGGCCCTCAAAAGCGAGGACATGGCTCTTGTCGAGACCAAGGTGGAGGAGCTAAATACTGCCATGCAAGCCGTAGCGCAAAAGCTCTACGCGGATGGTGGCGAAGGTGCCGGCGCTCAGACTGGTGGCGAGGCTCCTCAAGCAGAAGACAACTCGGAAGACGTAGTCGACGCTGACTTCGAAGTCAAAAACTAGGCTTGCGTCGTCCCATAGGGCTGTCAGGAGTTCGCTCCTGACAGCCCTTCTTCTTTTATGCGCGAATTCGCACAAAATGTACTCTATGGGAAATGTAAGGCGGGTCACGTAACCTATGGCTTCGGCATCCTTTTTGCACACTACCGCGAGCATGATTCTCACCCAAAAACTCACCAAAAAGTACGGCAACCATGTCGCACTGGTGGATTTAGATTTGGAAGTCAAGCCAGGAGAGATCCTCGGTTTTTTGGGCCCCAATGGCGCGGGTAAAACCACCACTCTGCGCATTCTGAGCGGGTATTTGCCAGCAACTTCTGGGAAATGCAGCATTGACGGTAAAGACTTGGCTCAAGATTCTTTGGGCGCACGAAGTAGTACGGGATATTTGCCAGAAAACTTTGTCGCACCCTCAGAGATGCGGGTTATCGAATACCTCATGTTTCGCGCCCGCCTCAAAGGTCTTAAGCGCACCGAGGCCAGAAATTCCATTGCCGAAATCGTGAAAAGATTAGGACTTGCACCACGCATGCGACAAACTTTTGCATCCCTTTCAAAAGGGTTCCGCCAACGAGTTGGATTAGCCGATGTATTGCTCGCCAACCCTCCTGCGGTTCTTTTGGATGAACCCTTTACAGGACTGGATCCAATCCAGCGCCAAGAGTTTCGCGATATTCTCATTGGGCTCTCCTCGCTAGGCAAAGCAATACTATTCAGTAGTCACGTCCTCCCTGAAGTAGAAGAGATTGCGACCAGAGTTCTAATTCTGAATCACGGCTATTCGCGCGCCGTTGGGACTTTGCAAGAGCTCCACCAGAAAATGCAAAAAGGTGCCATCGTTTTGATTCAGTTGGAGCCCGGCTTTGCCCATGCAGAAGCTCGTCTCAGGGCCGTGGCATCACAATTCCAATTCAGCCTTATACGCAACTCTGAAACCACGTTTGAGCTACGTTTCCAAGCCCCTGATATGCGTCCTTCTGTGTTTCGTTGGCTCGGGAAAGAAGGGTACCCTGTTTTAGAATTCCGCGAAATCCGCCCAGACTTAGACCAACTTTTCCGTTCCTTAGTCGAGGGGGATCCCGCATGAATGCTTTCTGCGCCTTATGGAGAAAGGAAGTGTTCTCACTCATGGTTTCCCCATTTGTGTTTGTGCTTTTGGGATTCTGGTTTTTACTGAATGGGTTGATGTTTAGTGTCACGATCGAAACTCAGGCCGTCCAAAATGACCTTGGTCTGCTGCCGCCCTATCTGCTTGGTAGCGGCATGTTGGTGTGGCTATTGCTCCCAGCCTTCCCGCCCCTCTTATGCATCCGTTTGTTTGCCGAAGAACATCGTGTCGGCACCTTAGAGCCATTGCTTACTGCTCCCATTCGCGATGGAGCGGTAGTCCTAGCTAAGTATTTTGCAGCCTGCATGTTCTTCCTTTTGTTTTGGGGAGGAGTCCTTTTGCTTTTCTTGTTGCTTTCATGGCACGGTGCAAACATGGATTGGGCACGGATTTGGGGCGGATTACTTGGTGCCATGCTGGTAAGTTTTTTGTTTTTGGCTACAGGGCTCTGGGCTAGTTCATGGGGAAGCAATCTTGTTTTGGCAGCTGGGGGTGGAGCCGCACTCAACTACATGCTTCTATTCGTACCTGCCTTATTCGAGCACAAAGAGGGTGCACTCGGAAACATTGCACGTTTAACCCATCTGCCAAACTTTCTCGACCGTAGTTTCTCAGCTGGGCTCATCGACAGTTATGCATTGGTATATCTGTTTGGAATGTCCACACTATTCCTATTCCTAACCTGGGTCCGACTGGTGTCCAGGAGGTGGGTCCCATGAGCCGGCGCCTTCGTTTAGGCATGCTCACCATCTTTGCTGGTTTGTGCGCGGTTGCCTTTACGGGCTTCCTCCTTTATACATTTTCACGCCCCGGCTTGCGTGTTCGTTGGGATTGGACCACTGCTCAAGATCAAGGCCTCAGTGATCGCACAACCGAAGCCTTGCAGGCATTGCCGCAAGGAAGCACCCTTTCAGCTTTTCTTTTTCCTGAAGATCCAGATATCCAAAAATTTGGCTCCACCGTATATGCGCAGGCGTTTGTCTTATTGCGTAGTCTGACCGAAGACACTGCGGTGCGCAGTGGCGGTAAAATTACCACACTTATCTTGGACGAATCCAGCCCCCTGGTCGCCATTGATCGTGAAATAAAACGCCTCGATCGGCAACCCGGAGAGACTTTAATCCTGGAAGCCAACGGGGATCGACGCGTCCTTACGTTTGAGGACTTGTTCCAAATTCTACGCGCAACCCCTGAGGGTGCTCCAGCCCGCATACTCAAAGAACGCGTGGAATCTGCCCTGGGCGATGCCTCAGTTGCCCTCGCTGCAGGAGATACCCCCAAAGCAGCTGTCTTAGTCGGATATGGCCAAGGTTCTCTGGATGATGCCGATGAGTTACTCGAGTTGCGCATGCAACTGCAACGTGAAAACTGGGACGTTTTTCCTATAGAAGGGCCGCAGGATGCCAAGGATGCAGACCTCATCATCATTCCCGGCCAACGCAGACCTTTTCTACCCTCAGATGCCGCCGCGATGGAGGCTTGGGTCGCGGCGGATAAACCGGTTCTGCTCGCCCTAGGTCCCAACGCACCGCCACCTGTGATTTCCTTCTGGAATGATCTGTTGCGAGATCATGGAACTGGTTTTGGAGAGGGGCTTGTGTGTGAACCATTACGCATTCAGGGTGGTTTTGTTACTGGCCGTAGCGATTGTGCTTTTCTTGAAATAAAACAAGAACAATTAAGCCCGCAGCATTCCATCACCGTTCCTCTCATTGAGGCTTCGCGTTTCTTGCTATTTCGGGGGGCACGCCCAGTTAAATTTGCCAGCGGAACTAATGATTACACCCAAGAACGTCTTATTCGGAGTGGATCCCTGGCCTGGATTGAAGATCCACGGAAAAACTTATTTGAAATGGACCCCGGGGAGAAACGAGGGGTAGTTCCTTTGGCTGTTGCGGCAGAGCGATGGACACCTGGAGAAAATAATCTCCACGGACGTATTGTGGTGCTAGGCTCTGCCGAAAGCATTCGCTCCGACATCCTTTACAACCGCGAACTTTTGGCTGGAGCCTTAATCTGGCTTTCCGGTCATGATGAAGCTGAGCGTGGCTTGGTTGGGCTTGGTGAATTACCATTCCGTCCCGAACGCGCAGTCATGGCACGCATTCAGAACATCAGTATCTTTGTGTTTCCAGGTTTGACATTCCTTTTAGGCCTTTTGATTTTTTGGAGAAGAAGACGATGACTCCGACTCGTTTGTTTTTGATTTGTCTCCTGCTTTTGGGCGCGGTGTTTGGTTTGTGGCAGCTTTCGCATTCACAAACCGCTACCAGCTTAGAAGTAGAACTTCCTCAAGCTAACGCAGGTACCCTCATCGAAGGGGACCCAGCTTCTATGACTGGTTTATCCATAGAACAACCGCGATTCGGCATTACCGTTTCCTTGGAGTACAAGGACAATCGTTGGGCAATCACCAATCCCATGCCGGACCACGCGGAACCTTTTGTAGTTCAAGCGGCTCTTCAGGCATTGTTTACCACCCATTGGGAGCCTGCCCCAGCGGGATGGGAAAACCAGTCGGAGGAAGAGCTTGGCCTACTCCCGGCCGCTGCTCTGATTGAAGTTTCCTTCAAAGGCGGAAGTGTCCAGCAACTAATTATTGGCGCTGAAGAACCTTCTGGCAATTGGCAGGTCGCCAAGTGCAATGGAAAACTAGTCCGTTTCCCTATTCCTGATTTCCGCATGCTAGCGCGTCCGGTGGAACAATGGCGTGACCATCGTTTGCACGAATTTGGAGCCGGGGTAACTCAAGTCTCTTGGAACCCTGTGGAGGGGCCACGTATTCTCTTGGAGAAAAAAAACAATCGCTGGTATCTCCGTGCTCCAGTCCAGGCACCACTTGAAGTGAGAAGTGAACCTTACCTCATGGCGCTATTGGGGGGACGGGTCGAAGGGCTCGGTGATGTTTTGTTGGAAGAATTGCCTTTGGAGAAAAAGAAGGGAGATTTGATTTTCACTTCCGGGAATCGGCAAGTTCGGCTTCAAGTTTTTGACGGATTGGTGGTATCCGATCAAAGGAAATATCCGTTCTCATACGAGGAGCACACCTATCGGTTTCTAGATATCCCATTAGATGACTTAATTAGTTCGAGGATTTTGGACTTGAATCCGGAACGGATTTCCTCCGTGAAAATTGAATACGGTGACGCTAGTAAAATATTCTTGCGCCGAGGTGATGGATGGGGGAGTTACAACGAGGAAAAAACAAATCCGGAGGATTCCGCATTTGTTACCGCCTTGCTAGATTATGGCCAGCGTTTAGAACGTGGCGAAGCATTGTCGCTTCCTGAAGAATCTCCGTCTGGCCGCATCCTTTACTCTATCTCGCGGCAGCCCAAGGCTAAGGGCTCTCAGATTTTGCGCTGGTGGGCCCAAGCGGATGGCACCGTTTTAGTCGCATCCGATCCGGGCAGCTCTGCCTACCTCAGTAGTGTCAATTTTGAATTAGGCGTGAAGAGCTTGTTTCAAAACTAACGGTTGAGGAAATCAATTCCACAAGACCTCGCCGTGTTCCCATTGAGCACGGCCTTCAATTAGTGCTTGAATCGCTTCTGGGTAGACTTCGCATTCTTTTTCGAAAACAGTGTCAGCGATAACCTTTGGGTTTTCTCCAGGCGTAATCGAGACACAAGCTTGGAGAACCACTGGACCAACATCGTATTGGCTAGTAGCAAAATGAACGGTGCAACCGGTTATGGGCACCCTGGCTGCGGAAACAGCCTGATGAACATGGTGCCCGAAAAACCCTTTGCCGCCGAAAGCAGGAAGCAAGGCTGGGTGAATGTTCAACACCTTACCTTCCAGTTCCGCCGGGATAGGCAGGAGTTGCAACCAACCGGCCAGGATGACTAAATCTGGTCTCGCCTCCAAAATAGCGCCAAGCAAACGATGCTCTCGTTGTTTGCGGTCCGGGTAGCTTTTTTTACTGACCACCAAAATGGATAGGCCAAGTTGCTTCGCTTTCTCCACCGCTCCAAGAGTGGCCTCAGAAGCAACGACCAACTCGATTCTTGCATTGAGTTTCCCATTCAGAATTTGGCCTTGGAGATTCTCCAAGGTGCGCCCACCACCGGAAGCTAACACCACCAACCGCGCCGGCATCATGGTTTCATGCCCCAGGTTGAGGTGCCATCCGAGCTCCAAGCTGCCAGCAATGAAAAATTATTCTGCAACTCTTCAGCATGTAAGAGGGCGGAATAAGCATCGTCTATCGCCAAGTTCGATGCGAGTTCCGACAATCCTTGCAATGCAAAACCTTCTTCCATTAGCGCGGAGTTCCCAAGCAAGCTGGCATCTCCAAGTAACTTTGTCCATGCTTTGCATTCTAAGGCCAATTCCGAGGCCTGCTGCGTGGTTGGCACTTGATTCCAATTGACAAATTCCCGGGCCAAAGCGCGGGAAGATATCACGGTAAGAAAGCTCTGATGCTCTTGAGCTGGTTGATCCTCTTTGAGAATCGAATCTAGCAATTCAACTAAGACGGTAGGGGATTCATACAGTTGCCATGCATCCAGGCGCTCTTTTCTCTCGCCCCGCACTTGGACGACAATCACAAAACCCTTTGCGCTCGCTGCAGTAGCGAAAGCGCGTTTACCTTCCAGTGGCTCAATGATTGGAAGAAGAACATCTCCTTCCAGTTTGGCGAAAAGTGCTTCCTGAATCACTGCGGCTTGTTGAAGCATAGAGACTCGGGCGCGCAACGCCTTTTGCAGCTCGGCATGTGGGCAGGACTCTGCCACTTGGCTCAAGTCTTGCGCAGCATCACGGAATCTCCACTCATCCAAGGCCGGTAAAACCGAATTCTGCATAGCCACTAGAACGGTGATGCGAGCCTCGCGATAATCGCGTTCTAAGGCAGACTCCTCAGCCTTAAATGCTTGAGTTTTTAGGACTGAAAGACGTTGCCTCCAGGCTTCTGGTATTTGCGCAGCACTTTGTAATGAGGATTCGAAGTTTTGGCGGACGACTTCTGCAGCACTCCAATCCTCCTTCTGAAGTAAGGAGGCATGTTGCGCTTCCCATGCAAGAAAGGCTGTGTTCGTTGACCCTTCCAATCTAGCCCAAAGTGGTGCCAACCATTCGAGGGGGACTGTGGCAAGAGTCAAAGTTTGGTGAGCCTTACCAAACGCAGCTTCACTTAATGCCGCCTTCAATTGGTTTTCAAGTTCACTCAACGCCAATTTCTCCGCCGCTAGAGGATCGACTTCCTGAACTTTTTCCACCTTCGCTTGGGCTAATTTAGCCAAACGGTCGAGCTCGACTTCCGCCCGCGAAATGAATTCCGAATCGGGGTAATCAAGCAGAAACACTTGCAGCAATTGCGCACGCTCTGGTCCTTCAGCAGTCGCCATAGCAGTCGTGAAGGCTAGCTCACGGGCAAGGGCGTCAGCCCTTTCGCGTTCTTCTTGCGCTGCACCGGAATCGGTCTCAACGTACACGGTTTCTTGGGTAGATTCTGGGTGCTTTTTCAAAGCAAAGAACAAGGAAGCCCCAACCGCAAGAACTGCAATTGCAGCTAGGCCCATCATCAAACCACGCGAGCGTTTTCCATCAAGCAGGTTATGAATGTCTTCTAAAATAGCCTGCGCATCCTGTGGACGTTCTTCCGCATCCTTTGCCATAAGCCAATCCAATAACTCCTGAACTCCAGAGGGGGCATCCACTTGAGCATCCTTTAACCGCGGAACTGGACTGTCCCGATGCGCCCGCAAAATGTCGCGTACGGTATCTCCGCGATAAGGTGTTTGGTTGGTCAGCAAACGGTAAAGCGTGCAACCCAAACTGTAAAAGTCAGAGCGGTGATCGAAACTCCTAGTAACACATTCGGGAGCCATAAAATGAGGCGTTCCACCGGCACCATCCTGTTCCACCATGCCCCGGGTTGCAGCCATACCTAAATCAGCAAGTTTGCACCGCCCATCGATGGTAAGCATTAAGTTCTCGGGCTTGACGTCGCGGTGGACTAAATGATGTTCACGCGCAAACAAAAGCGCATCTGTAGCATCGAGGAGATACTCCAAGGCTTCTCGCCAAGGCAGGGGGCCGGCTTCCCTGAGTCGGTCTTCTAAATCACCTGCGGGCACCAACTCCATGGAAAAGAAATAGAGGCCACGGTCATGCCCGACATCGTAAACCTGGACCAAATTGGGGTGGGATAGACGTCCGGCGGCTACTGCTTCACGCTTAAATGATGCCACTGCAAGCGGCGATTTCTTGGCTGCTTTGGGGTCCAAAACCTTCAGCGCCACTTCACGTTCAAGGTTAATCTGAATCGCCCTGTAAACCACGCCCATAGAGCCGTTCCCTAATCGCCCGATGATTTTATGCCCGCCCAAAGTCGTATCGACAAGAGGATCCTGAATTGCCATCTTGCCGTCGGCAAACAACTCCCATTCAAAATCGGGTGAAGTCGCTACGATTTTGGCGCCGTATTTCAACTCTGATAATTGAACAAAACCACCACTATCTTGGAAGAAGCACTCACCACGTGTTTCGAGTTGCAAAACGCCCGGTTCTAGTTCTGAAATAACGAAACCATCTCGCTCACCGGGATCCGTTCCAAGTTGATCTAAACCACCTGCGTCGGATATCACCAAATACAGTGATGCACCACGAAGGGTAAAGGCCCCACCAGTTTCCTGATCGGTGGAATTCCATTTGAGGCGGATGGTCACGATTTAAGGGGCGGGAGGGAAGAGCGCACGCCCGACACGCACCAGATTAGCTCCTTCCTCGATTGCAATCTCGAAGTCTTGACTCATGCCCATAGATAGGTATGCCTGGGGGTCAAGTTGCCCCTCCTTTTGCAAACGCTGGAAATGCTCAAACAAGGTGGAGAAATCGGCTCTTAGTTTGGCTTCCGGCGCGTCGGCAAGAGCCAAAGCCATCAATCCTGAGAAATGAAGCTGCTCGCTTGCATTTACCTCGGTGACTAGAGCATCAAGTTGAGCCAATCGGCAACCATAACGCCCATCCTCTGGATTGAGGTTGATTTGCAACAGCACGGGATAGGGGGTGGAGTTGGTCTCTGCCACAGCCGAGGCGCAGCGCTGAAGGGTTTGGGATTCCCCCAGGGCCTGATAACAAGCCGATGCCACGATCCCACGGCGTACTTTTCGCCCTTGCAATGGCCCAAGTAAGTGCCAATGGGCTTCAGGCAAGATAAGACGATGGGCTTCAAGAGCCTCAACCCGATTATGGCCGAAAATACGTTGGCCAGCATCCCAAGCTTCCTGCAAGGAATGGGCCGTTGCGGTTTTGGCCACAGCCACCAAATCGACCCCTGCGGGATCGTGGCCACCGCGTAATGCTGCTTCCGCCATACGGGCCCGAATTTCGGTGAATCGTTCTGCTGTTTTTGACATCGATAGGTTCCGGGTAGGAGGACTAGGCCCGCAACACTAGAATCCCGTGCTTCCTTCATCAAGGAGACCCCATGATTCTAGGCATCCCAAAAGAAATCAAAGTTCTGGAAGCGCGCGTTGCATTGACGCCGGCTGGAGCTCATGCGCTAGTTGAGGCTGGCCATCAAGTACTCGTGGAAACCATGGCCGGTGACGGCTCGGGATTCCCTGACTCAGAATACGTGACTGCTGGCGCTACGGTGTTAGAGAATGTAGCAGATGTTTGGGCCCAGGCTGACATGATCGTCAAAGTGAAGGAACCGCAAGCGGAAGAAATCGCCCGTGCCCGCCCTGGCCAAACTATTTTCACTTACTTCCATTTCGCGGCAGACCGCGCACTCACCGAAGGCATGCTGGCATCAGGCGCACATTGTTTCGCCTATGAAACTTTGGAGGTCGGCCGCACTTTGCCTTTGCTGACTCCGATGTCAGAAGTCGCAGGGCGCATGTCGGTTCAAGAAGGGGCGAAGGCTTTGCAAGCTCCTCAGGGCGGGCGTGGTGTTCTACTCGGCGGCCTTCCGGGAGTTGCACCTTCTAACGTCATGATTCTTGGCGGTGGAATTGTGGGTACCCATGCCGCATGGATGGCATCTGGACTTGGCGCCAACGTAACCATTTTGGACTTGGATTTAGAGCGCATGCGCTACTTAGAAGAAGTAATGCCTGCGAATGTCACCACCGTGTTCTCTACCCGACAGGCCATCCGCGAGCGTTTGCCGCACACTGATCTGCTCATTGGTGCCGTATTGATTCCAGGCGCCCGGGCACCCAAGTTGGTGCTGGAGGAAGACCTTACTCTCATGGCCGATCGTTCGGTCATTGTCGACGTCGCTGTCGACCAAGGTGGCTGCATTGAAACTTGCCGCCCAACCACGCATGAGAACCCGACCTACGTCATCCATGGGGTGGTGCATTACTGTGTTGCGAACATGCCTGGTGCAGTTCCACGTACCAGCACCTTTGGTCTCACCAATGCCACGCTTCCTTATGTACTAAAGCTTGCTGCTTTAGGGCCTAAGGATGCCGTATTAAAGAACCCACAACTCGCCACTGCTGCCAACACCCTTGCTGGTCGCCTGACCAATAAACCGGTTGCGCAAGCATTCGACATGACGTGGGAAACTCCGGAATCCATTGCGGCAACACTCTAGGTTCAGCCATTGGGAGCGCTCTTACTTGTCCTAATTCTGGCCGTCCTCCAAGGCCTTACTGAATACCTACCAGTCTCCTCTTCGGCGCATCTGGTCTTGGGCAAAGAGTTCTTGCCGGGTGGCGACCAGTTAGCAGCCAACGCCAGCCTTGAGGTTTTGCTGCATGTGGGAACCCTGCTTGCGGTTCTGTTGTTTTATAGAAAACGCCTCACTCGTTTGGTGCTTGGTTTCTTTGGTAAGGGTGACGACGTAAGCAACCAAAGACGCTTGGCCGGACAATTGGTTTTGGCGACTCTTCCTGCTGTCGTTGTTGGGTTTAGTATTCGCAATCATTTAGATGGATTGTTTGGCTCGCCCTATCCCGCAGCCAGTGCCCTTTTATTGACTGGATGTATTTTGTGGTACTCCAAACGGTTACCTTCGGGCGGGACGTCCATCCAAGAACTTTCTTGGAAAGGCGCCTTGATTATCGGGCTTTCTCAAGCCTTTGCGATTCTCCCGGGCATCTCGCGCAGTGGAACCACCATCGTGGTGGGTTTACGCCTAGGCCTTTCTGCAGAAGCAGCTGCAGCTTTCAGCTTCCTGTTGTCGATTCCCGCCATCCTCGGTGCCTCGGTGTTAAAGCTACCCGAACTCGACACCTCGCAAGGCCTGGATTTAACCACCTTAGGTTTGGCTGTGGGGGTAAGTTTTCTGGTTGGCTGGACGGCACTGGGAATGTTGGTATGGATTACCAAACGCGGAAAACTGCACCTCTTTGCACCCTACTGCTGGCTACTCGGGCTCGCAGCATTAGCCACGAGCCTGTTCTGATTTACTGAACGCTGCGGCGGTAACGAGCAGCCCACGACAAAAGGTGTGGCCCCGGACACTTAGTTGGTTTCCAATGTTGGTGGCCCCAAACCTGATTGGCTTTGATCCCATAAGTACTACGGACTTCGCCAACTAAACGCTCCAGTGATTCCATCTGCTTGGCCGTAGGAGCCTGTGCCGCTGCATATTCCGGTCCACGGTTTGGTTGGGCCACAAAATTGCCTAGCAGGCAAATACCAATGTTGCCAATGTTGTAATCACCCGAGGCATGAGCCCCTTGTGCATACAGAGGGCGACCTTGGAATATCCTTCCATCACGCCCAATGAGGAAATGGTAAGCGATGTCTGCCATGCCCCTGCCATTCATATGCTCACCCTGTACCACGCGTACCGCGGCAATATTTCCCGAGAGAGATGTTGATGATATGGGTATGGCAGTGTGATGCACCGTAATACGATAGGGAGTGGTCATCCGATCCCAATTGGAATGCATCGCTGCGGCGTTCCATTGTTGCCGACTGACATCAAAGTGAATGCCATCGGTGGATGCTTCAACCCTTTTCGCTACGGGTGCTTTCAGGTTGGCTTTGGCGAGGTAAACACCCATGCGCTCGCTAACCGCATTGGACGGTCCATTTAGAGGGGAGCCTTTTGCCGCCGCCAAGAGATACTCGGTTTCGGCGGCAGCCGGTCCCTCAAGCTGCGGCAATGCACGTTCAAGATGAGAAACTCCTGCCGCAAGGTTCCCCTGAAGAAAGTAACTCAGGCCAATACCGCGTTCGGAACGAGCTAATTCCGTGGCCGAAAGATGACCGCCTTTTGCCTCATAAAAAGCAAGGCGTGCGGCGTCGGCCTGTCCTGCTTCCAGATGCAATTCTCCCATCAACAGACGTGCTTCCACCCGATCACTCGAGGAAAGTCGCGGAAGTTGATTCTCCCACCAGCGCACACGCTCCTGCAAAGACAACTCTCCTGGAGGGGACTGCACCGGAGGCTCGAGCCCAAGAGGTACCTGCCGTGGTGGGGCGGGTGTGACGCAAGAAGCAAGGAGTAAGAGCCCTATGGCCAGGAAAGCAAGGAGTCGACGCGGCATGCCCAGAGACTAACCGCAAGGAGGCATCGATTTCCAGTGCGGCGACACTACGATAAGGCCATGACAGCGGGATTTTGGATTCTTGAAGGAATGGACGGCTCTGGGAAGTCCACCCAGGCGGAGTTACTGGTTCAGGTACTAGAAAATGCTGGGCGTCGGCCGTTACATTTGCGCGAGCCCGGCAGCACCGGATTGGGAGAAGGGCTGCGGAAAATGCTGCTCGACGTCGATCGCGAAAACTGGGACCCACGCTCTGAAGCGCTGTTGTTTTTTGCTGCGCGTAATGAACTGCTGCGCGCCAAAGTCGCACCGGCCCTAGCATCTGGTCGCGACGTGGTCTGTGAGCGCTTCACGCCTTCCACCGTGGCCTATCAAGGGCAAAAAGGCCTGGTGGATTGGGTTCTTGACCTCGACCGCTTAGTGGTGGCCCCGGAGCTTCAGCCGCATGGAGTTTTGATTCTCGATCTAGAACCAGCAGTGAGTTTTGCCCGCGTTGGCGGTGAAGGCGGCCATGATGGCTTCGAAAGTCGCGGTTTGGGTTTTCAGGAAAAAGTTCGTGAAGGTTATCTGGCCTACGCCAAGGCCAATCCAGCACGAACTGCGCTGATCGCCGCGGAAGGATTGAGCATTCAACAAATTGCAGCAAAGGTTGTGCAAGCGGTGGAGGCGCGTCGCGTATGAAGCAACGCTTTGAAACCGAAGTGGCCGCAGGAGCACTTGCCGACGCCTACCTATTTGTTGGTGCCTCCCGCAGTCGCATTCGAGAAGTCGCGCTGGACTGTGCAGCCTCCTTGCTGCAATCTCGAGGACCGGTGCGGGAACACGCTGATTTCGCTTTATTCGATCCAACCGAACTTGGGACCCCAGGGCTTAAGGTGGAGCACATCACCTTTCGCAAAGAGGGGGTTCCTTGTGTGGAAACTGCCTTGAAATATCGGCCCAAGATCGGCAAGCACCGAGCCGTGGTTCTCTTCGACGCCGACCGCATGACAGTCGACGCTCAGGGTGCTTTACTCAAAACCACTGAGGAACCTCCAGAAGGCACCGTCCTCTTTTTCACCGCAACCGAGCTCTACGATCTCAGCCCTGCTCTGCGCTCCCGTTGCCGTATTTGGCGAGTGCCGCGGGCGGAACCGGAAGAAATGAGTCGGCAGGCCGCTGCAGCAGGAATCGGGGTAGAAGATTGGAATATTCTTATCCGCGCCTGTGGCTCCGGTGAAGCCATCCTTGAACTCCCACTAGGGGAGCGAAAAATGCTCCTTGAGTGCTTCCCAATGGTCTCAGCTTGGCTCAACGGGATGGATGGCCCCGAAACTTGGTGCCAAACTCCTACAGCTAGTAAATTGGCCGAGAAGCGACAGTTGGGCTTGCTCCTTTTAGCAGCCACAAGAGCCTGGCTTGTAACTGCCCACGTATCCCCAAATTCCGCCTATTTACTCTTCCAGGGACAGTGGTGCCGACGCTTAGACCACGCCCTCGCAAGGCTCGCCGGACAAGTCACTCCAGACCTAGTTTTTCAGGATTTAGTGCGATTTCCTTGATGCTCGGAAACCCCCATTCTCTAGGGGGTAAAGACATTGCAACATCCTATTTCCGAGGAAGTCTTAAAATCCTTTTCAAGATACTGGCAAACATCTTGGATGCCGTCCGATACCTAGCTCGGGGATAAAAAATGGACGACCGCAAACTCCAACCACTCATTCGTGAGATTCGCATCCAGAATGAGCGCAAGTACGCAGAAGCAGCGTACTTCTTCGTCCTAGAGGCGCTGGATTTCACCATTTTCCTTGAGGGAAGGGGCCAGAAGCCTAGTGATGGGCGCCATATCTCGCCTCATGAACTACTTGCAGGCCTACGACGCTATGCCCAGGAGGAGTTTGGCCCCTTAGCTCCATACGCATTCCGCTCCTGGGGGGTTCATTCCACCGGGGATTTCGGTAGTCTGGTCTTTCAAATGTGTGAAGCCGGTTTGCTGAATAAGACAGAGCGCGACAAGCCTCAAGATTTCGCCAACGGCTTCGATTTCGAAGTTGCCTTCCTAGAAGGCGAATCCGTTAGCGGAACATGAATCTCCATACTGCTGTACGCCTTGCCATTGTCGTCGGGGTGTCCTGGTTGATCTGGCTATTAAAGTCAGTCACCGCTCCCTTGCTTGGCGCTTACTTGCTGATGCTAGTGTTTTACCCACTTCATCGGCGTTGGAGAATCCGCCTAGGATCCTCAGTTTCAGCTCTCACCTGTGTAGCCTTATTTGCTCTGGTTCCGCCTTTGCTCATGCTGCCAGCCTTGTTCGACTTCCAAGGACTTTTAGCCAAAGTGCCGGTTGATAATCTCGGTGGCCTAAGTCAGCAAATCCAAGACCAACTGTTAACCCTCCGCGATGGCCTGCCTGATTGGGCTAAGGAGAATTTAGACCCCGAACAACTTAACCCAGAAAATGTTGTGGGGATTGCATCGGAACAATTAAGCCGCGCCGGACAAGGATTGGTCCAATTCTTTGGCGGTATGTTCGGCATTGTGTCGGGCATTCTATTACTGCCAATCTTCCTCTACTTTTTATTAGAAGGTGGCCCTTGGCTGACTCGGATTCGCTCGGAGTTGCCCACCCCATGGCATGCCAGCTTTGATCGCATCCTTCCTCGCATCGAAAAAATCCTAAGCCTTTACCTGGTCTCCAGAACCAAGGTCGCCACGGTCAAAGGATTACTGACTTGGGGCATTCTGTTGTTGCTTGGATTTCCTGGCGCATACTCCCTTGGCTTAGCCTTGGGTGCGTTGTCTTTGCTTCCGGTGCTCGGACCCTTGGTTGGCTTCTTCCTGTTGGCCTTAGTCGGATTCGCCGACGGCGGCATGACGGGTGGGGGATTCGCGGGCTTGATCACCGCTACCGTCATTTATACCGCACTCGAAGTCCTAGAAGGCTATGTCCTTATTCCTCGCATGGTTGGACGAGGTCTTGGCCTCTCCGATTTTGTAGTCATCCTCGCCGTGCTTTGCGGCGGAGCACTGATGGGCATCTTTGGCCTGGTTATTGCGGTCCCCTTAGTCGCTGTAGGACGCGTGCTTTATGCTGAGTTCTTGCGGCCGGTGATGAAAAAGGAAAACGAAGAATCCGCGAAGGACGATCCCGACGCACAGCTTGCAGCATCCACCACCTGATGACTCCGTGTCGCGCGGGAGCCTATTACGGGTACCAGTTCCCCGAACTATCCGAAGCCAGCGGGTTCTCCCATGTTTTTGCTGCGCGCAGCCCTTCTGATCTGGGCAATTTAGCCTTCAGCGGAGAACGTGACCGCGACGCCGCTCAAACCGTGCGTCAAGCTTGGTCGGCATTTCTTGGAGTCTCGCCTAACGATTGGGTCGTTGGAGGCCAAGTGCACACATCCAATGTCGTCTTCGTGGACGATTCTCACCGTGGGCGGGGTGCCTTAACGCCTGAGACAGTCATTCCCCAATGTGATGGCCTCATCACAACCACCCCAGGGTTGCCGCTGTATGTAGCAGTGGCGGATTGCAGCGCCGTGCTTCTGCATGCGCCCGGAGTGATTGGGGTGATCCATGGAGGGTGGCGGGGATTAGCCGCAGGCATCCTCGACGCAGCAGTGGAGCAGTTTCTTGGCTTAGGTGTGGAGCCGATAGACATACGTGCTGGCGTCGCCCCCTGCATCGCTGGAGCTTCTTATGAGGTTGGCCCCGAGGTCGGTGAGGCCTGCCCAGATGGAGCGCGATATCGTGGAGAAGGAGATCGTTGGCAGGTTGATATTGCCTTATGGGCTCAGCATTGCCTGCTCCAAAACGGAGTGGAGCCCGCATCGATCTACCTTTCGGGAATCGATACGGGCTCTGACCATTCCTGCTTCAGCCATCGGCGTCAGGGTTTATCGGCCGGACGCAATGGCTTGATAGCAGTACTCGCTTAGCCCTTGGCAATCAAATCAGCGTATTCAGGGATTGCGTCGTAAACCAAAGTTGTGTGTTCCAAGACGGCACGGATGGCTTCACGTAATTGTGGATCTTCCACGTAGTCACCGGCAAAACCATTTCCCGGGAAAACCTTACCACGAGCATCGGAAACCACTCCCCGCAGTTGACGCCGGACCCAACGCCGTACTTCCTGTTGGTCTAATTCCGTTTCAAGACTCTTATAAAACTCATCCCATCCGGGGTAGAGCGCAGTGTCGTGATTGTCGTTGATTGCCAACTTGACGGCGAGATCTTGGTTGTCATGGAATAACTTATCCACGTAGGGCTTGAATTGGTTGTTTTCGAGAATCCGATTTAGTTCACGTGCCACAACAAAAGAAATCACTGGAAAATCGATGGTGCGATCAGGTTCTACTCCACCTACTTTCACGATTCGACCATCGTGATCTCTTTGCGTATGGATGGTCGAGCCATCGGGTAAGTAGTAGTAAGCAATGGTTAACTTAACCCTGCTTCCATAATCATATTTCCCATTCCCGTTAGCATCTTCATACTCTTCCCACTCATCATGAATACCGTTGCGGGATTGACTTGATTCTTTGAAGCGCTCGTCCTGCTGTGTTGAAAGCGGGAACACATTCTGCACTGACCCCTTGCCATAGGTGCGCTCCCCAACGGTGACAGCCCGTCCATGAATCGACAGCGCACCCGAAACGATTTCCGAAGCGGAGGCGGAATATTCATTGATCAGAATCGACAACGGGATGTTTTCCGGCACCAAAGCGGGCGCGCGCGTGCGGTAAACATCATCGGGACCGGTGCGTGAGCGCGTGGTCACCACAACCTTATCGGCGGGGAGGAATACATCGCATATGGCGACGGCTTCGCGGAGATAACCACCACCGTTATTGCGCAAATCCAAGACCACGCCATTCAAAACACCACTGTCTTGAGCCTTGGTGATCTCGTCCACAATCATGCGTGCGACATCCACAGAAAAGTCGAGCAACTCTAGATAAAGAATCCTGCCGGGCAACATTTCCGACTGCAGAGTAGGCAGGTGAATCGTGCCTCGGGTGATGACGAACTCATGCGGCTCCGTCCAGCCAACCCGGTACACCTCAACTTTGACCTCAGTGCCAGGAGTCCCCTTGAGACGTTTGATGATGTCATCGTTTGGTTGGTCGGCAGTGGACCAGCCATCGACCGTCAAGATGCTGTCACCGGTTAGAAGGCCAGCCGCATAAGCCGGGCCGCTGTAAATCGGACGCTGAATGGTGAACACACCATCAATCGTATTCACGTATGCACCAATGCCGCCGTACTCCTGAGTCATTTCAAACATAAACTCACCGTATTCCTCTCCGCTAAAAAAGGTCGAGTGCGGGTCCAACAAACGCAACATGCCTCCAGCGGCTGCATCGATCAACTCCTCGTCGGTGTATTTTTCACCTTCCATGTGCTGATTACGGATACGCAACAACACTTCCTCCAGCACCGCAAGTTGATCGTTTTTGACTACGGCTTTCGTGGTATTGGTTTTTTCCGACGCATTCAACTTCTGTAAGGCTTGAATCTTGCTGCGAAAGCGCAATTGTTGCTCCACTTGATCCAGCAAAGTTTGCGCCAGAACGGCGTCGTCACCGATTCCTTCTGCAAGCACCTCTAGCACTTCTAATTCTTCAGATCCTAGATTACTCCCAGTTCGGCCCAAGGCCAGAACGGCCTTGTCCCTGAGAGTTTGGTTCTCACTCCAAAGTACGCTGCGCAGGGTACGCAAGGCTGCGCGGCGTTGAGCCCCACCTCCGGTGCGGAATAAGGTGTACTCCGCATCCGTCCAAATGGAGGGTGAGTCTTCCGCAACTTGGTTGGATAACCAAATCGCTAATGCGGACTGCACTTCCTCGATTCCATGAAAGGCCGGCAAGCGTAAGGTTTGCAAAACGGCAGCACTCATGGCTTCTTGATCATAATCAAGAAGTTCCACCAATCGCTCCATGGCGGCAGGCTCATCCGCCCAGGCCTGAAGGCGGCCCAGCATGAGCAACTGGTTGCCTTCGGCCTTTTCCATAGACTCCGCTAAGGCCGCTAAGTCTGAGTGGCTCAACTCGGAGGCGGAGACATCCGCCAACTGCAAAATGGCTGCAGGATTTAAATCCTGAGCTTGGTCAAGCAGGGCATCGAGAGAAGGGGATGGTCCCTGAGGGACCGCGAGTAGCAAAAGGGCGAGTATTTTCATGCGGTAGAGCAGTCACTACTAGGTTAGCGTATAGGTGGCTTCCAACGCCACACTACGCACAATCCCGATTTTAATGAGTGATACTCCGCCGCTTTCCCATCTCCAGGAAGATGGGGGCTCCCGCATGGTGAATGTGGGCGCAAAGCCTATCTCCCTGCGCACTGCCGAGGCAGAGGCCATTGTCCGCTACCCAGTAGAAGCCTTTCACAAGGTTTTGGCGGGAGAGGTACCCAAGGGGGGTATTGTTGAGCCCGCTCGTGTTGCGGGGATTTTTGCCGCTAAGCGGACGGCTGAGTTGATTCCGATGTGCCATGGATTGTCGTTGGATTGGGTTCAAATCATCATTGAACCACTCGAATCCGGAGAACCTGGCCTCCGCGTGCGCTGTACCGCGTCGCTAGAAGGCCGGACTGGAGTCGAAATGGAGGCCATGATGGGCGCTGCAATGGCAGCTCTTACCCTTTACGACATGACCAAATCCCTAGATAAGGGGATTCAGATTGAAAAAGTCCGTTTGCTTAAGAAAACTGGGGGTAAATCGGGCACGTGGAAGGCACAATAGAGACCCCAGGACTGGTGAATCCCCCAGTCCATCCCCGATAGGAAAACGCAGTGGATCTTAAGATTGTCCAAGACCTGCTCGCACTGATGCAAAAAGGGGAGCTTACTGAGCTCCACGTTGTTCAGGGTGAAACAGAAATTCGTCTCTCGCGCCAGCCAGAAGGTGGCCCGGCGCCCGTGGTCTATGCTGCTGCACCTGCTGCTGCAATGCCAGCTGCAGCGCCGGCGCCAACCGCGCCTGTGGTGGTAGAAGAACCGCAAGGAGAAATGTTCCGCTCGCCAATGGTGGGCACTTACTACAGCAAGCCTGATCCAGATTCTCCGGGCTATGTAAAAGTCGGCGATTCTGTAGGGGCCGAATCCGTTCTGTGCATCTTGGAAGCCATGAAAGTCTTCAACGAGATTAAAGCTGAGTTCTCTGGAACCATCCTTGAAATCCTGGTGAAAGATGGCGAAGCAGTCGAATACGATCAGCCGCTATTCCGCATTCAAACCGTTTAAGGCTACACCATGTTTCAGCGAATCATGGTGGCTAACCGCGGGGAAATTGCATTGCGTGTCATTCGCGCAGCGCACGATCTCGGTATTGAAGTCGTAGCGGTATACAGCGAAGCCGATCGTGGTGCGCCATACCTACAATTTGCCGACGAAACCGTTTGCATTGGACCTGCTTCCAGTGCGCAGTCCTACCTCAATATTCCCGCCATCATTGCTGCGGCGGAAATCACCAATGTGGAAGCCATTCACCCAGGATATGGTTTCCTCGCCGAAAACGCGCATTTCGCGGAAGTCTGCGGTGCTTGCGACTTGATATTCATTGGACCGTCACCGCAAGTGATTGATTCCTGTGGGGATAAATCCAAGGCCAAGACTACGGCAAAAAATGCTGGTGTTCCGGTCGTGCCTGGTTCCGATGGAGCCGTTGCCGACGCCGACGAAGGCGCAAGGGTCGCGGATGAGATTGGCTACCCGGTGATGATCAAAGCCGCAGCAGGTGGTGGTGGGCGTGGCATGCGCATGGCCGCCACTGCCGACGTCTTCCATGCCTGTTTCCATCAAGCACAACAAGAGGCCATGGGGGCCTTCAACGATGACAAGGTTTACATCGAAAAGTTCGTAGTGAATCCGCGGCACGTTGAGGTACAAATCCTTGCTGGTGCCGATGGGGGAGTCGTCGCTCTTGGTGAAAGGGATTGTTCGATTCAACGTCGGCACCAAAAACTGATTGAAGAGTCTCCCTGCCCCGTCACCACTCCAGAAATTTCCAAACGCATGGGGGAAGCCGCCATTGCTTTCGCCAAAGCTGCTGGTTATGTGAATGCTGGCACGGTGGAGTTTTTGTTAGATGAGCACGGCGATTTCTACTTCATTGAATTGAATGCCCGAATTCAGGTTGAGCATTGCGTCACCGAAGCCGTTACTGGGATTGACTTGGTGCAATGGCAGATTCGCATTGCTGCAGGGGAGAACCTCGATTTCACTCAAAAAGATGTCAAGGTGAGTGGCCATGCGATTGAATTCCGCATTAACGCTGAGAACCCGGAGCGCAACTTTGCCCCTTCGCCTGGTCGCATTGAAGAACTCTTTTTACCTGGTGGGCGCGGCGTTCGTGTCGACTCCCACATTGCCGCTGGTTACACCATCCCACGGCACTACGACTCCATGGTGGCAAAACTCATTGTCCATGGACGCGACCGCGCAGAAGCTCTGCGTATCGCCAAACGCGCCTTAAGCGAAACCCGGGTCAATGGCCCTGGGCTCGCAAACACCATCCCTCTGCACCTTCGAATCCTGGAACAGCCTGACTTCATTGCAGGCAAGACCGACACTGGATTCCTTGAAAAGTTTTTGGACTCTTAGACATGCCTAAAGCACTCGTAACTGGAGGCGCTGGCTTCCTTGGCTCTCATCTCTGCGACAAGCTTCTTGCCCGCGGTTTTGAAGTGGTTGCCATGGACAACTTCCTCACTGGCAACCCGAACAATTTGGCGCACCTCGCAGCCAACGACGCCTTTCAGTTTGTCGAACATGACATCACCAAAGAGATTCCTTGGGATGGGCCTCTGGACCGTTTGTTCAATATGGCATCCCCTGCATCGCCTATTGATTATTTGCAGATTCCGCTCGAGACTTTAGCAGTTGGAAGCGTGGGGACAAAAAACTGCCTGGAACTTGCCAAAAATACGGGCGCACGTTTCTTAATGGCATCCACATCTGAATGTTACGGCGACCCCTTGGTGCACCCACAAGTAGAGGAGTATTGGGGCAACGTCAATCCAATTGGGCCGCGTTCTTGTTACGACGAAGCCAAACGCTTTAGCGAAGCCATCACCATGGCCTACTATCGTGCCCATAATGTTAAAACACGCATCGTGCGGATTTTCAATACTTATGGCCCCCGCATGCGCCTAAATGATGGCCGAGTGGTTCCATCCCTTATGGGGAGCGCCCTGCGTGGAGAGCCTTTGTCTATTTTTGGTGATGGATCGCAAACTCGCAGCTTTTGCTACGTGGATGACTTGCTTGAAGGTATTCAACGTTTGATGGAAAGCGAGGAACATCTTCCGACCAACATCGGAAATCCAGTGGAACTAAGCATTCTAGATTTGGCCCAAGCGGTGAATGAAGTCGTCGGCTCCGAGTTTCCGATTAAGTTTGGACCTTTGCCGGAGAATGACCCTAAAGTTCGTCGACCCGACATCAGCAAGGCCAAAGCTCTGTTGGATTGGGAGCCCACTATCTGGCTGAAAGAAGGGCTTGAGAAATCCTTGCAGTACTTCAAGGATTGCGTTGCTGAGGAGGCAAAAAACTAGATGTGTGGCATCGTTGCAGCGGTCGCCAAACAGGGCGATGTTCGTGCCGCGGTCCTCAAAGGGCTAAAGACACTTGAATATCGAGGCTATGACTCCGCCGGTATGGCAGTTTTTGCCAAGGGAGAATTGGAGGTGCGCCGAAAGATGGGGAAGATTGCTAATCTTGAGGCAGAACTCGGGCGCAATCAGCTGCCAGCGTCCAACATTGCAATCGCACACACGCGCTGGGCAACCCATGGTGTCCCCGCCGACCGCAACGCCCATCCGCACTCCGATGACCATCAAAGAATCGTGGTGGTGCATAATGGCATTATTGAAAACTACTTAGATCTGCGTGCCATGCTCGTAGAGAAGGGGCATGCGTTTCATACTGATACTGACACCGAGGTACTCGCTAATCTGATTGCCTTTTACCGCGCGCAAGATTTTGATTTACACCAATCCGTGCGCAAAGCGCTCTCAAAGGTGGAGGGAGCCTATGGCTTAGTCGTGATGTCGGCTGACGATCCAGGCACCCTGATTGTGGCGCGACTGGATTCTCCTTTGGTGGTCGGCGTGAGTGATAGTGGTAGTTATGCCGCAAGTGACATGCCTGCACTTTTACACCTCACCCGCGAATTCCTCATTCTAGAGAACCGCGAAACGGCTATTCTTACCTCCGATGCGCAACAAATTTTCAACGTCGATGGCAATCCAATTGAACGCGAAATTATGCATTGTGATTGGACACCCGAACAAGCCGAACGTGGCGGTTATCCCCACTTTATGCTCAAGGAAATCTATGAGCAACCCGATGTCCTAGCCCGTACCGCTTTTGATCGGTTTCACGATACCGAAGGTGACGTCGAGTTCGAAGCCGAGTTCACGCTCACCGATAAGGAGCTCTGCCAATTCGAACGCCTGCGTTTCATGGCCATGGGGACTTCACTGCATGCTGCTCAGTTGGGGCAAAAAATGCTGGGCCAACTGGCCAAAGTTCCTGGAGAAACCTTAAATGCGAGTGAGTTCCTTTATAGTCCAGAGCTGGAAGAAGGGCACGCGCTCACGGTTGTCGTTTCTCAATCCGGGGAAACCGCCGACACCTTACGCGCTATGCGTGAAGTACAAAAGCGCGGCGGCCGCGTACTTGGGATCTGCAATGTGCAGGGGAGTACCCTAGCCCGCGAAGCAGACGATCTCATCCTGACTCACTGTGGACCAGAAATTGGGGTTGCCTCAACCAAAGCATTTTTCGGTCAAGTCACTGCCCTATATCTACTAGCTATACGTTTCGGGCGTGCACGAAACGTACTCGATGCCAAAGCCGGCCGCGGTTACCTAAAAGATTTACGGGCTTTGCGCCATCACCTCGATGCCTCCTTCCGACCAGAAGCCTTAAAAGCAGTAAAAGAGGCGGCCAACTACCTCAAGGGCATACGTTCCTGCTTGTTCTTGGGACGTAGCATGCAGCACCCAGTGGCGCTCGAGGGCGCGCTGAAACTGAAAGAAATTTCATACATTCACGCGGAAGGTTATCCCGCTGGCGAAATGAAACACGGCCCCATCGCACTGATTGATGAAGACTTCCCCATCATTGCTATCGCGACTCCTGGGATTACATACGAAAAGATGCTGTCAACCCTGCAAGAGGTGCGCGCGCGCTCAGGGAAAATCATTGCCGTCGCAGCGATTGGCGACACCAAAGTGGCCGACTCTGCGGATTTCATACTTCCTGTCCCGGAAGTTCCAGAACTACTCGCTCCTTTGGTCACCATTGTTCCCTTGCAGTTGCTTTCCTATGAAGTTGCCTTGGCGTTGGGGAAGGATATTGACCAGCCTCGGAACTTAGCGAAATCTGTAACCGTCGAATGAAACATTCTCAAAGTGAAAGCGCCCCATTCCAAAGGGTTTTGATTACTGGAGCCGCAGGCTTCATTGGCAGCACTCTGCTAGATCGCTTGTTGGCAAAAAATGTTGCGGTGGTAGGCATTGATAATTTTGATCCTTACTATGCGCCAACGCTTAAGTGGAACAACCTCAATAGCGCGATTAAGAACCCAAACTTCCAACTGTTTGAAGGTGACATTCTTGACGCTTCCTTACTGAGGAAGGTATTTTCCGAATACGACTTTGATGTAGTCGTTCATCTTGCTGCCAAAGCTGGTGTGCGACCTTCCATAGTGGATCCAGCCTCTTACTTTAAGGTCAATGTGGAAGGGACTTTAAACTTGTTAGACCGAATCAGGGACACCGAACATACGCGTTTGGTGATGGCGTCGTCTTCTAGTGTTTATGGCAACAACTTAGATGCTCCATTTGCCGAGGACGCAGAGACCAGTAAACCAGTATCTCCCTATGCTGCGAGCAAAAAAGCTGGGGAAGTACTTGCCCATTCTTACTTTGAGCTCTACGGCATCCCCATGAGTCTATTACGGTTCTTTACCGTCTATGGACCCCGGCAACGCCCTGAAATGGCGATTGCAAAGTTCTTTCGCCTGGTTCGCGAGAAACAGACGGTCCCTATGTTTGGCGACGGTAGCACAGCGCGCGATTACACCTTTGTGGAAGATATTGTCGACGGCATAGAATTAAGCATGCAGCGCACGCAGGGATTCGAAATCTTTAACTTAGGTAATTCGAACCCAGTTAGTTTGCGTCAAATGATTGCATTCATCGGCAACACGGTGGGGGAAGCACCGCGTATCGACCAACAAGCGGAACAGGCTGGCGATGTCACTTTGACCTGTGCCGACATCACCAAGGCGAAAACGCAACTTGGTTATAAACCTTCAACCAGTTTGGAGAAGGGCCTCGCCATCTACCACCGATGGCTTCAATTGCCAAAGCCTGAGGGCTCAGCGCTGGAGAATCTTTCTTGAATGACCTAGTTTTGGTGGCTGGGGGTAGTGGATTTATTGGTTCCCATGTGGTTCAAGGTTTACTTACTGCTGGGTACCGAGTTCGAGTCTTGGATAATTTGGCAACCGGCTATTTGCACAACCTCAACGGACTCGACTGCGAATTTGTCCAAGGCGATGCCGCCGATGTTGAAATAGCAACTTCGGCAGCCGATGGTGTGTCTTGTATTTTCCATTTAGCTGCACGGCCCAGCGTCCCTTGGAGCATAGAGGAACCGGAACTCGCACGTCATGCCAATCTAGGCACCACCGAGGCCCTCATCGCAGCCGCCGAGAAGCAGGGCGTGAAACGTATCGTGTTTTCAAGTAGTTCAGCTATTTATGGTGATTCTCCAGAACTGCCTAAAACCGAAGACATGCAACCTGCGCCGAAATCGCCTTACGCAGAACACAAACTGTTCGGTGAAAATGCCTTGGCAGATGCGGCAGAAAAATTCGGACTTGAATCGGTCTCCTTACGTTACTTCAACGTCTTTGGTCCCCGGCAGGATCCAAGTTCTCCGTATAGCGGGGTCATATCCTTGTTCGCTCGCTGGTTACGTGAAGAAACCGCCCCAACATTCTTCGGCGATGGCAAACAAACCCGCGATTTCGTTTATGTTGATGATGTAGTGAAGGCCAATATTGCAGCCGCTGAAGCTAACCTTCCCCAACCCGTGCAAATTCTTAATATCGCCTGCGGCCAACGGATTGACTTGCTGCAACTTTGGGACACTATGTGTAAGGTTGGGCAAGTGCAAGGTAGTATGCCCGTGTTTCAGGCTGAACGGGTCGGCGATGTACGCCACTCTTTGGCTGACATTCAACGCGCCGAACGAGTCCTAGGTTTTGCACCAGACTTTGATTTAGAGCAAGGCTTAAAGCTTACTCTCAATTCGCTTTAGCCGTTCCGCATACGTTCGACGATGTCGGGATCGTCGAAACTCAAGCGGCCTTTCTTCGACTTACCACTATCATCCATCCACCAAATATTTTGACCATGAAAGTCGAAGTCGGGCCCATGGATGAGATTCAGTAATTGACTCTGCGTCGAAACCGGAACCCAGCCATCCCCTTTACTTTGATTCAATAGGTGAATCGCAATGATGCTGTCCTTGGCTTTTAGGCCAAGGCGGGCTGCGCCAGTATTCTCAAAGACACCCGTGAGTTTCAATACTGGATATTTCGTGGGATAGCCATAGGAGTCATTAATAATGATGAGATGGGGGTTTGGATCGCACAAAAAACCAAGCACTCCAAAAGAGTCCCTCTGCAATCCAGATTGCAGGCGGAGATTGGCAACCCGTCTGCGGTCTCCGCGTTCGAAATCGATGGAAATTGTCTCGCCAGGCTGCATTAAGACTAGTTCATTGCCGAATTCCGCGGGATTCAACACCGTCACACTGTTTACCGCAACAATACGGTCACCAATCATCAATCCGGCTTGCGCTGCTGGTCCGCGTGGGTGGATGGCATTCACCGACAAATCCTGCCCCCGAGGCGCCAGGCTCATACCCAACCAAACGTTGGGCTGGAGTAACCGATTCTTTAATATATCGACCACGCGACCCACGGGAATGGCATACCCGATACCGTCGGCATAATCTAAGGTCGCGCTGTTGATACCAATCAACTGCCCTAAAGCATTTAAAAGCGGACCGCCTGAGTTGCCTGGATTGATTGCTGCATCGGTTTGCAACATGCCTCGAAACTGTTGCCGGCTGCGATCCGAGCCCGATTGGATTGCGACATCGCGTTGGACGCCGGAAAGGATGCCGGAAGTTAAAGAGTGAGCATTGCCATAAGCCGTTCCAATCGCGATGACCCGTTCGCCAATCAAAAGCTGATCTGGGTCAGCCATCGTGATCGCGGTGTAAGGGCCCTTCTCGTAAATTTTCAGCAAGGCCAAATCCCACTCTTCGTCAATACTGTGAATCCGTGCCATGACTTCCTTGTCCTTTGGCCCATCCAGGAATTTCAGAGTGATAAGCAGATCATCTTCGGTGAGGCGCCCCTCTGGCTGTACCACGTGAGCATTGGTGATGACGAAACCCCGAGAATCTACCACCACACCAGCTCCTTGGCTGATCGGCGCCCCCAACTGCCCCAAAAAGTCCGTAGGACTAGTCAGTGACCCGGAAATCAACTTTTCGTAGACATCAACACTGACCACGCTGGAGCCCACCTGCTTGTAAACCCGGGCTTCTGTAGTCCAACGCTCACCGTAGACCTCGGCCAGACCAGCGTCTTCCACTGGTTGCTGCACAAGGGACAAAATCAGGGGGAGGAGGAGAGCCGAAAGCATTCCTCCACAATGTACGCTCTGAGTGGGCCCCCGTTAACAAGGAATCCGCTCCTAGTTCCACTCGACGCGTTAGGATTACGCATTGCCATGTTTGTTTCCACACTACTTATCTCGTTTTTTGGCCTTTCGCAAACCCCTACAACGATTACGGTCAGCGATACCGTCGTTCAAAATGAAGTGATTCGATTTGGCGTAAACCTTGGCCACAATACGACCTGGGAAGCATCGGTTTTAAACGCCAACATTATTCCTAACCCGGGCTTCGAATCCAGCCATTTTGCCATGGTGTCGCATGCCGCCCTCGGTTCCACTGGCGATCACTGGATTCAAGACCATTGGCAGATGGCTTGGAACAACGAGACCTATGGCATTGGCCATCCGCTAGATTTCTGGAATGGGGCTGAATTTGAAATCGTCTCGGGTCCTTCCAAAGGCCGGATTGGTACGGTATTAGATTACACCCACGACAATGGGGTAGGCAATTTTCTCCTTAGCAGCAGTGGCCCAGATCCAGTCGCGGGCGACGTCATGTTTTTGCGCATGTCGCTTCCAGATATGCCTGATGATGGCGACCTAGCTGAAATCGAAACTAGTGATGCGCGTCCTGGAAGTCCAGGAGTGCAATGTCTGCGCCTTTCCGTCGACCCTACTCAATTATGGCGCGGCTCGCGAATTTGGTACCTGGATACTTTGTGGAACAACCTCGTCACCAAATCTGGCAAGCTTCAATTGGTGGATGGCGATTGGAAATTTTCTGTATGGGCGAAAGGTACGCAACCGGGTGACACTTTACGGCTTAAGCTTTACCGCTCACAAGAAGCTGTATATATCGAAGAAACCTTTCCACTCACAACCCAATGGCAACTGATTGAGCAGACCTATTCGGTTGCGGCAGGCAGCGATGATCCACGTGCTTACACTGACCAAGAATCTCATCCAGTTCTCACCTTCAGTCTTTACCTTGGTGGCCCTGGCCAGATTGTCCTTATTGACGACCTGGTTATGGAGCGTGTGCACCAAAATGCATTCGGCTTCGTAGATGAAGTGGTGCAGGGACTCAAGGAATTGAAGCCAGGGGTCATGCGTAACTGGTCCGCATATTTTGGCAATAACCTCGCGCATGCAGTATCAGACCCCTTTGCTGCCGGTTTTGTGAACTTCCGCCCAAATGATCGCATCCCGAAACTTTGGGATTACGGTTTACATGAATTCCTTGGCTTGTGCGATTTACTGGACGCTGATCCTTGGTACATCATTCCTGTCACCTGGAGCGAAGAAGATTTACTTGGTCTTATGGAATACCTAGGTGGACCGGCAGATGGAGCGCACCCATGGGCCGATTTGCGTGCAGCTCGGGGCCAAGTTCAACCATGGAACGATGTTTTCAATATCATCCATTTAGAATTCGGCAACGAAGGTTGGGCCAATGGCACCACCATCGACCCTTTCTTTGGCGCATCATTGGGCGATGGATATAGATTAGGTGAAATAGCCAATGATCGCTTCAACCTATTAAAAGCAAGTCCGCAGTACAACGCCCAAGATTATGACCTCATCATTGGTGGCCAACATGGCTGGGCGGCACGGCAGACCCATATCGAGGGATCCTCCAGTGCTCACGACACGATAGGTTTAGGCCCATACTTTATGCGGATTTTGGATGATTTCGCTACCGACGAAGACATTTACCAACGCCTGTTTGCCAACCCTGCTGCAGAAACGGCGGTTGGTGGAGGCATGCGCACAAGTCTAGATAACATTGCTGCATTTGGCCAAGGCACCAAGGTTCACGTATATGAAATCAACTTTCACATGAATAAGGTTGATGCCAACAACCCAGCTTCCGCCGATTTGCGTAATGATGTGATTACCGGCCAAGGCGGGGCCCTGGCCTTGCCTTTAACCATGTTGACCTACCTGCGCGACCTAGGGATTCGTACCCAGTTGGCCTTTACCTATGCCGGCTTCACCCAAAAAGCAGACGATGGTGAGTACCTGCGCATGTGGGGGTTAGTCCGCGACATTCTTAATACTGGTTGGAAGCGCCCAACCTTTATGGGGCTCACTTTGGCGAACCGTGTGATGTTCGAGAACATGATGGAAACCGTTCAAACCGGTTCCGATCCGATTGTCAGTGTCACTCCAGGCAACGGATTATCTGCGAATGTGGACCTACATCTAGTGCAGTCCTTCGCGTTCCAACAAGGCGCGAACCGTTCCCTGATTCTGTTCAACTTGGATTTAACCCAAACTCAAGACGTAATCATTGACACCAGTGGCCCGGTGATTGGAACGGCCTTTGCCGCCGGGCTAGTGCCAACGGACATTCATGCAGACAACGAAGAAGAGGAGCAACTCACGCGTCAACTCCGTGTTATCCCTGGATTCCATGATGGTATGAACATCACCTTGCCTCCGGCATCGATGATTGTGCTGCGGTGGCGCCAATAAATTTGGCGGTCTTCGGATGGTGGGCATTACAGGGCTTGAACCTGTGACCCCCTGAATGTCATTCAGGTGCTCTAGCCAACTGAGCTAAACGCCCAACCGAAGGGCGGAAAGTTTAACTGTCTTTCCGCTTGAGGGAAAGGTCTTTCTCGCGCCAATCTTCGTAAATCTTCAAATCCCGGCCGGAAGCAATTAGGCGGAGTTTCAAGTAATCCATGGCTTGAGGAAACCACTCTTGCCCAGCCATGCTTTTGAAATTCCACCGCCGTTGTCCGGTAGAACCTAAAAACTCTGGCGGATCCAAACGAAGCTGCGCAGCAAGAATACGGTTGGCAAAAGTTACTGCGAATCGAGGCAAGCGTGCTCGTTGTTGAAACTCGCCAGTGAGCGCGGACGCCACTTGAGAGAATTCATTGACCCGCAAAGTTCTGCATGCGGGGTCGAATTCTTGTTCCACCCATGGGCCAAAGAGAACCGCTAAGGAAAAGGCGTAGTCGGTTTCAAAACCTTCCGCTGCCATTTGGTCCAGAGCTTCAAAACGTTTGGCCAATTCTTTTCCATGCGCTGCGTCTTGCTGAAGCCAACCGTGCAATTCCGGGATCAAAAACTTTTCTAAACCTAAAGCCTGGACATCATCCCAAACCCCGGCGGCCTGGCGCGTAGCCAGTAAGCGGAAAACTTCCTCGGCCAAACGTGCTGGTGCCGATTCCGACAAGCGCTCCACGTGATTCTTAGCCGCCCGAATCTCGGCATCGCCCGGGCTTAAATCGAGTCGACGCATGAATTTAATCAGGCGAAGTATGCGCACCGGGTCTTCTGGGAAGCGCACCTCAGGATCACCAATCGTGTGCAAGACCCCAGCCTCAATATCGCGCATACCATCGACCCAGTCGACGATTTCTTCAGCCACTGGATCCAAAAACAATCCATTAACCGTGAAATCACGACGGTTGGCATCTTCCCAGGAAGGACCATACTCATTATCGCGCTTGATGGTTTCGACTTCCTCCGTTTCCGTTTCTTCTGGCGCAGCACGGAAAGTGGCCACTTCATAAAAGTCACGGCCCATGTGCACATGCACAATTTTGAAACGCCGACCAATGATGCGAGAGCGGCGGAACAGTCGGCGCACTTGATGGGGGCGCGCTGCAGTTGCAATATCAAAGTCTTTCGGTTGAGAACCTAACAACAGATCACGCACGCAGCCTCCAACCAAGTAGCTTTCGAAGCCAGCATCTTGCAATTGGCGCACAATCGTCACTGCCCGGCGATCTAAATAGCGCCGTGGAAATGGCAACTTATAACGCTCTGCTTTCGGTGGCGATGCCATTACCGATTACGCCGACGGAGTTGCAAAGTAAAGCGGTCGCCGCGCTCCGAGCTGAGGTTGTAACGGTCAACCTGACGCAAATGCCAATTCTCCTCAAGCTCCACATTCTGTTCCCAATCCCGTTCCCAGCTAGGGCCCGCCATTAGGAAAATATCAATACGAGGCACGGTGGGGCGGTAAAGCCTACGCAAAAATTTAGGCAACGGTTCGACTGCTCGTGCCACTAGAAGATTTGCTCGAGGATCCACACTACGGATGCTTTCTTCACCTTGGGTAGCGTGGACGTCGACATGCATAAACTCCATGGAAGCTGCAGCCTCAAGCAGAAAATGGGCCTTCTTGTGATTGCGTTCACAAAGGTGAAAATGGCGTTCGGGGAAAATGCCTGCCCAAACTAAACCAGGCAGTCCACCGCCACAGCCCCAATCAAAGAGGGTTGTCGCTTCTTTCGGTAGATACCTAGCCGCCAACACGCAATCCAAAATATGTGCCTCGATGAGCGTCGTCCAATCCTTGGCCCCCGTTAAATTGGTCACCGTATTGGCAGCCATGAGCAGGCGGCCATATTCCAGGATGGCATGCAGCGACGCAGCGACCGGATCGACTAACGGCTTTAGGGCAGCACGTAGCAATTCGGTCGCTTCTTCAGGTGGGGCGGGGATGCCCGCTTCCTGTGGATTGGGAATTCCAGGAAAAGCCATGGGGACGAGATGGCAGGGTAGGAAGGACTCGAACCCTCAACATTCGCATTTGGAATGCGACGCTCTAACCAATTGGAGCTACTACCCTGTCTATCTTGTTGTAAGAACCGACCTATTATAATAGGTGGTGCCGAGAGGGGGATTCGAACCCCCACGTCCGTAAAGGACACAGGCACCTGAAGCCTGCGCGTCTGCCAATTCCGCCACCTCGGCAAGCTGGTTTCTACGGCGGGCATAAGATATCGCCACCCGCGAAGGAAGCAAGCACCAAGATGTCCGGAAAAAAGAAACCAACCGAGTTTGAAGCCGTCGTGAACCGCAAAGCCAAGCGGGAATACGAAATCATTGAGACCCTTGAAGCGGGGATTTCACTGCTGGGTACCGAGGTCAAATCCTTACGTGCCGGTCGAGTCAGTCTGGCCGAGTCCTACGTGAAGCCGAAATCAGATGGATTGTGGCTGGAGAGTGCCCACTTTGGCGAATACTCCAATGGAAATGTGCACAATCACGAACCTCTGCGTTCGCGTCGCTTATTGGTGCATAAGGTGGAATCGACCAAGCTTTTGCAACGGGTCCGTGAAAAGGGCCTCACCTTGATTCCGCTGCGCATCTATTTTTCTGGCAAAAACGCCAAGGTGGAGATTGCCCTTGGACGTGGACGCAATCTTCACGACAAACGCCAAGTGGTCAAAGATCGCGATGCCCAACGCGATGTGCGCCGCGCGACTAAGGGCGGCTAATAGGCTCCTACTAAGTTGTTGTGTGCTAGAATGACTGCGCAACACGAGTGGGGGCGATCGGTTTCGACTGGAAGTTTCCTGGCTTGAGTGGCGTGCCGAGGTTGCGGAGATGGCCTCGTAAAACCTTCCGCAAAGGCTTAACTGCCAACAATAACTTCAAACTCGCTGCTTAGTCAGTGACATTCGACTTGCCTTCGCCCGCTGGGCTTGTCGGATGATTGATCGCGGGCTAGTAACCTAATCCTGGCTCGGGAAAGGGAAGCGAAATTCAAGGAGCTGGTCGCCTAAGCCACCTGTCCGTTGGCAGCTAAGGGGATGAGATTCAATAATGGACTACGCACGTAGAAGCTTCTGTTTGGCCTTCTCAGGACGCGGGTTCGATTCCCGCCGCCTCCACCATTTTGCAAGCCCCATTCAGTGGAATGGAGGGGGGCAATCCACTAGGATTTGGGCTTAGGAGAATCCCATGCTGCCCCGACTTCTCGCCATAACCCTTGCCCTTGGTTTCTGCACTTCGTGTGCAATCCCAACCATGGACGCCGTTCATGACCTTGCCGCCATCCATACTCAAACGGATTGGCAGCCGATGAGTCCTGCGGAAATGACAACTTCGCCCGCCAATTACATGGGCGATGTCTCTGCAGCGGCCGATGAACCTGGCTCCTATCTAGTAGCTAATCACAAATCCCTAGAGTTGGCGATTCTCTCCCGGATTGCCCAGGTCGATGTCTCCGACCCTGCTCGCTCACTGGAAGTCAGTTCCTGGTTGCTGGTAGAGCTGGCGCATGATGAGCACTCGGCTGCGCGTGTAGAAGCCGCTAAGATTCTTTCCAACCTTGCTGGAAACTGGATTCTGCATGAAAACGCACGCATTCTTGCGAGCGTTCCTGACACAGACTTGATGAGCGCAGTAAGAGCTCTCGATCAAGCCTCCTCTTCGACGGAGTTCCAAATGGCTTTGGAGCAACTACATGCCGCAGCCATTCCAGACACCATTACTGGAATTCGTATTCTGACTGCACTTGGACGCTCCGCAAATCAGTTTGCTTTCACTTCCGGCCAAGGCGATGAAATGGTGTTTTCTGTAGCTCTTAAAATCATTCTCCAAGGATTGGAAGAAGGTAGCCGGGACCCTAAGCCTGAAGTCGCTGAGATTTGTGAACATTGGTATAACTTGTTGCAGTCGCGCTCCACTAAAGCGGTAGGGAATTAGTTTTTCACATTGAAGAACATCCTCTTAACCGTAGTCAAGCTTGGCCTTGCAGGCTTGCTGATTTGGTTTGTCATTAACCAAATTGAAACCCGCGACCGCCTACAAATCCCCGGCGCCTCGGATGCGGAAGCACCAATCTCTATATACGGTGCCTATCAGGACGATTGGCGTGCAGAAAGATGGACCTTTATCGCCGATGATGGAGAGAGCTACTCGGGGACAGCCCACGATCCTTACGTTCTTCAGCCTGGATTTTTTACCGCCATGGGCAGTCTCGAGCTGGGCTGGTACCTGCTTGCCGTTGCGCTTTGGGCTTGCCTATTACTGTTTGGCGCTTTCCGCTGGTGCATGTTGCTGAAAGCCGCAGGTGTCCCGGTTACCTTTAGCCAATCGTTTCGCTTGACCATTATTGGCTACTTCTTCAATAACGTTATGCTTGGTGCTACTGGTGGAGATTTGATTCGGGCAGTTATGGTTTCTCGCAGCGTCGAAAACAACCGTATGCGCGCTGCAATTTCAGTAATTGTCGACCGCCTGATTGGGTTATTTGCGCTCATGGTCATTGCTGGAACGGTGCTGAGTGTTTTTTGGGCGGAACATCGGATTTCCGAAGTCCATGGCTTACGCATGGTGACCGGAGTGGTTTACCTGCTCCTCTTTTGTGCCATCCTCGGATCCGCCGTTTACCTTTCTCGGCGCGCCCGGAAACGCCTTGGAGTGGATTGGTTTTTGAGCAAACTCCCAGCGCAGGGATTGATTCAAAAATTAGATGATGCCGTTACCATTTATCGCGCCCATACTGGCACAGTAATTCGCGCACTGCTGATTTCTTTTCCACTCCAGATCTGCGGCATCCTGTGCTTTTGGGCCATTGGCGTGGCGTTGGGCTCCAGCCTGACCTTAATGGAAGATTTTGTTATCTTCCCCGTGGTGCAGACGGTTTCCGCTCTGCCACTTGCACCCGCTGGTTGGGGCGTCGGAGAAACCCTCTTTGGCACCTTTTTCCACAGCTTCGGTTCTTCCTTTACTCTAGGAGTTGCCGTTTCTGTTCTGTTCCGCCTGACGTCGCAGGTTGGATTCGGTCTCATTGGTGGCCTGATTTGGGCTACTTCCAAAGAACGACGTCAGGGCATTTCGATCCAAGATAAGAAATCATGAG
Organism: Planctomycetota bacterium; assembly: GCA_045047305.1. Taxonomy (GTDB): domain Bacteria; phylum Planctomycetota; class UBA1135; order UBA1135; family UBA1135. The sequence goes on along the minus strand of JASFYO010000021.1, from coordinate 11,366 downwards.
TCTCGCCGTTTTTGGTTCCGTTGGCCTCGATGACATCATCACCCCCGATGCTTCTGTGGAAGGGGTAGTCGGAGGTTCTGCAGTTTACTTTTCCCTTGCCGCCTCCTTATTCACCGACGTACGCCTCGCCGCCAACGTGGGGGGAGACTTCCCCAGCAAAGCCTGGGATACCTTACGTGAACGCGGCACTGATTTTGCTGGTCTTCAAACCTTCGACGACAAACCAACCTTCCGTTGGAGTGGCCGTTACGAAGGTGCTATGAACGAAGCGGAAACCCTTAAAACGGACCTCAACGTGCTGATTGAGCAACCATTGGTTCCAGAGTCCTATCGTGATTCTAAGTATTTATTCCTCGCCAACATGGCGCCGGTCACGCAACTTGAAATCCTGCAATCCTTCCCGCAGGCCATTGCTTTTGCCGACACCATGAACCTGTGGATTGAAAACGAACGGGAAACCTTACACCGCTTGCTCGACTTAGTTTATGGCTTGGTACTCAACGAAGGGGAAGCACGCATGTTGACAGGTGAACACAACCTATTGCGTGCTGGTGCCGCACTGCAAAAGATGGGGCCGGATGTCATCATCATTAAAAAGGGTGAACATGGCGCTTTCCTTTTCACCCCAGACGGGCGCTTCGGCTTACCCGCCTATCCTGTAGAAAATGTGGTGGATCCCACGGGAGCTGGTGACAGCTTTGCCGGCGGTTTGATGGGCGCCTTGGCTGAGGCCAATGACTTCAGCATGGATTCTCTACGCCGAGCTATGGCGTATGGGACCGTCTGCGCCTCGGTTACGGTAGAAGCTTTTTCCACCGCAGGCCTCGAATCCGCCAATCGCACCGTGATCCAGGACCGCTACAACGAATTGCGCGAGTTTCTGCGGTTCTCCTGAGAAAACTCAAAGTGCCGAATGGAGAGGAACTTCGTCTACTTGACGAAGTTCCCTAGATAGGGGCTTGAAACGCCTAACAAAACCCTTACACTTCGGACACCCAAGGAGAAAACAGATGAGCACTAAGAAAGTAAAACCCACTACCCCCAAGGCCACCAAGACTGGAAGCGCCAAGCAGAAAGCAATCCAAGAAGCTCTTGCCAGCGTGACCAAAGATTACGGCGCCGAAGCCGTAATGGACCTCTCCAAAACAAATATGGGTCCAATTCGCGGAGTCAAAACAGGGGCAATTGGGCTCGACGCAGCTCTTGGAGGCAAAGGATTGCCCCGTGGCCGCATCATTGAGCTTTACGGCCCTGAGTCCAGCGGGAAATCTACCCTTGCTATGTCGGTGGTGGCAGAGGCGCAGAAATTAGGTGGGTTTTGCCTCTTCATCGATGCGGAACATGCTTTTGACCCAGAATATGCCAAGAAACTGGGTCTCAAACTAGATGGTGAACATTTCATGCTTTCACAGCCGTCCACCGGCGAAGAGGGCTTGGATATCTGTGAACAGTTCGTTAAATCCAATGCTGTCGATGTGGTGGTGATTGACTCCGTTGCAGCTTTAGTGCCAAAAGTTGAGATGGCCGGCGAAATCGGAGACGTCTTTGTGGGCGTGCAGGCGCGAATGATGTCGCAAGCCCTGCGTCGCTTGACCACGGTGATTGGCAAAACAGATGCCGTTGTCATCTTCATCAACCAGCTGCGTGAAAAAATTGGCGTCATGTTCGGTAACCCCGAAACCACCCCAGGTGGACGTGCGTTGAAGTTCTACAGCTCTATCCGTATGGATGTCCGGCGCATCGGCGCGATCAAGAACGGCGACGAAATCATCGGAAACCGCACCAAGTGCACCGTAGTCAAAAACAAGGTGGCACCTCCTTTCCGTCGTGCGGAGTTCGACATCCTCTACGATCAGGGTATTTCCACCGAGGGCGACATCATCGATCTCGGTCTGCAACATGGCTTAGTCACCAAGGCGGGGGCATGGTTTAGCTACCAACATCCCACCAAAGGCGAAATTCGCTTGGGACAAGGTCGTGAATCCGTCCGTACCTTATTGCGCGAAAATCCGGAAATGTGCCAGGAAATGGATGACTTCCTCCGCGAGATGATGAATCCGGTTAAAATCGACCGTCCGAAAGAGGAGAAGTCCTCCAAGGCAGAAACTGCTTCCAAGGTCGCTGAAGCTGGCGCCTCACCAAAGAAAAAGGTGAGCGCCCGTCAAAAGGCCTGATTTCACCCCATAGGCCTTCGATTGGCCAGCACAAGGCATGAGTCAACCTAAGAAGGTTGCCGAGATTCGTGAGGCGTTCCTTAGCTTCTTTGAGGCCAAGGAACACCTTCGTTTACCCTCGGATTCCCTAATCCCATCCAATGACCCGACCCTGTTGTTCACAGGTGCCGGCATGAATCAATTTAAGGATGAGTTCCTTGGCAAAGGGAGGGACTTCCAGCGAGTCACCACAGCGCAGAAATGTTTGCGCGTGCCTGACCTTGAAAACGTGGGGGTCACACCCCGACACCACACCTTCTTCGAAATGCTTGGCAACTTCTCCTTTGGAGATTATTTCAAGCATGAAACCATCCCATGGGAATGGACCTTCTTTACCGAAGTGTTGGGTTGGGACCCAAGCCGTTTTGCCGTCACTATTTTCGAAAATGACTCCGAAGCATTCGACATTTGGCATGACATCGTTGGGTTACCTGCAGAAAAGATTTATCGCCTAGGCGAGAAGGAAAACTTCTGGCCAGCATCTGCACCCAGCAGAGGCCCGAATGGCGTTTGCGGGCCGTGCTCCGAGATCTATTGGGACATGGAGCCCACGCTTGCTTACCCGAGCAACGAAGGCCTAGAGGAATTGCCCGACCGCTTTGTCGAGGTAGGCAACTGCGTATTCACTCAGTTCTATCGCCAAGATGGTGGTGTATTGGAAGCTTTACCGCAAAAAAATATCGATGTAGGCCTTGGCTTAGAACGTCTTGCAGCTGTGGCACAAAATGCACCAAACAACTTCGAAACCGACTTATTCGAACCCATCCTTGCTGGCATCCAAGAAATAAGTGAAAAGAACTATGTTTCAGACAGTACCGATGGCATCCGCATGCGTCGCATTGCAGACCATGCTCGAGCCGTTTTCTTTTGCATTGCCGATGGAGCCATGCCTGGCCGCGAAGGCCGTGGCTATGTGGTACGTAAAATCTTACGACGAGCCGTTCGAGATGGACTCGAACTAGGCATTGGGGGAACCTTCTTGGCGGAACTACTGCCCTTGGTTCAGGAGTCCATGGGAGAGGCCTATCCGGAACTCACTGCACAGCAAGACACCATTCGTGCTCTTGTCGAAGGAGAGGAAAGCCGTTTCCGCGAAGTCTACGCACATGGTATTGATCGTCTTGAAACCGATATGGAAATTCAAAAAGCTGCGGGTACTGCCGTTTTCCCCGGCGAACTTGCATTTGAACTACACGACACCTATGGCTTTCCTTTAGATACAAGCAGCGTGATCTTGAAGGAAAACGGTTTTGAACTAGACCAAGAAAGCTTTGATGCTGCGATGGAAGCGCAGAAGCAACGCGCTCGTTCGGGCAGTGAAATTTCAGGTGAAGTCTTCACCCAATCCCTAGCCAGCCGCCTGCAAACAGCCTCGATAGAACCTACCGATTTCTGTGGCTACACAGAAACTAGCACCGAGGCCAAACTTCTCGGGATCTTAGTCGATGGAGATTTGGTTGAGCAAATTCAAGCCAACCAAGAAGCTGTCCTGGTGTTTGACCGTACTCCGCTCTACGCCGAAGGTGGCGGACAAGTAGGGGACCGTGGAGTTTTCTCAGTAGGCTCCAAAGAACTGTTCGCGATTCACCTAACCACGTCAGAGAATGGCTATTCCATGCATCATGGGAAGTCGGCTAGTCCAGTTATGAAAGGTGCCAAGGGGCAGCTACGCTTAAACATGGAACGCCGTCATGCGGCAGAACGGCATCACACGGCAACCCACTTGCTGCATGCCGCTATGAAGAAAGTGGTTGGCGGCCATGTCAATCAAGCCGGTTCTAAAGTTTCAGCTGAAGGTTTACGTTTTGATTACACTCACCCCAAGACACTTGGTACTTCGACTCTGCGCGCAATCGAAGATCTGGTGAACCAAGAAGTGATGAAGGCGAATCCGGTAGTACAACGCATCAGTTCTTTAACCCAAGCAAAAGAAGATGGCGTTACCGCCTTGTTTGGTGAGAAATATGGTGATGAAGTGCGTGTCGTTTCCGTACCTGGATTTTCCCAAGAGCTTTGTGGTGGGTGTCACGTCAACAACACTGGCAGCATTGGACCTTTCCGTATCTTGGGAGATCGAGCTCTAGCTGCAGGTGTCAGACGCATGGAAGCCGTCGCGGGTCCAGCCGCGTGGAACCATATTCACAACGATCAAGATCAACTCAAACAAATGGCAGTTGACCTTAAATCTCCCATAGCTCAACTCCCTGCGCGGGTTCATGCACTAAAAGAAGAACTGAAGGATGCCAAAAAGCGCAAGGTTGTCGCTGGACCTTCTGCCGACACCTTATTATCGGAATTGGAATCCGCTACGGGACTGATTGCATGGAAGCATTTACCCGACCTAGATGCCGATTCCTTACGCGCGATTAGTGATTCGTTGAAGGGGGCGAGCCTGCCGGAGGTCGTCCTACTCACAGGAGGAGGAGCCAAATCAGTGCCATTTCTGTTCAACTGCCAAAAAGGGTCTTCCCATCAAGCCGGGAATTTGGCTAACGCGTTTGGGCAATTAATCCGCGGCGGAGGGGGTGGAAGGCCTGATTTTGCCCAGGGAAAGGGCTCCGATGGAAGCAATCTAGAAGCTGCCGTCGACCAGCTTCAAAAGTCCTTGTCTCCAAGTGCTTGACCTGCTCATCAATTCTGAGAAAATGGCCGGTCCTAGTGGGGCCCAGGGCCCTGCATAAATCGTCATGGCTGTTCCAAAGAGAAAAAACTCCAAGTCACGCGCACGTAAAGGTCGCGCGGCAGTGAAAGCTCCATATGTTGCCGTTCGTGCATGCGCGCGCTGCAATTCCATGGGCAAACCCCATACCATTTGTGATAACTGCGGGCACTATGGTGGCCGTGAGATTATCGCCAAAGACGAGTTCTAAAGCTGCATGAGGATTGCGGTTGATACGCTCGGTGGTGATTATGCACCACATGAGATTCTCAAGGGTATCGCCATCGCATTACGCGAAGGTGGCTTCTCTAGTGATGAACTCGTGCTGGTTGGTCCCGAACGCGTAATCACCCAGAGCCTAAACGCGGAAGGCATCACAGAACTTCCGTCCATTGTTCACACGGAAGATGTGATCGAAGGACATGAGAAGCCGGTGGTTGGTTTGCGTACTAAGCCAAACTCCTCAATTTCACTTTGTGTCAAAACGATTCGTGCTGGAGACGCTGATGGCTTGATTGCCTTTGGCAACACTGGTGCTACCGTCGCTGCCTCCACGATGGGCCTTGGCATGCTTCCAGGCATTCGACGCCCAGGCATTGCTGTCACCATTCGCGGTCGGGGCGGAAGCTTTGTTTTGCTCGATGCCGGTGCCAACCCAACTCCAAAACCAGAGCATCTTTTCCAGTACAGCCTTATGGGCACTGCGTACTCAAAGGATTTGCTCGGCCGTGAGAATCCACGCATCGGCCTACTTAACATTGGTGGCGAGGCAGGCAAAGGCAGTGAAGTCATTCGTTCCGCCTACCAGTCTCTAGAAGCCTCCAATTTGAACTTTGTTGGTAATGTTGAGGGCAATGAACTCTTTGACGATAAGGCCGATGTCTTCGTTGCAGATGGATTCGTTGGCAATATGGTGCTGAAGGTAGTGGAAGGCTTTGCCGAATATCTTGTGCATTCTGCAGCACAATCTCCCAACGGGGCTGGAGTGCGTGATGTTCTACGCAACATGCTCGGAGCCTCTGATTTTTCGGAAGTTGGTGGAGCCACCCTTTTGGGTGTGAACGGGGTTGTCCTCATCGGACATGGCCGTTCTCATGCAAGTGCTGTGCTTCCGGCATTGCGCGCCGTTAAGGCGGACATCGAAGCTGGTGTCAACCATCACATTGTCGAAAGCCTCGCTTCCCACGTTGGGGAAGTCCCGAGCAACTCATGAGCACCAAAGCTGTCCCTGTTGGCATCGCCGGAATGGGTTATTCCATTCCGGACCAAGTAATTGACAACAATTACTTCACTCGCTTTGTTGAGACTTCCGACGAGTGGATTGTGCAACGCACCGGCATCAAGGAAAGACGCTGGCTCGAACCTGGCGAAAAGCCGAGTGACCTATTCACTGCGGCGGCCAAAATGGCTTTAGAGAAGTCAGGGGTTGCCGCCGAAGACGTGGAACTTATCATCGTTTGTACGGTTTCGGGTGACCACCAAGGGACTCCAGCGAGTGCATGTATCGTCCAGGACAATCTCGGCGCTAAAAATGCTGCTGCTTTTGACTTACAAGCTGCCTGCGCCGGTTTCCTTTATGGGCTCAAAGTCGGGAGTCAATTCCTGCAAGGTGATGGCTACAAAAACGTTTTGGTCATTGGTGGTGAGTGCATCTCGCGTATGGCTGACATTTACGACCGTAACTCGGTCATCATTTTTGGCGACGGCGCTGGTGCTGCTTTGTTGCAACCCCACGATGTTTGTCAGCAGGGTTTGATTGAGGCCATCACCATTGGCGCCGATGGTTCGGGAGCCCAATACATCACACGTCCACGCGGTGGCGGCTTAGAACGTCTCACCCCAGAGATTCTTTCTGAAGGCTCCCACCTTATTCGGATGCAAGGCCGCGAGGTCTATCGTTTCGCGGTTTCACGCATGACCAGCCTGATGAAGTGGGCCATGGAGGGGCAAGATCCAGATGATCTGGCTTTGGTGGTGCCACACCAAGTCAACAAGCGCATCTTGGAAACTGCGACGCAAAAACTCGGTTTTCCAGAAGAGAAGGTGTTCATCAACATCGATCGCTATGGCAACACCTCGGCCGGTTCGGTCCCTATTGCGATGTGCGAAGCTCTGGAGGCAGATTTGTTTGAGAAAGATAAGTTGATTGTAATTGCCGCCTTTGGTTCTGGCCTGACCTGGGGTGCTGCGCGCATCCGCTGGTAGGCATTCCCGCCCACACTCAAAGAAAAACATGGATTTCGGCCTTTTGTTCCCTGGGCAAGGTGCCCAAACTGTTGGTATGGGCAAGGATTTTGCAGTAGCAAGTCCTGCTGCACGTGCCCTTTTTGAACAAGCAGATGCGGTGCTCGGATTGCCTTTGTCGAAACTGTGTTTTGAAGGCCCAATCGAAGCCCTCACTGCCACGGATATTGCACAACCGGCCATTTACACCTGTTCTCTTGCTGCCATTACTGCGTTCGAGGAACAGGCGGGTTCCCGAATTCAACCCAAGATGACCGCTGGTCTCTCTCTAGGGGAGTACACCGCCATGGCTGCAGCAGGTGCGTTTTCCTTCGCTGATGGCCTCCGCCTAGTTCGCCTTCGCGGTTGTGCCATGCAAGCTGCCAGTGAAGCTATGCCCTCAGGAATGGCTTCGGTTATGGGGATGGAACGTGATGCGCTTGAATCGGTATGCGCCTCGGTGGCCAAGGCAACCGGCAAAATTTGCCAAGTCGCCAACCTGAACTCACCTGGACAAATCGTTGTGAGCGGCGAAAACGCAGCACTCGACGCCTTAGAAGAAACGGCAAAGGAGGCCGGCGCGCGGCGCGTCATGCGGCTTCAAGTCGCGGGGGCCTTTCACTCCGAGGTCATGCGACCAGCAGCCGAGAAATTGGAATCCGCCCTCGCAAGCACCCATTTCCAAATACCAAACTGCCCAGTTTGGCAAAATGCTACCGCCAAGCCATCTTCCGACCCTACGGTCCTGAAAGCCAATCTCATTGCTCAATTGTGCGCTCCGGTTCTGTGGCAAGACTCCTTTGCAGCCATGGCGAAAAGCGCAAAGGACCTAAAGTTTATAGAACCCGCACCTGGACGCGTACTTGGTGCGATGGCTAAAAAAATCGCTCCGGGCACTCAAGTCTTGAGCCTAAAAGACCAAACCTCTCTCGAAGCCCTTCTGCAAAGTACCTCCTAATGCACGATCTCAAGAACAAACGCATCCTGGTCACCGGCGCATCGCGCGGAATCGGGCAAGCCATCGCCATCGATCTCGCAAAGCATGGGGCGAAAGTTGCCGTTCTTGCTACGCGCTTGGGCAATCTTGAAGAAACCTGCGCCGCGATTGCCGCCGCGGGCGCTGAGTCCTTGCCATTGGAAGGGGATATCGCTCAGGCTTCCACTGCCACCGACGCGGTCAAGGCAGTAGTCGACACTTGGGGCGGGATTGATGGCCTTGTCGCCAACGCGGGCATCACCAAAGATAATCTTCTGCTGCGGATGACCGAAGAACAGTTTGACCAGGTCATCGACGTCAACCTAAAGGGAAGCTTTCATTTCCTAAAGGCTGTAACCAAACCGATGATGAAGCAGCGTGCTGGGAGCATTGTATTTATTGGGTCGGTGGTTGCCGCAATAGGCAATCCGGGCCAAGCCAACTATTGCGCAGCCAAAGCTGGGCTCCACGGCATGGCGCGATCCGCCGCAATTGAACTTGGTGGCCGTGGGATCACCGTCAATGTGGTTGCGCCTGGTTTCATCGATACAGACATGACCTCCGACCTCCCTGAGGCCGCTCAGGACGCCATGAGGCAAAAAATCGCACTTGGACGCCCAGGAAGCGGCCAAGACATTGCCGGAGCCGTACGCTTCCTGCAAAGCTCCGACGGCTCCTATATCACTGGCCAAGTGATGTTAGTCGACGGAGGCCTTTCCCTCGGCTAGTCGTACAAGTACAATTAACGTCGGGCGGCACGAAGCCGTCCTTTCCCCGCTGCTCAGCAGCAAAACCTGAAGAACCCTCCGATCAGAATCGTGACTGACATCGAAGAAAAGATCTACGAGATTGTCTGCGAACACATGGGTGCATCGCGCGACAAGCTTGCCCCTGAAACCAGCTTCATCAATGACCTAGGCGCCGACAGCCTTGACACCGTCGAGCTGGTCATGGAATTCGAAAGCGCTTTCGACATCACCATCCCAGATGAAGATGCTGAAAAAATCCAGACCGTAGGGAACGCAATTTCCTACATCTCCGGAAAGGTTTCCGGCTAAGGGTTTAGGCTTCGGCCGAGACCGGTTGCAAGACTCGCGTAATTATGTCTAAAAAGGCACGTACCGTCGTCATCACCGGAATGGGTGCGCTAACTCCCTTGGGGATTGGCGCACCCTTAACTTTCGACAAAATGCTCGAAGGTGAAACCGGATTCCGCATGATTGAACGCTGGGACACCAGCGCCTTTGGAACGCACTTTGCCGCTGAAGTACGTGGATGTATTTACATTCCCGAAGATCACTTCACGAGGCTACAGTTGCGTCGGATGGATCCGTTCAGTCAAGTCGGGGTGGTCGCAGCGAAAGAAGCCTGGGCTGATTCCGGCCTAGACTCCAACTCCATCGACTCCACGCGTGCCGGCGCCATTCTTGGTACCGGTATAGGAGGCATCCAAAGCATCTTGGACCAAACCAAAGTGCTTGAGGAATCGGGACCGCGTCGAGTCACGCCTTACTTCATCTCAAATACCATGGCAAATGCGCTAGCCGCAAACGTCGCGATTGAGTTTGGACTTCAAGGCGCTTGTTTCCTCACCTCCTCCGCGTGTGCATCTAGCGGTCACGCCATCGGAATGGCTCTCGAAGAGATTCGTTCCGGACGTGCCGACGTCATGGTCACCGGCGGGGCAGAAACCACCACCAACGCACTTTGCCTCGCCGGATTCAACTCGGTCAAGGCTTTGTCTAAGCGCAACGATGACATCCAACGGGCCTCGCGCCCTTTTGACCGCGACCGTGATGGTTTCGTCATGGGGGAAGGTGCTGGCGTTCTAGTTATCGAATCACTTGAACATGCCCAAGCGCGTGGTGCCAAAATTTACTGTGAACTAGCGGGATTCGGTCAATCCGATGATGCTGGTCACATTACGGCCCCGGATCAAACCGGTAACCGTCCTGCCGCTGCTTTGACCTTGGCGATGAAAGACGCCGGTATCGACCCTTCTGAGGTCGATTACATCAATGCACACGGCACATCCACCATGCTAAATGATATGGTGGAGACGAAAGCGATTAAACTCGCTTTAGGTGAAGAGAACGCTCGTAAAACCGCAATCTCTTCCACCAAATCCATGATTGGCCACCTTGTCGGCGCTGCCGCCGGTGTAGAGGCCATCGTTACCGCGCTTTCCCTGCATCGGGGAATCGCCCCTCAGACCCAAAATTACGAAACCCCGGACCTTGAGAACGGCTTAGATTTGGATTACATTCCAAATGAGCCGCGCAAAAAGACGTTTCGTGCTGCCCTGTCCAATTCCTTAGGATTCGGCGGCCACAACGTCAGCCTCGCATTCCGACGTTTCGACTAATCCTGTTTTTACAGGCGGAGAATTCAAGTGCAAAAGAAATTCGCAGAAGCCCTCAAAACCTTTCGCAAAGAAGTTTACAAGGTCGAGCATGATGCCGACCAACTCAAAGAACTGACCAACGACGCCCTCGATTTGACGGAGGATTCGTTGGATAACGCTTACCATTATCACTTCCACAAGTTGCCGGATGCATCGCGTGCAGAAGTGATTAACATGATTAACAACTACACCCTGGAGGCCTTGCTACCTCCAATCGTAGAGAAAATCAACAAGCGTCAGTTGATGGTTGAGCGCAAATTGGATCTCCTCGTTAGCCTTCTAGAAGAAGCCTTGGAGAAAATTAACACCGAAGACCACTAGCGGTTTTCAACCGATGTTTTCCAGGGAAGAGCTACGTACCGCCCTGCAGGCACGAGGACTATCCCAAGTCTGGCTTCCCGCGGAACAAATCGGACCCGAGGCGGTAAATCGTCTCGCGGCGGATTTATTGCAAATTGATTGGGAACTGTTCGACCGCCAACGCAAAGCATTGCGGCGGTCGAAGGAGTCTTCCGTACCCGAGATTGCGCCACCGACCTTGGTCAGCCCCTCCACTCATGATGGAACCGGAGAGCAGCAGTCCGCGCGTGAAATAGGCGAATCGGCTTTACGCGATGGGGGAGTGGCCATCCTCACGGTTGCTGGTGGACAGGCTTCGCGGCTCGGCTTTGAAGGCCCAAAGGGAGCCTTTCCACTCGGAAACATCAGTGGAGCCAGTTTATTCCAAATCATGGCCGGACAGATTCGTCGCTTGCGCGAAGTTTACTCCTGTGATTTACCTTGGATTATTCAAACCGGCCCCGGCAACCATCAGGAAACCCAAGCCTTTTTTGAGAAACGAAATCATTTTGGACTCGGTTCCTGCACAGTGCGTTTTGTTTGCCAAGGAAC